>NZ_SMKI01000080.1 GCF_004348415.1 Streptomyces hainanensis
GTTCCCGGGTGGGCGGGCGGCGGCGTGTCCGGCCCTCACCCGTCGCCCTCTTTGGCGCGGGTCAGCTCGTCGGCCTCAGCCGTCCACTCCCACCCGCTGCCGTCGACCGGACGCAGATGGGCCTCGCGCCGGACGATCCGGTCGGTCCCACGTGCCACGTACTCGAGCACGGCATCGAGCCGACCGACGCGACCGGTCGAGTCCCTGACCCTCACACCGATCAACTCGTGCGTTCCCCACCGCAGGCAGATGTCATGGTTCATCGCCGCTCCCCGTCCCGGAGTTCCGCCAGGAGGCACCCCAGGAGGGCGCCCGCGTGCGTCGTCGGATTGCGTTGCGGGTCCAGCCGGCTGAGCCAGCGGCGGCCACAACACGCGCGCCGCCCGTCCGCCAGGGTCAGATCGGGCGCCGGCAGCTTGCTGCTCCCGCCGCGACCGACGCAGTACACGTTGCGCAGCTCCCGGCGGTGAGACGGCCAGGCGGCCGCGGTGCCCGGCGGGACCAGGAACTCCACCGTTTCTCGCGCCGGCACCTCAAGCACCGGCCCGATCGCCGCGACGTGGTACGGGAGTTGGGAGAGAACCGTCAGCCCCACCGGACGGGAGACGCGGACCGTGTCCCACACCCGGCCGGCGGGCACCGACACCGCACGCCGCCAGGCCCAGGCGTCGAGAACGGCCCCTTCGCACGCCCCGGCCGCCACCGCCCAGGCGACGGCCACCGTCACGTCTCCGCCGACCGGGCCGGCCGGCGGACACATGTGGCAGACCCGCACGGCCCAGCCGAGACACCCGTCCCGAGTGAGGGTGTAGGCATGGCCGCCGGGCCGCAGCTCGCGCGTGGAGCCACATCGGGCGCACTCGCGCCGGTCGAGCCGCCGCTGTATCGCCGCCGTGACGTCGCCCAACCGCAAGAAGAAAGAGAGCAGATCAGGAGTGCTCGCGTAGGTGCTCATCGTGATGCCTGCGGCCATGGCCGCCTCCCGCCGTTGCACGTCGTGGATGGCGCCAGGATGGCGGAAATTTCGATGAGTAGAAGTCACTTTCTTGGAGTCTCACTCTTTCGGGTTACCGGCGACGACTCCCACGTAACGCACCGCGTACGCTCGGCACTTGATCGACGGGGGTGGAGTGAGGAGGGGAAGCACGTGACTCAGACACCGGTTGGGCCGGCGGGACGCATGCAGATCGCGCGCGGTCTGGTCGCCCTGCGCGAGCGCGCGGGACTCACCCAGGTTCAGGTCGCCGAGCGCGCCGGATGCTCCAAGGCAACGGTCAGTCGGTACGAGGAATGGCAGGACCGGCGCGCCGTCAAGTGGGCCACGGTCAAAGGGATCGCCGAGGCATGCGACGCCACCGTCGAAGAGCGCGATGCCTTGATCGCGATGGCCCGCGACCTCAAGGCTGGCTGGTGGGTCGGCAACCCGGCGGTGCCGCCGTGGCTTGACCCGCTCGTCTCGTTCGAGGACATGGCCGCCTATGAACGCATCGTGGCCAACACCGTTATCCCCGGGCTGCTTCAGACTCGGGCCTACGCCACCGCCGTACTTCGTGGGCAGGGCGTCGACGGCGAAGCCCTGGAGTACCAGGTCGACGCCCGCATGCGACGGCAGGAGCGGCTCTCCAAAGGGCTGAGCCTGTGGGCGATCCTGGACGAGGCCCTGCTCCGGCGCTTGGTGGGGGACGAGCAGATCATGGCCGAACAGATCGCCCACCTGCACGAGGTCGCGCGACTGCCGTCCATTGACATCCAGGTCCTACCGTTTCGCTCGGGGCCGCCGGCCGTACCCGGCCAGTTCCTGATCCTCGGCCGGGACGACGAGCGCGATCCCCGCAACACTATGGCCGTGGTCTATTTGGAGTTGCCCCGCAGGGGCGTCTACCTCGATGCTCCGGAAGATGTCACCGCCTACAAGGCGATGTTCGACCGACTGCGCGCGCAGGCTGACGGGCCCGCGCAAACCACCACCCTGCTGACCACCGCCCGACGGGAGTTCACCCAATGACCCGCCCCACCCCGGAAGACCTTGTCGCAGCCACCTGGTTCAAGAGCAGCGCCAGCAACGCCCAGAACGAGTGCGTCGAAGTCGCTCGCCTCGGCTCCGCGTGGGCCGGCATCCGCGACTCCAAAGACCCGGAGCACGCCGCCCTCATAGTGCCGGCCGGGACATTCGCCGAGCTGGTCGCCTTCGTGTCGAGGTAGGCCCCAACTGACCCGTGAGCGAGGCCACCTCCCCCGGGAGGTGGCCTCCGCCGTTGTCTCGTTTTCCCGCTTCGGTCCTCCGCGCCACGGGAACGCTTCCGTCCATGGGCTTACTCACGACCAAGGCGTACTGGACGGACGCTCCCGACTTGCCGGGCCTCAAGATTCGTCGGGATGACAACAGAAACCGAAGCGAGATCAGGTGGGGCAATCCCGTCGACGGCGACAACCAGAGCGGCTACGACTTCGAGGGCCATGGCACCAGTGGGGAACTCGGAGGGGACGATTTCCCGCTGGGAACGTTCACGCACCACAACTACCCGATCATTCTGGGCTCCTTCGAGAAGTTCTCGCTGACCCTTCAGCTTCAGGTGTACTTCCAGGACCATGACCTCCTGCACGAGTGCAGGCTGGTCTTCAACCACGACGAGACGCCCAACGTGGGCGACCACTGGAACGATCAGGTCACCCTGCCGGACGTCCATCCGGACGACGCCACGGTGCACGTCAACGGCGTCGAGTACACGGTGACCATCACCGGCTTCCTGGTGGGTAGCGGGGCGCACAAGACGAAACAGCCCAGTTTCGACACCCCCGAGGGCGAGGAACTCAGCGCCAAGATCTTCGCCCGGTTCAAGCAGACGGGTCCGCGGGGATCCTGAACGGACTGCCCGCGGCGATCCCGCTCACCGGCCCAGGACGAGGTCGACGTCGGCCAGTTGGGTTTCGGTCAGCGGGCCCTTCGCGAGCGCGCCCGCGTTCTCCTCGGCCTGGACGACCGTGCGGAAGCCGGGGATGGGGATCGTCCGTGGGCTGCGGGCCCAGATCCAGGCGAGGGCGCCCTGCGCGAGGGTGCGGCCGTCGCTCGTGAGGATGTCCCGCAGCGCGTCGACCCGCTGGAGCCAGGCCGGGTCGGCGCCGCCGTTCGCCGAGAAGCCCGGCAGCCACGCGGGCGGCGCGTTGCGGATGTCCCCGCTCTCCAGGGCGCGCCCGGCGACGTGCTTGCCGGTGAGCAGGCCCATGGCGAGCGGGCTGCGGTTGATGCTGGCGAGGTCCGACTCCGCGCAGAGGGCGAGGAGTTCGGGGGCGTCCTGGAGGATGTTCAGGCGGTGCTGGACGGCCGTGCAGTGCGGGCCCTCGGCGAAGACGGCGGCCCGGGCGGGGTCGTCCGTCGACCAGGCGTAGGCGCGGATCAGGCCCTCGCGGACGAACTCCTCGCAGACGTCGCGGAGTCGGGCGGCGCTTTCGGGGTCGGCGTCGGAGATGTGGAGCTGGTACAGGTCGACGTGGTCCGTGCCGAGGCGCCGCAGCGAAGCGGTGAGGGCGCGGCGGGCGTGCTCCGGGGAGTCGTCCTGCCCGGTCCTGGTCCTGGTCCGCTCGTCGAAGAGGTTGCCCCACTTCGTGGCGATGACGACATCGGCGCGGTGCTTGCCGAGCGCGCGGCCGAGCAGCCGCTCGCTGTGGCCGGTGCCGTACGCGTCGGCGGTGTCGAAGAAGGTGACGCCGAGGTCGAGGGCGCGCCGGACCGCCCGCACCGACTCGTCGTCGTCGACCCGGCCCCAGCCGAGCGGTTGTCCGTCGGTGGACTGCCACTCGCCGCCGATGGCCCAGCAGCCGAAGCCGAGGGCGCTCACCTCGATGCCGCTGCGGCCCAGTGCCCTGGTGTGCGTGGTGCTTTCCATACCCGTGGACGCTAGGGGTTGGAGCGCACACGAAGGCAACCCTCGCGGATGCCCTCGGTCGGCGGAAAATCCCTACCCCGTGGGGCGGAAGCGGCGGAGACTCGTGCCATGGCTGAGATGGGGGCGTTCCGGGAGGCGGTCATCGGGTGGGCGGCCGGGGGCCCGGGCGAGCCCGCGCGCGAGCTGGCCGCGCGGCTGTCGGTCCGGGCGGTCGTGCTGCTCGAAGGACCGAGCGATGTCGCGGCGCTCGACGCGCTGGCCGAGCGCCGTGGCCGGGATCTGGCGGCCGAGGGGGTCTGCGTCCTGCCGATGGGCGGCGCGATGAGCGTCGGGCGCTTCGCCGGCCTGCTCGGGCCGGCCGGCCTCGGGCTGCGCCTCACGGGGCTGTGCGACGAGGCGGAGCGCGGCTACTACGCCCGGGGCTGGGAGCGGGCCGGTGCGGCGCCGCGTGGCTTCTTCGTCTGCGCGGCCGACCTGGAGGACGAGCTGATCCGTGCGCTCGGCCAGGACCGGGTGACGGAGCTGGTGCGGGCGGAGGGCGACCTGCGCGCCCTGGAGACCTTCCTGCGCCAGCCGGCGCAGCGGGACCGCACCGCGCAGCGGCAGCTGCGGCGCTTCCTCGGCACCAAGAAGGGGCGCAAGATCCGCTACGGCCGCGTGCTGGTGGAGGCCCTCGACCCCGACGGGGTGCCGGCGCCGCTCGACGGCCTGCTCACCAGCCTCTGACCGTGTGCCCTCAGCTCCCGCCGGCCCGGCGGGCCCCCTCCTCGACGCGACCGCGGTACGCCTCCCAGGCCGCCCGGTCGCCCGGCGGCAGGTTCTCGTTGCCCTTGGTGAGGCCCGCCGTGCCGTCTATCAGCTCCCGGACGATGTCCGCGTGGCCGGCATGGCGCGTGATGTCGCTGATCACGTGCACCAGGACCCGGTGCAGCGTGACCGCCCGCCGCTCCTCGGGCCACCACGGGACGTGGCCGACGGCGTCGAGCGGCAGCGCCTCGATCGTGGCGTCCGCGTGCTGCCACGCGCGCCGGTAGAGGCCGACGATCTCCTCGCGGGACTCCTCGGGCGTGGCCCACATGTCGGCGTTGAAGTCGGCGTCCTCCCCGTACCAGGCGGGCGGCGGCTCCTCGACGAAGTACGGGCGGTCGAAGGTCTCGCCGAAGTAGCCGATCTCCACCCCGGCGGCGTGCTTGACCAGGCCCAACAGGTTGGTGCCCGTGGGGGTCAGGGGGCGGCGGGCGTCGTACTCGGAGAGACCTTCGAGCTTCCACAACAGGGCGTCGCGGGCGGACTGCAGGTAGCGGACGAGATCCGCCTTCGGGTTCGGTTCGATCACGTCGTGCAGTGTCGCACCCGGCACTGACACCGAAGGCCGCCCGCGGGTCTCAGTGCTCCTCGGGCGCCGGCTCCAGGACGAAGACCGGGATCTGCCGGTCCGTCTTCGTCTGGTAGTCCGCGTAGGGCGGGTACGCCTCGACGGCGCGCTCCCACCACACGGCCTTCTCGTCCCCGGTGACCTCGCGGGCCAGCATGTCCTGCCGCACCGGGCCGTCCTGGAGCTCGACCCGGGGGTCGGCCACCACGTTGTAGTACCAGACCGGATGCTTGGGGGCGCCGCCCAGCGAGGCGACGACGACGTAGGACCCGTCGTGTTCCACCCGCATCAGCGGGGTCTTGCGGATCCGGCCGCTCCGCGCGCCCAGGGTGGTCAGGACGACGACCGGCAGGTCGCGCAGGGCCGGGTCGTTCACCCCGCGGAACCCCAGCGTCGTGGCCTCCGCGCCAGCCGAGCTCTCGTACCGCTCCACCTGCTCACGCACTGACTGTTCCGTGCTCGGCTCGTACTCACCCTTGAGTGGCATCGTGTCCCTCTCCGCGTCGTCGTCGGCGTCCTCGGTCACCGGAACACGGCGACCGAGGACGTCATTCCCGGTGGGACACGGCTACCAGACGGAACGTCAGGCGCCGTCGGGACGAGGCCGGTGGTGGACGTATTCGACACTGGTTCCGTCCGGGTGGCGGGCGGAGAAGCCGGCACCGGTCGGGACGGGCTGAAGCGGCTGCCAGATCTCCGCGCCGGCGGCCACCAGCCGGTCGTGGTAGGGCCGGACGTCGTCCACCAGCAGCGTCCCCGCGGTGTCGCGGAACGGGCGCAGGTCCTCGGTCGAGCCCTCGATCAGCAGGAACGCGCCGACCATGGCGAGCCGCAGCGTCCGGAACGAGAAGCGGCCGTCGGCCGGCACGCCCTGGATCCGCTCGTAGAAGGGGACGGCGGCCTCCAGCCGGCCGGGTGCGAGGAAGACCCGCACGAACACGCGGGGGTCGGCGAGGCCGGACGAGTCGTTGCGGGTGCGCCAGAACAGTTCTTCGGTCATGCGGGCAGCCTCGCCGGCCGGGGGGTGGGCCGGAAGGCCACCGTTCATGGGGTGAGTGGGACTCATAGGATCGTCGGCATGGAGGCCGACGCGCTGCGCCGTGAGTTGGGCGCCCACCTGCGGGCGCACCGCGCGCTGGTCAGCCCGGAGCAGGTCGGGCTCCCCGGCGGCGGCCGGCGCCGGGCCCCCGGGCTGCGGCGGGAGGAGGTGGCCGCGCTCGCCGGGGTGAGCCTGGCTTGGTACACCTGGCTCGAACAGGGGCGGGTGGCCGTCTCGCGGCAGGTCGTCGACGCGGTCTGCCGGGCGCTGCGGATGCCGTCGGCCGCGCACCGGCACGCGCTCGCGCTGGCGGGCTTCCGCCCCGCGGAGCCGGCGGGCGAGAGCCGGGCCGTGGCCCCCGCGACGCGGGCACTGATCGACGGCTGGCCGGACACCGCGGCGCTGGTGCTCGACGAACGGTTCGACATCCTGGCCTGGAACGCGGCCCACCGCCGGCTCTGGGGCGACCCGGCGGCGGTGCCGGCCGACCGCCGGAACCTGCTGCTGCTCCTGGCGGCGGCCCGCGACCGGATGCCGGCCGCCGACGCGGAGCCGCTGCTGCGGGGGCTCTTCGAACACTTCCGAGCGGCCACCGGGCACGCGCCCGGGCACCCGAGGACGGCCGGGATCACGCGGCTGCTCGCCGCCGAACGCCCCGACGTCGCCCCCTGGTGGCAGTGTCGCGCGGTAGGGGACTTCCCCCCGACGACGGCGACCGTGACCGGCACCGGCCGGCTGACGTTCACCCTGCTCCGCCCGGTGGCCGAACCGGACCGCTACCTCCTGGCCCAGACGCCGGACCGCCCGGTTCGGCCGGCGGGTTAGGGTGGGGCCGATGATGTGATGCCTGCCCGGACGACCCCGGGCGCCGCCGTGACTCCTTCGTTCGTCGCGTCTCTCGATCCACGACCCACGAAGGAGCCCTTTCCATGACCACGTCGACCTCCATCGACGTCCCCGGCGCGTTCGCCGCGTCCTACGGCGCCCACGGCGCGGAGGAGCGGGCCTGGCTCGCCGAACTGCCGCGGCTCGGCGCCGAGTTGCTCGACCGCTGGGACCTGCGGCCCGACGGTGCCTCCGCGTTCGGCATGGCCTCGCTCGTGCTGCCGGTGCGGCGCGCCGACGGCACGCCGGCCGTGCTCAAGCTGCAACAGCTCCGCGCCGAGACCGCCGGCGCCGCGGCCGGCCTGCGCGTCTGGGACGGCGCCGGCATCGTCCGGCTGCTCGAACACGACGAGCCGAGCAGCTGCCAGCTCCTCGAACGACTCGACGCCGCCCGGCCGCTCTCCGCCGTGCCCGACGACCGCGAGGCCCTGCGGATCATCGCCGGGCTGCTGGCCCGGCTGACCGCGGTGCCGGCGCCGCCCGGCGTCCGCCGGCTGGCCGACATCGCGACCGACATGCTCGACCAGAGCCCGGCGGCCGCGGCGGCGCTCGCCGACCCGGCCGAGCGGGCGCTGGTGCGGCACTGCGCGGCCGCCGTCGCCGAGCTCGTCGGCGAGGCGGGCGACCGGCTGCTCCACTGGGACCTGCACTACGACAACGTGCTGGCCGCCGAGCGCGAGCCGTGGCTGGCCATCGACCCCGAACCGCTCGCCGGCGACCCGGGGTTCGACCTGCTGCCGGCCCTGGACAACCGCTGGGACGAGGTCGTCGCCGGCGGCGACGTCGCCCGCGCCGTCCGCTACCGCTTCGACCTGCTGACCGAGGCCCTCGACCTGGACCGCGACCGTGCCGTCGGCTGGACGCTGGGCCGCGTCCTGCAGAACAGCCTCTGGGACGTCGAGGACGGCAAGCCCGCCCTCGACCCGGTCCAGGTCGCCATCGCCCACGCGCTGTCCCCCGGCGCGGCCAGCTGAGCCCGGGGGTCACGCGGCGCGCGGGTCAGCCGCGGCCGCTGCCCAGGATGACGGTGCGCCAGGTGAAGCCGTCGGTCGAGACGCGGTAGTGGCCGGGGTTGGTGAGGTCGGTCAGCAGGTAGCCGGCGGGGGTGACCTCGGGGCGTTCCGGCGGTGAGCCGGGGCGGCTGATGGTCCAGTCCTGGCCGTCGTTCTCGCTGCGGTAGATGGCGTCGGACGCGTACATCAACAGGCTGCCGTCGGACGCCGCGATCGGGGTGCCGAGGACGGTGCGCGGGGTGGTGCCCGGGGGGTACGTCCAGACGGGGTCCCAGGTCGCGCCGCCGTCCGTGCTGCGGTGGACGGCCAGGACGCCGGTGCCCTCGCCGGCCCTGGCCGTGCCGCTCTCGAAGACGTACAGCACGTCGGGCCCGGCGGCCAGGGTCTGTGAGGTGACGCCGGCGGTCGTCGGCAGCGGCAGCCGGTCCCAGCTGCGGCCGCGGTCGTGGCTGACGACCACGGCCCGGTGGCCGGTGGCCGGGTCGACGCCCGAGGTCCAGAACGCGCCGTCCGGGAGGATGCCGGGCCAGCCCAGGTTGTTCAGCGCGGGCTGCCCGGCCAGCCGCCGGTACTCGCCGGAGTCCGGCATCAGCACCTCCAGCCCGTCCTCGTCGGCCGTGAGGATCGCCCCGTCGGGGATCTCCTCGACCGTGCCCGCGGCGTTCGTGCTCGCGGCCGGCTGCCAGCTGCGGGCGCCGTCCGTGGTGACCCAGTGCCGCTCGACGCCGTCGTCGAGGACGGCGGAGATCCGGGCGACGCCGGGGCCGGCCGCCTCCAGGGAGTGCGGCACGTCGCGGCTGTCGCCGGCCGGGATCGGGGAATCGCGTACGGCCCAGCCGGCGCCGTCCTCCAGGACGGCGACCCGGTAGGCGCACCGATCGGCGCGCTCGGCCTCCGCCCCCGCGGCGTCGGCGGCGCACTCGGTGACCAGCGCGAAGGCGTTCGCCTCGTCGACGAAGCGGAGCGAGAACGCCTGCCCTGGCAGCTCGGTGCCCGAGGGCACGTCGGGCGGCACCGCCGACGGCTCGGGCGTGGGGTCGAGGGAGGGCGGCGGTGTCTCGACGCCCTCGCGGTCGTCGTTTCGGCTCTGCCCGCTGTTCCCCGGTGAGGTGCAGCCGAGCAGGGTGGCGGTCGCGGTGAGGAGAACCATCGGTATAACGATTAACCCGCTGCGCATGCTCGGTAGATACCCATTCGCGGCGTCCGGCAAATGGGGGGTTCTGGGCAACTCTTCGCATGGATCAGGACAGAAAAGGCGACTTATAGCGAGAGCAAATGATCTTATGTGCTCGAATGCGGTTTGCCGGTCGTGCCCCGATATTCGTCGGAGCCTGACGGTACCTGTCGATATCCAGTGATACCCGTCGATACCCGCGGTCGAGGAGGCGTCCCATGCTCGGAACGACCCGCCGGAACCGCGGGCTGGCCGGCGCCCTCGTCCTCGCCGCCGCGGTGGCCGGCCCGGCCTGCGGCGGCGGGTACGGCTCGGGGGAGGGGCCCGACGGGGTGGTCAGGGCCTCCTGGGGCGACCCGCAGCACCCGCTCGAGCCGGCCAACACCAACGAGGTACAGGGCGGCAAGGTCCTCGACATGATCTTCCGGGGCCTCAAGCGCTACAACCCCGAGACCGGCCGCGCCGAGGACGCCATGGCCGAGTCGATCACCACCACCGACCAGCGGAACTTCACCGTCACGATCAAGGACGGCTGGACCTTCAGCGACGGCACCCCGGTGACCGCGCGCAGCTACGTGGACGCCTGGAACTACGGTGCCCACGTCGACAACGCCCAGGTCGCCAGCTACTTCTTCCAGTTCATCGACGGCTACGACGAGGTCCACCCGTCGGAGGAGGGCGACAAGCCGACCGCCGACACCCTCGGCGGGCTGCGGCTGGTGGACGACCGCACCTTCACCGTCCGGCTCAGCGAGCCCTTCTCGCTCTGGCCCGACACCCTCGGCTACGCCGCCTACGCGCCGCTGCCCCGCTCCTTCTTCGAGGACCACGACGCCTGGCTGGCCAAGCCGGTCGGCAACGGCCCCTACCGGATCGACTCGTACCGCAAGAACCAGTCGATGAGGCTGGTCCGCCACGAGGACTACGCCGGCGCCGACCGGGCCAGGAACAAGGGCGTCGAACTGCGCGTCTACACCGACAGCAACACGGCCTACACCGATCTCCAGGCGGGCAACCTCGATCTGGTCGACGACGTGCCGGCGGCCCAACTGGCCAACGCCCAGCGCGATCTCGGCGACCGCTACCTGAACCAGCCGGCCGGGATCATCCAGGCCGTCGCCTTCCCGCTCTACCACGACGACTGGCGGGGCGAGGACGGCGCGAAGCTGCGCCGCGGCCTCTCCATGGCCATCGACCGCGAGGCCATCACCAACCGGATCTACCACGACACCCGCACCCCGGCCTCCGACTACACCTCGCCGGTGCTCGGTGCCGAGGGCGGCTGGCAGAAGGGCCTCTGCGGGGAGGTCTGCGAGTACCACCCGGACCGGGCCAGCGAGTTGATCGAGGAGGCGGGTGGCCTGCCGGGCGGCCGGGTCACCCTGACCTCCAACGTCGACACCGGCTCCCACCGGCAGTGGATGGACGCCGTCTGCAACAGCATCAACAACGCCCTGGACGACACGGACGCCTGCACCGTCGAACCGGTGCCCACCTTCGCCGACTTCCGCAACCGGGTCGGCGACCGGAAGATGACCGGAATGTTCCGGTCCGGTTGGCAGATGGACTACCCGTTGATCCAGAACTTCCTTCAACCGATCTACTACACCGACGCCTCCTCCAACGACTCCGGCTACCGGAGCGACGAGTTCGACGAGGCGGTGGACCGGGCGAACGCCAGCGCCGACGAGGCCGGGGCGGTCCGGGCCTTCCAGGACGCCCAGGGCGTACTGGTGCGCGACCTGCCCGCCATCCCGCTCTGGTACCAGAACGGCACGGCGGGACACTCGGAGCGGGTCAGCGACGTCCGGCTCAACCCCTTCTCGGTGCCGGTCTTCACCGACATCCGGGTGAGCTGAGGCGCCATGGCCCGCTACCTGGTGAGACGCCTGGCGCAGATGGTGCCGGTGTTCCTCGGCGCCACCTTCCTGATCTTCGTGATGGTCTACGCGCTCGGCGACCCGGTCACCGCGCTCTTCGGCGACCGCGGCCCCGACCCGGCCACCGCCGCCGCGCTGCGCGCCGAGTTCCACCTCGACGAGCCCGTGTGGCGGCAGTACGTGCTCTACATGGGGCAGATCTTCTCCGGCGACTTCGGCACCGCGTTCAACGGAGAGCCCGTCACCGACCTGATGGGCCGGGCGTTTCCGATCAGCTTCCGGCTGATGGTGATCGCCCTGGTGCTCGAAATGATCCTCGGCATCGCCCTCGGCGTCGTCACCGGGCTACGGCGCGGCCGATCGCTCGACACCTCGGTGCTGATGCTCACGCTGGGCGTGATCGCCGTGCCCACCTTCGTGCTCGGCACCACGGCCCAGTACCTGTTCGGGGTCCGGCTCGGCTGGGTCAGCCCGGCCGTCAGCCCCGACCCCACGGTCCGTGAGCTGCTGCTGCCCGGGCTGATCCTCTCCCTGGTGTCGCTCGCCTACGTCACCCGGCTGACCAGGACCTCCGTCGCCGAGAACGCCCGCGCCGACTACATCCGCACCGCCGTCGCCAAGGGCCTGCCACGCCGCCGGGTGACGGTCCGCCACCTGCTGCGCAACTCGCTGATCCCGGTGGTCACCTACCTCGGCGCGGACATCGGCACGCTGATGGCCGGCGCCATCGTCACCGAGCGGATCTTCAACATCCAGGGCGTCGGCTTCCAGCTCTACCAGGGAGTCCTGCGGCAGAACTCGGCGACGGTGGTCGGCTTCGTGGTGGTGCTGGTGCTGATCTTCCTGCTGGCCAACCTGTTCGTCGACATCCTCTACGCCGTGCTCGACCCGAGGATCCGCTATGCCTGATGACCTGCCGGTCGGGCCCGCAGCCTCCGACCCGCCGCCGTCGCCTGCGGCGGGCAGGCCCGACGACGATGCGGCGTCGCCGACGGCGCCCGGGCCGGCGTCGGCGCGGCCGGTGCCGTCGCCTGCGGCGGGCGGGCCCGACGGCGATGGTGTGGTGCCGTCGCCTGCGGCGGGCGGGCCCGACGGTGACGGTGTGGTGCCGCCGGTCGAGGCCGGTGCGTCCGACCCGTCGTCGCCGGACGACCTGTCGCCGACGTCTGCGGCGGGCGGGCGCGACGACGATGCGGCGTCGCCGACGGCGCCCGGGCCGGCGGCCTCGCCGGCGTCGGCGCGGCCGGTGCCGGCCGGGGCTGGCGCGTCCGACCCGTCGTCGCCGGTGCTGGCCGGGGCCGGGGCGTCCGGCCCGACGCCGGTGCCGGCTTCGGCCGGTGACGGCGCCGTGCCGCCGGGGGGTCGGCAGCCGGACTCGCCGACGGCGCCTGGGCCGGCGGCTCCGCCGCCGCCGACGGCGGCCTCCGGGCCGGAGGCCTCGGCGCCGGCGGGCGAGGCCCGGGGCCTGTGGACGGACGCCTGGCACGACCTGCGCCGCAACCCGGTCTTCGTCGTCTCGGCGCTGCTGATCCTCTTCCTCCTGGTCATCGCGCTGTGGCCGGGGCTGATCGCCGGCCAGGACCCGCAGCGCTGCGAGCTCGGCCGCTCCCTCCAGGGCCCGAGCGCCGGGCACTGGTTCGGCTTCGACACCCAGGGCTGCGACGTGTACACCCGCACCGTGTACGGCGCCCGCGCCTCGATCGCGGTCGGCGTCTGCGCCACCCTGGGCGTGGCCGTCCTCGGCACGGTGGTCGGCGGCCTCGCCGGCTTCTTCGGCGGCTTCTGGGACGGGCTGCTCTCCCGGCTCACGGACGTCTTCTTCGGCATCCCGATGGTGCTCGGCGCGATCGTCTTCCTCTCCATGGTCACGCTCACCGGCATCTGGCCGGTGGTCGTGGTGATCGCCGCGCTCAGCTGGCCGCAGATCGCCAGGATCGCCCGCGGCGCGGTGCTCACCGCCAAGGAGCACGACTACGTGCAGGCCGCCAGGGCGCTGGGCGCCGGCACCCCCCGGGTGCTGTTGCGGCACATCCTGCCCAACGCGATCGCGCCCGTCATCGTGATGGCGACGATCATGCTCGGCACGTTCATCGCGCTGGAGGCCACGCTCAGCTACCTCGGGGTCGGCCTCAAGCCACCCAGCGTCTCGTGGGGCGTGGACATCTCGGCCGCCTCCGACGGCATGCAGTTCCGCAACGCCCCGCACATCCTCTTCTACCCGGCCGCCGCGCTCAGCGTCACCGTGCTGGCCTTCATCATGCTCGGCGACGCGGTCCGGGACGCCCTCGATCCCAAGCTCCGCTGACGCCCCCACCGTCGAAAGGGGCTCGGATGCCCATGCTGCTCGAAGTCCAGGACCTGAGCGTGGAGTTCGACACCCGCGACGGGGTGGTCAGGGCGGTGGACGGGGTCGGCCTCGCGCTGGCGGCCGGCGAGACGCTGGCGGTGCTCGGCGAGTCCGGATCGGGCAAGTCGGTGACGGCGCAGGCCGTGATGGGCATCCTGGACAGCCCGCCGGGCCGGATCACCGGTGGACGGGTGCTGTTCCAGGGGCGGGACCTGCTCACCCTCTCCGCCGAGGAGCGCCGGCGGATCCGGGGCGAGCGGATGGCGATGATCTTCCAGGACGCGCTCTCCGCCCTCAACCCGGTGCTGACCGTGGGATTCCAGCTGGCCGAGATGTTCCGGGTGCACCGCGGCATGTCGCGCCGGGAGTCGGCGGCCCGGGCCGTGGGGCTGATGGACCGGGTCGGCATCCCGGCGGCGGCACGGCGGGCCGGCGACTACCCGCACCAGTTCTCGGGCGGCATGCGGCAGCGCGTCATGATCGCCATGGCGCTGGCCCTGGAGCCCGAGCTGATCATCGCGGACGAGCCGACCACCGCGCTGGACGTGACGGTGCAGGCGCAGGTGATGGACCTGCTGGCCGAGCTGCGGCGCGAGTACCGGATGGGGCTCATCCTGATCACCCACGACCTGGGCGTGGTCGCCGACGTCGCCGACCGGATCGCGGTGATGTACGCCGGTCGGATCGTGGAGCAGGCGCCGGTGCGCGAGCTGTACCGCAGGCCGGCGCACCAGTACACCCGGGGGCTGCTCGAGTCGGTGCCGCGGCTCGACCGGAAGGGCCGGGAGCTGGCCGCGATCCGGGGGCTGCCGCCCAGCCCGTCGCGAGTGCCGAGCGGCTGCGCGTTCCACCCGCGCTGCCCGGTGGCCCGCGAGATGTGCCGGGCCGACCCGGTGCCGCCGCTCTACCAGGTGCGGATGGCGGCCGAGCCGGCCGCGGACGCGGCCGGCAGGACGAGCGCCTGCCACTTCTGGAAGGAGACGGTCGGTGGTTGAGCCGTGGGGCCGGAACGAGCCGATCCTCCAGGTGCGGAACCTGGTCAAGCACTTCCCGCTGACCCGGGGCGCGTTGATCAGGCGTCAGGTCGGCGCGGTGCGCGCCGTCGACGGGGTCTCGTTCGACCTGCGCGCCGGGGAGACGCTGGGGATCGTGGGGGAGTCGGGGTGCGGGAAGTCCACGGTGGCGCGGCTGCTGGTCAGCCTGGAGCGGCCCACGGCCGGCGAGATCCGCTACCGCGGCGAGGACGTCGCCACGCTGTCGGCGCGGGCGCTGCGGGCGGTGCGCCGGAACATCCAGATGGTGTTCCAGGACCCCTATACCTCGTTGAATCCGCGGATGACGGTGGGGGATATCGTCGGAGAGCCCTTCGAGATCCATCCCGAGGTCGCGCCCAAGGGCGACCGGCGGCGCCGGGTGCGGGATCTGCTCGACGTGGTCGGGCTCAATCCCGAGTATCTGAACCGGTATCCGCACCAGTTCTCCGGCGGGCAGCGGCAGCGCATCGGCATCGCGCGCGGGCTCGCCCTCAACCCGGAGATCATCGTGGCCGACGAGCCGGTGTCGGCGCTCGACGTCTCGGTGCAGGCGCAGGTGATCAACCTGATGAGGCGGCTCCAGCAGGAGTTCGGCCTCTCCTATGTGTTCATCGCCCACGACCTTTCGGTGGTGCGTCATATCTCGGACCGGGTCGCGGTGATGTACCTGGGAAAGATCGTGGAAATCGGTTCTGATCGGGAAATCTACGAACACCCCACGCATCCCTACACCCAGGCGTTGCTCTCCGCGGTTCCGACGCCGGATCCCGGCGCGAGCCGGCGCGACGAGCGGATCATTCTGGTGGGAGACGTGCCGTCGCCGGCCGATCCGCCGTCAGGATGCCGTTTCAGGACGCGTTGTTGGAAGGCGGGGGAGCGGTGTGCGGAGTCGGCACCGCCGCTGGCCGTGCCTCTGGCATTCGCGGCAGCGACGGACTCGGCGCGCCACGAGTCCGCCTGTCACTACGCGGCGGAGGGCTAGTCGGGGCCGGGTCGTGCAACCGGGGCGGTGGACTCTCGGCCGCACCGCCCCGGTCTACGGCACCCGCACGGCCGTACCGCATCAGTGTGGGACGTTCGCATATCGGTGTGGCGTCTGGCAGGTTGCCGCCTTGTTAACACGCCGGGGTCCCTGTTTGTCTGCACATTTCCGAAAGCATCCGACCCCGTCAAGCACGATTCTGCGTCAATCCGCATAACCTCGGCTCACCATTCGACCATCATAGGTTGATACCACTGCTACCTCTTGACGGGTAAGTCGGTGCCTTGCCACAGTCCCGCTCTACACGCATCGCGTCATGCGACCACAGTCGGGGGGACTTGATGTCCAGCCAAACCGAGGCCGTCGAGGCCGAACTGGTAGGGCGTTCGCCGGGGCAGCTGATGTGGCGTCGTTTCCGGCGCGACCGGGTCGGCGTCATATCCGCCTGCGTCGTGGTGACGTTCTTCGCGCTCGGCCTGCTCGCCCCGGTGATCTCCGCGCTCTACGGCAAGGACCCCTACACCAGGTACGGACAATTAGATCCGGGCCTGCTCAACCAGTACGGCTATCCCGTCAAGCCCAACGGCGGCATGGACGGTGAATTCTGGTTCGGCATCGAGCCGTTCACCGGCCGGGACGTGTTGACGACGCTGCTCTACGGAATACGCACCTCGCTGCTCATCGCCCTCGCGGTGACCGTGCTCGCCGTCGTCACCGCGATCCTCCTCGGTATCGCCGCCGGCTATCTCGGCGGCCGCTGGGACTTTTTCATCAGCCGCGGCATCGACCTGCTGATGGCCTTTCCGCAGCAACTGTTCTTCGTGGCCTTCCTGCCGATCATCGCCACCCTCTTCGTGGATCCACGGGAGGAGACCCCCACCTACGTCAAGGTGGTCTCCATCATCCTGGTGCTCTGGGCCCTCGGCTGGATGACCCTGGGCCGCATCCTGCGCGGCGCCACCCTGGCCCTGCGGGAACGCGAGTTCATCGAGGCCGCCCGGGTCAGCGGCGCCTCCCCCTGGCGGATCATCCGCAGGGAACTGCTGCCCAACGTGGTGTCCCCGATGCTGGTGCAGTCGACCTACATGCTGCCCAACTTCGTGACGACGGCCGCCGCCCTCTCCTTCCTCGGCGTGGGGCTGACCGAGCCGACCCCCGACTGGGGCCGGATGTTCTCCCTGGCGGCCGAGGTCTACCGCAGCGACATCACCTACATGTTCTTCCCCGGGGTCGCCATGGTGATCTTCGTGGTCGCCTTCAACCTCCTGGGGGATTCGGTCAGGGACGCGTTCGACCCCAAGACCGTGCGCTAGCAGCCTCGTACAGCCTCGTACAGCCGACCAACGAACGGGCAGGTGGGAACGTACCGATGAGCACCAGAGCACCACGCAGAGCACGCGTCGCCGCAGTCTCCCTGGCCATCACGGGGGCACTGGTCCTCAGCGCCTGCAGCAGCGGTGGAGGCGGCGGCCCCGACGGGGAGGGCGGCGAGGACACCGCCGCGCCCGAGACGTCGGCGGCCATCTCCTTCGGCGACGCCGAGGCGTCCACCGGGCCCGCCGAGGAAGTGCCGGGCGCCACCCCGGGCGGCACCGTCCAGGTGCTCCAGCAGACCTCGCCCGACCACCTGGACCCGGCCCAGATCTACGTCTCCCACGAGTCCAACCTCGCCCGCCTGATCCACCGCGGCCTCACCTACGTGCGGCTCGACAACGAGGGCAACTACACGGTGGTCGGC
Source organism: Streptomyces hainanensis (assembly GCF_004348415.1). Taxonomy (GTDB): domain Bacteria; phylum Actinomycetota; class Actinomycetes; order Streptomycetales; family Streptomycetaceae; genus Streptomyces; species Streptomyces hainanensis. The sequence goes on from NZ_SMKI01000080.1 coordinate 17,352, forward strand.
GACCTGGCCACCGACTCGGGCACGGTCTCCGACGACGGCCGCACCTGGACGTACACCCTCAAGGAAGACATCTTCTTCAACGACGGCACGCCGATCACCTCGGCCGACCTCCGGCACACCTTCGAGCGGCAGTTCGCGCCCTTCATCACCCAGGGCCCCAGCTACGTCCAGCAGTGGCTGGCCGGCACCGGCGGCGCCGACTACCGCGAACTGCTGCCCGAGGGCCCCTACGAGGGCGACCACCTGCCCGACTCCGTGCTGGAGACCCCCGACGAGCGGACCATCGTCTTCCACTTCGCCGAGCCCCAGAACGACCTGCCCTACGCCCTCGCCACCCCCGGCTACGCGGTGGTCTCGGCCGAGGGCGACACCCAGGAGGCGTACGACCAGGACCCGGTCACCTCGGGCCCCTACCAGATCGAGGACTTCCGCTCCGGCCGCTCGATGACGCTGACCCGCAACGAGTACTGGCAGCCGGAGACCGACCCGGCGCGCAACGCCTACCCCGACAGCTACGAGATATCGTTCGGCCACAGCCTGGAGGACTCCACCGCCCGGCTGATGGCCGACAACGGCGACAACCAGTACGCCACCAGCTTCAACAACGGCCTCGACGCCGGCAACGGGCCCACCGTGATGGAGGACCCGGCGATCCGCGAGCGGCTGATCGACGGCTTCCAGCCCTACGTGGCCACCCTGGCGATCAACACGGACCGGGTCACCGACGAGCTGGTCCGCGAGGCGATCATCCGCGCCGTGCCCCTCAACGGCGTCCTCAACGCCTACGGCGGCACCATCGGCGGCCAGTACGCGGGCGGCATCATCTCGCCGCTGCTGCCCGGGTACCAGGAGGACTACGACCCCTTCGGCAAGCTCGCCAACCCGCAGGGCGACATCGAGGGGGCCCGCGCGCTGCTGGAGGAGGCCGACGCGGTCGGCTACCGGCTCAACTACGTCAACAACACGGCCCCCGAGGACCAGCAGGCCGCGGTCGCCATCGCGGACGCCCTGGAGTCCGCCGGCTTCGACGTCAACCGCACCGAGGTGCCGCCGGAGACCTACTACGACACCATCGGCGTGGTCGACAGCGAACTCGACATCTACCGCAGCAGCTGGGGCCACGACTGGCTCTCCGCCGCCACCGTGATCCCGCCGCTCTTCGACGGCCGGCAGATCCAGGACGGCGCCTCCAACTACAGCCACCTGAACGACGAGCACGTCAACTCGGAGATCGACCGGATCCGGACGATCACCGACCCGGCGGAGGCGGCCGCGGCCTGGGTCGAACTCAGCCAGTACATCCAGGAGGAGACGCTGTCGTTCGTGCCGACCTTCTACTACCGGCAGACCATCCTGCACGGCTCCCGGATCGGCGGCGGCGTCTTCAACGACGACCTCGGCACCATCGACATGCAACGGCTCTACGTCATCCAGGACGAGGGCTAGACCACGGCCGGGCCGGGGCCACCCGCCCCGGCCCGGCGCCCGTTCGTTCCCCGGCCAGGCCGACACCGAAGGCTGCTACCGACGATGCTCCGCTTCCTCCTCCGGCGATCGCTCGGCGCCGTCGCCATCCTGGTGATCATCAGCGCCGTCACGTTCTTCCTCTTCTACGCGATCCCGCGCAACCCCGCGCTGCTCGCGTGCGGCAAGGGCATCTGCACCGACGAGCAACTCGCCGTCGTCGAGGCCAACCTGGGCATCGACCGGCCGGTCCCGGTGCAGTACTGGGAGTACATGGTCGGGATCTTCGCGGGCCGCGACTTCCCCGCCGGCCACTGCCCGGCGCCCTGCCTCGGCTTCTCCTTCCGGAACAACACCCCGGTCCTCGACACCATCCTCGACCGGCTGCCCACCACCGTCTCGCTCACCGTCGGCGGCGCCGTGGTCTTCCTCACCCTCGGCCTGGCCCTCGGCATGCTGGCCGCCTGGCGGCAGGGCGGGCTGCTCGACAAGACCATGAGCTCCACCTCGCTGGTGCTCAGCTCGATGCAGATCTACTTCCTCGGCCCGCTGGCGCTGGCACTCCTCGTCTACAACAACCAGATCCTGCCGCAGCCCACCTACGTGCCGTTCACCGAGGACCCGCTCGGCTGGTTCCAGGGGCTGCTGCTGCCCTGGCTGGTACTGGCCACCATCTTCACCGCCAACTACACGCGTATGGCCAGGGCCACCCTGATCGAACAGCTCCAGGAGGACCACGTCCGCACCGCGCGGGCCAAGGGCATGAGCCCCCGCACCGTGTTCTTCCGCTACGCCTGGCGCGGCTCGCTGATACCCGTCGTCACCATCTTCGGCATCGACCTCGGCTCGCTCTTCGGCGGCGCCATGATCACCGAGTTCACCTTCGCGCTGCCCGGACTCGGGCGCCTCGCCGTCGAGTCCGTCACCCAGTCCAACCTCCCCATGCTGATGGGCGTGATGCTCTTCGCCGCCCTGATGATCGTCCTCTTCAACATCATCGTCGACGCCTGCTACGCGCTCATCGACCCGCGCGTGCGGCTGGCCTAGGAGCTGACCGACGTGACCACCACAAGTCAGGCCCCGGGCGGCGAGACCGCCGGCACGACCACGGGGGCGGCCGAGGGGCCCTTCCTCTCCGTGCGTGACCTGCGCGTGCACTTCACCACCGAGGACGGCACGGTCCGGGCCGTCGACGGGCTCTCCTTCGACGTCGAACGCGGCAGGACGCTCGGCATCGTCGGCGAGTCGGGATCCGGCAAGTCGGTCGCCAACCAGGCCGTGCTCGGGCTGCACAACCCCAGCAACACGTCGATATCCGGCCAGATCCTGCTGGACGGCGAGGAGCTGACCACCGTCGGCGAACGCCGGCTGGAGCGGCTCCGCGGCAACAAGGTCGCCATGGTCTTCCAGGACCCGCTCACCGCGCTCTCGCCCTACTACACCGTGGGCCGGCAGATCGGCGAGCCCTTCCGCAAGCACCGCGGCGCCAACCGGCGCCAGGCACGCGAGCGCGCCATCGACATGCTCGCCAAGGTCGGCATCCCCAACCCGCGACGGCGCGTCGACGACTACCCGCACCAGTTCTCCGGCGGCATGCGGCAACGCGCCATGATCGCCATGGCCCTGGTCTGCGACCCCGACCTGCTGATCGCCGACGAACCCACCACCGCCCTCGACGTCACCGTCCAGGCCCAGATCCTCGACCTGCTGCTCGAACTCCAGCGGGAGTTCGGCTCGGCGATCATCATGATCACCCACGACCTGGGCGTGGTCTCCCGGGTCTCCGACGACATCCTGGTGATGTACGGGGGCCGCGCCGTCGAACGCGGCGCCGCCCGCGAGGTGCTGAACCGCCCCCAACACCCGTACACCTGGGGGCTGCTGAGCTCGATGCCGCGGCTGGGCGGCGACGTGGGCCGGGACCTCGTGCCCATCACCGGCACCCCGCCCAGCCTGCTC
>NZ_SMKI01000810.1 GCF_004348415.1 Streptomyces hainanensis
CGTTGGTGGGGGTGTCTGTGGGTGGGGCTTGTTCGAGGATGACGTGGGCGTTGGTGCCGCTGATGCCGAAGGAGGAGACGGCCGCCCGGCGTCGGTGCTCGGTCTCGGGCCATTCCCGGGCCTCGGTCAGGAGCTCCACAGCTCCCACGGACCAGTCGACGTGCGGCGAGGGCTCGTCCACGTGCAACGTCTTGGGCAGCTGCCCGTGTCGCATGGCCATGACCATCTTGATGACGCCGGCCGCTCCGGCGGCGGCTTGGGTGTGGGCGATGTTGGACTTGACCGAGCCTAGCCACAACGGCCGGTCATGGGGCCGCTCCTGTCCGTAGGTCGCCAGCAGCGCCTGGGCTTCGATGGGGTCGCCCAAGGTGGTGCCGGTTCCGTGTGCCTCCACGACGTCGACGTCGGAGGAGGAGAGATGCGCGTTGGCGAGGGCCTGGCGGATCACCCGCTGCTGGGAGGGTCCGTTGGGTGCGGTCAGTCCGTTGCTGGCCCCGTCCTGGTTGACGGCCGAGCCACGTACCACCGCCAGGACCGGGTGGCCGTTGCGGCGGGCGTCCGACAGCCGTTCCAACAGCAGCAGACCCGTGCCCTCACTCCATCCGGCGCCGTCGGCGGCGGCCGCGAACGGCTTGCACCGGCCGTCGGTGGCCAGCCCGCGCTGCCGGCTGAACTCAACGAATGACCTCGGGCTGGACATCACCGTTGCTCCGCCCGCCAGGGCCAGAGTGCACTCGCCCTGCCGGAGTGCCTGCGCCGCCAGGTGGAGGGCCACCAGGGACGAGGAGCAGGCCGTGTCCACCGTCACCGCCGGCCCCTCAAGACCGAACGTGTAAGCCAACCGACCCGAAGCGACGCTGGAGGCGCTGCCCGTCACGATGAAGCCTTCGACACCGTCCGAGGGGGCGGCGCCGCTGCCGTAGTCCGATCCCATGATGCCGATGAACGCGCCCACCGAGGTGCCGCGCAGGGACAGTGGGTCGATGCCGGTGCGTTCGAACAGCTCCCAGGAGGTTTCCAGGAGGAGGCGCTGTTGGGGGTCCATGGCGAGCGCCTCGCGTGGGGAGATCCCGAAGAGCTCGGCGTCGAAGTCGGGGGCGTCGGCGAGGAATCCGCCGTGCCGGGTGTAGGACTTGCCCAGGCTGTCCGGATCCGGGTCGTACAGCCCCTCCACATCCCAGCCGCGATCGGTCGGAAACTCGGAGACCGCGTCCCGGCCCTCGACGACCAACTCCCACAGGTCCTCAGGCGAAGCGACCCCACCCGGATACCGACAGGCCACCCCCACGATCACGACCGGATCCTCGCCCGCCACCACGGACGCCGGAGCCGCGACAGGCACCGGCCGCACCGCACGATCGCCGACGAGCCGGGTCAGCAGATACTCGGCGAGTGCCGCGGGTGTGGGGTGGTCGAAGATGAGGGTGGCGGGGAGGCGTTGTCCGGTGGTGGTGGTGAGGCGGTTGCGGAGTTCGACGGCGGTGAGTGAGTCGAAGCCGAGTTCTTTGAATGCTTGGTCGGTGGTG
>NZ_SMKI01000811.1 GCF_004348415.1 Streptomyces hainanensis
GGTGTGGCGAGGGTGGGGACGGCATACGCGGTGGGGACGAGGGTGCGCAGCCGGTGGACGACCGTGGTGCGCAGCGTAGCCAGGCCCGAGGCGTCAACCCCGACGTGTGGGTACACGGGACTCCCAGAGGCAGAGCTTCCAAACACGTGCAGCGACGGGCCCTCCATCCCGGTCAACTGTCCGGGAACGGGTGGGGACCGGATTGCGTCTGAGGAGAATAACGCTTCGTACAGACAGTGCTACGCGTAGTTGCGAAAATCGCCGATTCGGTTTGATCTGTTACGCGTTGTGTACGGCGCGCCACGCAAACGCCATGGTCTTCATGATCGCCGCATGATCGGATTTGCCGGCTCGATGACCGAGTTCGACCGATGGGGGCGTGGGGGTCTGACGGCGCCTGGCGTGGGGTAGGAGACAGGAGTTGCCCGCCGGGCGGTGGGGAGGCGGCCGGTGACCAGCACGTTCAGCGGCGTTCGAACAGTGGGCGCGGGGGCGGTTCGGCGGCCGGTTCGTCAGTCGTTCGGCATCGGTTCGGCGTCGGTTCAGCGACGCCGGCGGTGCAGCGCGAGCGCGGCGGCCGCGCCCCCCACCACGGCCCCGGCGCCGGCCGCGGCCGGCACGCCGACGCGAACGGCCTTGCGCCCCGTTCGGTAGTCGCGGCGCCGCCAGCCCTTGGCGCGGGCGTGGGCCCGCAGCCGGCTGTCCGGGTTGATCGCGTAGGGGTGGCCGACGAGGGAGAGCAGCGGGATGTCGTTGGCCGAGTCGCTGTAGGCGGCGCACCGTTCGAGGTCCAGGCCCTCGGCCTCGGCCAGCGCGCGGACGGCCGCCGCCTTGGCCGGGCCGTGCAGCGGCTCGCCCACCAGCCGGCCCGTGTAGACCCCGTCGACCGACTCGGCGACGGTGCCGAGCGCGCCCGTCAGGCCGAGCCGGCGGGCGATGATGGTCGCGGTCTCGACGGGCGCGGCCGTCACCAGCCAGACGCGCTGGCCGGCGTCCAGGTGCGCCTGGGCGAGGGCCCGGGTGCCGGGCCAGATCCGGCCGGCCATGTACTCGTCGTAGATCTCCTCGCCGATCGCCGTCAGTTCGGCGACGCGGTGGCCGCGCACGATGGAGAGCGCGCTCTCCCGCGCGTCCTGCATGTGCCCGGCGTGCTCGGCGCCGGCCAGCCTGAAGTACGCCTGCTGCCACGCGAACTTGGCGAGCTCGCGCTTCCGGAAGAACTTCCGCTTGTAGAGACCCCGGCCGAGGTGGAAGATCGCGGCGCCCTGCATCACGGTGTTGTCGAGGTCGAAGAACGCGGCGGCGTTCACGTCGCCGGGCACCGGGAACTCCGGCTCCTCCTCGTCGGCTTGCTCCTCGACGGCCTTCCGGGCGGCCTCGGCGGACGCCTCGCCGGCGAGGCGGGTGCGGTCCGTGGTGGGGCGCCTGCGGGGGGTGAGCCACTGAGGGCGTTGGGCGGCCATGAGGGGGCGCTTCAGGCGGGGCCAGGCCATGGCGTTGAGAATACCGGCCCCCTGCGGAGGGC
>NZ_SMKI01000812.1 GCF_004348415.1 Streptomyces hainanensis
CCTCACCGGCCCCCACCTCGCCCCGCAGGCGGAGTTGTTGATCTTCGGGACCGCCGTCGTCGCCGCGTCCTTCGTGCTCGCCTGGGCCGCCGAGGCCGCACAGGTCGACATCTCCGGCGGGCTGGCCATCGCGATCCTGGCCGTGATCGCGGTCCTCCCCGAGTACGCGGTGGACCTCTACTTCGCCTACACCGCCGGATCCGATCCCGACTACGTCCAGTACGCCGCCGCCAACATGACGGGCTCCAACCGGCTGTTGCTGGGCCTCGGCTGGTCCCTGGTGGTCCTCGTCGGCCTGGCACTCGCCAGCCGACGCACCGGCCGCACCGTCCGCGAACTGGTGCTCGACTCCGGCTACCGGGTCGAACTCGGCTTCCTGGCCATCGCCTCCGTCGTCGCCTTCGCCATCCCGCTCACCGGCCAGATCTCCCTCATGCTGGGCTGCGCGCTGCTCGGCTTCTTCGCCTTCTACCTGTGGAAGATGGCCCACTCGGAGGCCGAGGAGCCCGACCTCGTCGGGCCGGCGGCCGCCATCGGCACCCTGCCGACCCGTGCCCGCCGCGCGACGGTGATCGGCCTGTTCCTGTTCGCCGCCGCGGTGATCCTGGCCAGCGCCGAACCGTTCGCCAAGGGCCTGATCGACACCGGCACCCGGCTGGGCATCGACGAGTTCCTGCTGGTCCAGTGGCTGGCCCCGCTCGCCTCCGAGTCGCCCGAGTTCATCGTCGCCGTCCTCTTCGCCGTGCGCGGCAACGCCGGTAACGCGATCGGCACCCTCATCTCCAGCAAGGTCAACCAGTGGACCATGCTCGTCGGCAGCCTCCCCATCGCCTACCTCGCCGGCGGCGGCGGAGCCGCGCTCCACCTGGACGCCCGCCAGACCGAGGAGTTCCTGCTCACCGCCACCCAGACCCTGCTCGGTGTCGCCGCCCTCCTGGCGCTCCGCTTCCCGCGCTGGGCGGCCTGGACGCTGCTGGCGCTCTTCGCCGTGCAGTTCGCCCTGCCCGGCCAGACCGCCCGCTACGTGCTGTGCGGCGTCTACGCCGCGATCGCGCTCGGCGCGCTGATCCACAACCGGCGGCACATCCTGCCCACCCTCGCCGCGCCCTTCCGCCGCACCGCCCCCGAGCCACTCCCCGAGCCGGCGACCACCGCCGCCCGCTGACCCCACGACGTACCGACGCACCGCGCCACCGACCGACGAAGAGAGGGCCACGTGATGGGACTGTTCGACATGTTCAGGGACAAGGCCGCCGAGCTCGCGCAGAGCGCCATGGACCAGCTGACCGACCTCACCGGGGCGGCGGAGAGCACCGGCGACGCGGCCGGCCAGGCCGCCGCCGACGGTCTCGCGGCCGCCGCCGGCCAGGCGGACCAGGCGGCCCAGTCGGCGCAGAACCTCCAGGAGCAGGGCCAGGACGTCGCCGGCGACGCCGGATCCGCCGTGAGCGACCAGGCCAACAGGTTCCTCGGCTGATCAGGAGCCGGCGGTCGGGGTGGGTCAGGCCGGGAC
>NZ_SMKI01000813.1 GCF_004348415.1 Streptomyces hainanensis
CGATCGCGCCCCGCACACAGGCCGCGATCTGCTCGCCCAGCGGCACGGGCGAGCGGGGGCTCACACGGAACAACATGTCAGCCGCGCGTCCCCTCGTGACGGTCGCGCAGCCCGTTGAGCAGCGCGGAAGCCGACGTCGTCGGTGTGGAAGGTGGGGTGGCTGCGGCGGCGGACCGAGGCGCGGCAGCTCCAACGCTCGTCGAACCAGCCGCCGCCGCGCAGCACCCGGTAGGTGCCGTAGACCTCGGGGTCGTACTGGTCCCAGCACCAGTCCCACGTGTTGCCCAACATGTCGTACAACCCCCAGGCGTTGGGCTTCCTGCCGCCGACCTCGTGGATCCGCGCGTCGGAGTTGCCGCGGTACCAGGCGATCTCGTCCAGGTCGCCGTAGCGGGGCCCGGTGGTGCCGGCGCGGCAGGCGTGCTCCCACTCGGCCTCGGTCGGCAGCCGGTACCCGTCGGCCGAGACGTCCCACTCGACGTCCGGGCCGCCTTCGGCGACGAGGTCGAGACGGTAGGCGGGCGTCAACCGCTCGGCGCGGGACAGGGCGTTGCAGAAGCGGACGGCGTCCCACCAGGAGACGCTCTCCACCGGCAGCGCGTCGCCCGGCTCCGCGCTCGGCCGCTGACCGGTGATCCGCGCGTAGTCGGCCTGGGTGACCGGGAACGCCGCCAGCTCGAACGCTGCGACGTCGACAGACCAGCGCCGCTCGGTGCGTCGATCCGACAACGTCACCGAGCCGGCCGGGACAGCTACCAACGCGACGCCCTCCGCTCCGGCGGTCTCGGCCCGCACGTTACTCCGCCTGTTCGTGCGCGATGTCGACGACGATCTCGTTCTCGCCGGCGGTCACCTGGTAGCCGGGGGCTCCGCCACCAGGGGTGTCGACGCCGACGATGACGCGGAGTTCGCCCTCGAAGACGCCGAAGTCGGCGACCGCGCGGACGGCGTCGGTGGGTTCGACCGGCGGGACCTCGCTGTCGTCGGCCGAGCCGACGAGGACGACCATCAGATGGTGGGCGCCGGGCACCTCGGGCGGCTCCTCGTCCCCGCTGGGGAGCTCGTCCACGTAGTCGGCGATGACCTGCGGGGCGCCCTCGTCGAAGGTGAGGGTGAGCCGGTCGTAGCCGTCGTGCTCGCTGATCGCGGCGTCGGCGAGCCGAACGGAGCCGGCCTGGGCGGCGCCCTGGGCCGCCGTGTCCTTCCGCTCGGTGTCCCACTGACCGACGGGCACCGCGGCCGGCTCATCCGCCCCCGTCCCGGTATCGGTCTCCGGTTCTTCGGACCGCTGCTCCGACTGGCCCTCGCCGGTGTCCGACCGGGGCTCCTCGCAGGAGGCCGCCAGCAGCGTCGGTACGAGGGCGGCGGCCGCGACGCTGGCCGCGAGGCGACGTCTGGTGCGGGGAGGTATCACGTTGGCTCCTGCCGGTGAGGGTTCGGGGTTTCGGGCCGACGAGGCGAAACGGCACCGTCGGTGGCGGCGGTGGGTCGATGGGGCGGGTG
>NZ_SMKI01000814.1 GCF_004348415.1 Streptomyces hainanensis
ACCCACCCCACCCCCGACCGACCGACCGAGGAGAACCGCATGACCAGCACCGTCCTCGCCCTCACCCTGGGCGACCCCGCCGGCATCGGCCCCGAGATCACCGCCAGGACCCTCGCCGAGATCGCCCCCCAGGACGGCCACCACGGCGTGGCCGTCGGCGACGCCGCGGCGCTCCGCCGGGGCGCCGGCGCCGCCGGGCTCGACGTCCGGGTACGGCAGGTCACCGACTTCCGCACCCCGCCGGCCGGGCCGGGCGTCATCGACGTCCTCGACACCGGGGTGCTCGGCAGCTCGCTGCCACCGTGGGGCACCGTCGACGCCCGGGCCGGAAAGGCGGCCGTCGCCGCCATCGAGACCGCCACCCGAGCCGCCATGGACGGCGCCGTCGACGGCATCGTCACCGCCCCCATCAACAAGGAGGCCATCTGGCGGGCCGGCTCCAGCCACCTCGGGCACACCGAGATGCTGGGCGAACTCACCGGCGTCACCCGCCAGGACACCATGTTCGTCGTCCGCAACACCGCCGTGCCGGGACACCACCTGCGGATCTTCTTCACCACCCGGCACGTCGCCCTGCGGAAGGCCCTCGACCAGATCACCCGGGAGAGCGTGGCCCGCTCCATCCGGGAGGCCACCACCGCGCTCCGCGTCTTCGGCACCCCACACCCCCGGCTCGCCGTCGCCGCCGTCAACCCGCACGGCGGGGAGAACGGCGCCTTCGGCGACGAGGAGATCGAGCACATCGGCCCCGCCTGCGACGAGGCCCGCGCCGAGGGCCTGGACGTGACGGGCCCCGTGCCCGCCGACTCCGTCTTCCACCAGGGCCTCACCGGGCGCTTCGACGGCGTGCTCTCCCACTTCCACGACCAGGGCCACATCCCCGCCAAGACCTACGACTTCAACGGCACCATCTCCGTCACCGTCGGCCTGCCGATCCTCCGCACCTCCGTCGACCACGGCACCGCCTTCGACATCGCCGGCAGCGGCCGCGCCGACCACGGCACCATGCTCTCGGCCTACCGGGCGGCCGTCGACTACAGCCCCTCCGTGCCGCTGATCCGCGAGACCTACGGCAGCGCGGGCTGAGGCGCGGTGACCCGACCGGCCGCCAGACGCGGCACCCGCGAACGGCACGAGGCCCTGCTCGCGCTGCTGCGCGGCGGCACCACGCGGGTGGAGGAACTGGCCGCCGCCCTCTCCGTCTCGCCGTCCACGGTCCGCCGCGACCTCGGCCGCCTCACCGCCGACCACAAGGTGGCCAGGACCTACGGCGGCGCGGTCGTGCCCGAGGCGTTCACCGAACGGCCGGTGGCCGAGAGCGCGTTGCTGAACCGGCGGGCCAAGGCGGCGATCGCCGAGGCCGCCGGCGAACTCGTCCCGGCCACCGGCGCGGTGTTCGTCGACGCCGGCACCACCTGCGCGGCGCTCGCCGGCATCATCGCGGCGGGCGCGGCGTCCGCGGCGTCCGCCGCAGGCGGGGTGGGTGGGGAG
>NZ_SMKI01000815.1 GCF_004348415.1 Streptomyces hainanensis
ATCCCGCCCCCGCCGCCCGGCCATGTGCCGCCACGGCGGCCGACGTTCCGGCAGATGGTCCGTCATCTCCGCAACGAGGCGCAGGCCGGCCGGATGCTGCCGTTCGTCGTCACCCATCGGGGGCGTCTGGTGGGGCAGTTGACGGTGGCCGGCATCACCTGGGGCTCCATGTGTTCCGGCCATATCGGCTACTGGATCGACCGCGCGGCCGCCGGCCGGGGCGTCATGCCGACCGCCGTGGCGCTGGCCACCGACCACTGTTTCCTCGGGCTCGGGCTGCACCGCGTCGAGATCTGCATTCGACCGGAGAACGCCCCCAGCCGGCGCGTGGTGGAGAAACTCGGCTTCCGCGAGGAGGGCATGCGCCCCCGCTATCTCCACATCGACGGCGCCTGGCGCGACCACCTGGTCTTCGCCCTCACGGCCGAGGAGGTCCCCGAGGGCCTGCTGACCCGCTGGCACGACGCACAGCGAACTCCCCAGAAATAAAACAGATATTCGAATACCTGTTTTCGGGAGACACTGACCGACCGTGACCCCCCGGGTAACAATCGGAAGAAATACCCGGGATGACGGCCTGATCGTGCGACACACCGAGCCATTTGGCAGATGGACTCGCGCAAACCCCTCTACGGTGTGAGGGTGAGCAGCAGTGGCCTCATCTTCGCAATGATCGTCGGGGCCTGGGCCGCGTATCTCGTGCCGATGTGGCTCCGCAGGCAGGACGAGCTCAACGAGGCCCGGCCGACGGAACGCTTCAGCACCGCCATCAGGCTGCTGACGCGCAAGCGCGCGTCGGAGCAGTCGGCGGAGGGGGACACGCCGGAGCCGGACGCCGACGACGCCCCGCCGGCCCAGCCGGACGTCCACGCCGACGTCCGCGCCTTCGCCGAGCCCATCACCGACGCCCACCTCGAGCCGCCGATCCAGGAGCCGGCTCCGGCGGCGGCGTCCGTCTCCGTCGCCCTGAGCGGCCGCGCCAAGGTCCTGGCCCGCCGCCGGCGAACGACCATGATCCTGCTGCTGGCCTTCACCCTCGGCGGCATCGTCACCGTCACCGCCGGCACCCGGTTCCTCTGGCTGCCCGCCGTCCCGGCCGTGCTGCTCACGGCGTACGTCGTCCACGTGCGCCGCGCCGAGCGCAAGCGCACCGCCGTCGCCATCGACCGCCGCCGCGCCGAGGAGGCCGCCCGCCGGCTCCGCCAGCGCACCCAGGCCAGCTCGGCGGCGATGCCGGAGAAGCCGTCCAAGGCGATCGTCGAGCAGACCGACCACGCCGAGTGGGTCGACCAGCAGCGCCGCCGCCAGCCGACGCTCGACGACGAGCCCCAGAGCTGGGACCCGGCACCGGTCCCGCTGCCCACCTACGTCAACGCGCCGGTCGCCCCCCGCACCAACCGCGGCATCGACCTCGACGCCCCCGACACCTGGTCCTCGGCCCGCTCCACCACGGCCGCCTCCCCCCAGGCC
>NZ_SMKI01000816.1 GCF_004348415.1 Streptomyces hainanensis
GGCGAGGGGCCCGGGGAGGACGAGCGGAGATGCGGCAACGCGGGTTCGTCGTGGACGCCGGGGTCCGGCGGTGGATCGCGCACCGCCGCAACACGGAGCTCGGCCTGATCCTCCTCGCCCTCTTCATCGTCGTCTTCGGCCACGCCGCCGTCGGCCTCGCCCTCGACGGCCGGCCACCGTCCGGCCTCCCCGGCTACGCCGGCGGCCTCGCCGCGCTCGCCCTCCTCGCCCACCTCGCCGTCCGCGCCCTCGCCCGGTACGCCGACCCGCTGCTGCTGCCCACCACCGTGCTGCTGACCGGCCTCGGCCTGGTGCTGATGGACCGGCTCGACCGCGACTACGCCCGCCACTACCCGGCCAGCGACTACCAGTCCCAACCGGTCGCCCCCGACCAGGTCACCTGGACCGTGCTCGCCGTCGTCCTGCTGGTCGCCACCCTGCTCGTGCTGCGCCACCACCGGCTGCTCCAGCGCTACACCTACCTCGGCATGGCCGTCGCCCTGCTGCTGCTGATGGCCCCCGCGTTCTTCGGCGCCGACCAGTTCGGCGCCAAGCGGTGGATCAACGTCGGCGGCCTCTCGCTCCAGCCCGGCGAGTTCGTCAAGGTCATGATCGTCGTGTTCTTCGCCAGCTACCTGATGGCCAACCGCGACGCCCTGTCCCTCGTCGGCCGCCGCTTCCTCGGCCTCGCCCTGCCCCGCGGCCGCAACGCCGGCCCGGTACTGGTGGTGTGGGGCGTCAGCCTGCTGGTGCTCTTCTACGAGCGCGACCTGGGCACGTCGCTGATCTTCTTCGGCGTCTTCATCGTCATGCTCTACATCACCACCGAACGCATCAGCTGGGTGGTGCTCGGCGGGCTGATGGCCGCCGCCGGCACGTTCTTCGTCGCCACCACCCAGCCGCACGTCAAGGGCCGCGTGCAGGCGTGGCTCGACCCGATGGCCATCTACCTCCCCCCGGAGCAGCGCCCGCCCGGCCTGATCTCCGAGCAGTCGGCCGAGGCGCTGTTCAGCCTCGGCGCCGGCCACCTCACCGGCACCGGCCTCGGCCAGGGCAACTCGTACCTCGTCGGCTTCGCCGGCCGCAGCGACTTCATCCTCGCCACCGTCGGGGAGGAGCTGGGCCTCGCCGGGTTGACGCTGGTCATCCTGCTCTACGTGCTGCTCATCCAGCGCGGCCTCGCCACCGCCATCGCCGTCACCGACCCGTTCGGCAAACTGCTGGCCGCCGGCCTCGCCACCGTCCTCGCGCTCCAGGTCTTCGTGGTCGCCGGCGGCGTGACGGGCCTGATCCCGCTCACCGGCAAGGCACTGCCGTTCCTCTCCCAGGGCGGCTCGTCCACCGTCGCCAACTGGCTGCTGGTCGCCCTGCTCATCCGGATCAGCGACAGCGCGGGCAAGGCGTCCACCGAACCCGAGGGCCACGCCACCATCATCACCCCCCGGATCCACGCCGACCC
>NZ_SMKI01000817.1 GCF_004348415.1 Streptomyces hainanensis
CGTGAAAGCGCCCTGACCCCATGAACGCTCCCGCCACCCCCTCCGTGCTGTTCGTCTGCGTCCACAACGCCGGCCGCTCCCAGATGGCCGCCGCCTTCCTCAGCCACCTCGGCGGTGCGGGCGTCGAGGTCCGCTCCGCCGGCTCGGCGCCGGCCGACGCCGTCAACCCGGCGGTGGTCGAGGCCATGCGGGAGGTCGGCGTCGACATCGCGGCCGCGACACCCAAGGTGCTGACGGCGGAGGCCGTGCGGTCCTCGGACGTGGTCGTCACCATGGGCTGCGGCGACGCCTGCCCCGTCTTCCCCGGCCGGCGCTACCTGGACTGGCGGTTGGCCGACCCCGCCGGCCGGGGCGTCGCGGCCGTCCGTCCGATCCGCGACGAGATCGAGCGCCGGGTGCGCGGGCTGCTGGCCGAGCTCGGCGTCACGGCCGGTGAAGGGTGACCTCCGGGTACCACGCCGAGGGCCCGTCGAGCAACGGCGCGGCCCGGCCCCGCAGCTGGCGGTCCACGAAGGCCGCGACGTAGGCGCGGGTGACGGCGTCGCAGCGGGCGCCGTCGAGGTCCTGCAGCGGGATGCCGGCCTGGCCGCCCAGCGGCGCGACATCGGTGAACGACAGGTGCTCCATGCCGTCGACCGTCAACCAGCGCTTCCAGCCGGTCAGTTGCGCCCAGGTCTCGTCCCACGTGGGGTCGGGGCCGCCCGGCGCGTGGCTGGGCTTGCCGAGCATCAGCAGCGGCCGGTCGAGCGGGACGTCGTTCGGGTAGCGGAAGTTGCCGTCCATGTTGACGGCCGCGACGACGCGGTCGTCGGCCAGCAGGGCCGGCACGGTGCTGAAGCCGCCGGCCGAGTGCCCGACCATGACGACCCGGTCGGCGCCCAGCCGGTCGATCACGAGCGACACGTCCGCCGCCCGGGTGTCGCCGACCCTCGGGTAGTCCGGGTTCCCGCAGACCAGGCAGCCGGTGGTGTGCCCGTCGGGGAACGTGATGCCGTCCGCCTCGTGGTTGTGCCCGATCCCCGCGACGAGGTGGCCACGGCTCGCCAACTCCTCGGCGAGACCGGTCAACGTGGCGCGCGGCATGCCGAAGCCGGGCGAGAGGACGACCAGCGGGCGGCCGCCACGCGCCGGCGCCGGCGCGGCGTCGACGGTCGAGTGGGTGACGACGGTGCTCAACACCTCGGGCGGCAACGGAATCCCGCCGGCCTCCAGATACACGCGTGACTCCGCCGGCGTCATGTACGGCGACGGCGTCCCGGACGCCCGCGCGGCCGGATACCAGACGGACACCATCAACTCCCGCCGCTCCTCAGGCACCCACGGATCGGCGCGGCCGGCGTCCGTCAGGTGCAGCGTCGTCAGCCCGACCCGGTGCCGCCCCCCTGGCGCGGCCAACCGGAGTTCGGCGGGTGCCGCCTCCTCCGCCCGAGCGGCCGCGCCCGGGG
>NZ_SMKI01000818.1 GCF_004348415.1 Streptomyces hainanensis
CGGGAGCTGCGTCGACGGTCGGGCGGGTGTGGTGGTCACCAGGGAAGCGTCGGGCCGGCGGCCCGTCCCCGGCCATGGGCGGAAACGACGTGGTGCGATAAATTTCCGCCATGAGTGGGCGTGGGGCGGATGACCGTCACGTGGTGGCGCTGGCCGTGCTCGACGGCCTGCCGACCTTCGAACTCGCCGTGCCCTGCGAGGTGTTCGGCCTCGACCGGTCGGACCTGGTGGACCCGTGGTACGAGCTGCGGATGTGTGCGGGGGAGCCCGGTCCGCTGCGGACGGCGCACGGCCTGCTGGTGCCCACGCCGTACGGCCTGGCCGACATCCCGGAGGCCGACACGGTGATCGTCGCGGCCTGCCACCTGGACCGCGTCCGGAATCCTCCGGCCGGCCTGGTGGCCGCCGTGCGGCGGGCGCACGCGCTCGGCCGCCGGATCGTCTCGCTCTGCGCGGGGGTGTACCTGGTGGCCGCCGCCGGGCTGCTGGACGGCCGGCGGGCGACCACGCACTGGATGCACGCCGACGACCTCGCGCGCCGCTTCCCGGCCGTCGAGGTCGACCCGGGGCCGCTCTACGTCGATCACGGCGACGTGCTGACCTCGGCCGGCACCGGCTCGGTCATCGACCTGTGCCTGCACCTGGTGCGCGCCGACCACGGCGCGGCGGTGGCCAACGAGGTGGCCCGCCGGATGGTGGTGCCGCCGCACCGGGAGGGCGGCCAGGTCCAGTTCGCCAGGCCACCGCGCCGGCCGGCGGCCGGCCCGGCCGCCGGCGGGGGCGCGGGGTTGGCGCCGGCCCTCGACTGGGCCCGGGCCCGGCTCGAACAGCCGCTCACCGTGGCCGAGTTGGCGCGGGCGGCGGGGCTCGGCGAGCGGACGTTCGCCCGCCGCTTCCGGGAGACCCTCGGCACCACCCCGTTGCAGTGGCTGCTCCAGGAACGGGTGCGGCTGGCGCAGGAGTTGCTGGAGACGACGGACGTCCCGATCGAGCGCGTGGCGCACCGCACGGGCTTCGGCACGGCGCCGAACCTGCGGCACCACTTCCGCCGGCTGGCCGGCGTGCCGCCGGCGACCTACCGCGAGGCGTTCCGGCACCGCGCCCGGTGACGCCGGCCCGACCTCCGCTACTCGACGACGAGGGTGACCGGCACGTTGCCGCGCACCGCGCGGGAGTAGGGGCAGACCTGGTGGGCCTGCTCCACCAGCCGCTCGCCGGCCTCGCCCGCCAGCGAGTCGGGCAGTTCGACGCGCAGCGTGACCTCCAGGCCGAAGCCGACGTCGTCCTTGCCGATGCTGACCTCGGCCGTCACCGACACCTCGCTGACGTCGGTCTTGGCGGCACGGGCGACGTTGCTCAGCGCGCTGGCGAAGCAGGCCGCGTAGCCGGCGGCGAACAGCTGCTCGGGGTTGGTGCCCTTGCCGTCGCCGCCGAGGGCGGGCGGG
>NZ_SMKI01000819.1 GCF_004348415.1 Streptomyces hainanensis
GTCATGGCGACGGCGGGCGCGGGGGCGGCGGCGACGCCCGGCGCGGGGGCGGCGCCACGGTGCTGCCGGGGCGGAAGGCGCAGGTCACCAGCGCCTGGGACGGACGGTGTCCGTCGGCGAGCAGGTCGGTCAGCAGACGGACGGCGGTGGCCCCCATCTCCGCCCTGGGGATGTCGAACCCGGTGGGCTCCGGCGCCCCCGCCAGGTCGGCGGGCGGGGATCCGAGCAGCGCGAGGGACACCTCCTCCGGCACCCGGAGTCCGGCGCCGGACACGGCGGCGGTCAGCGCCCGCCACGCGTCGCCGGTGTCGGTCTCCTCGGCGACGAACGCGGTGACGCCCTCGGCGTGGCGGGCCCGCAGCCAGGCCGCGTCGATCTCGGCGGCGGGCCGGGCGGTGCGGACGACGGTGCCCTCGGGCGCGGGCAGCCCGGCGGCGGCCAGCCCGTCGAGGAAGCCGCGCTGCCGGTCCGCGGAGGCCTGGGCGTCGTCGTCCTCGCGGACCAGCAGCACCCGGCGGTGCCCGAGCCCTGCCAGGTGCTCGACGACCTCGGCGCTGGCGGCGGCGTAGTCGGCGCCTGCCCAGGCCAGGCCCTCGGGCTCGTCCCGGCGGCCGAGGTGGACCAGCGGGAAGCCGTCGGCGACCAGCCGCCGCAACGGCTCGGACGGCACGTGCCGGCCCAGCAGCAGGCAGCCGTCCGCGAGCCGTACCCGGTCGAGCGCCCCGGGCGCACCTGCCCCGGCGCCACCGCTGCTCGACCCGGTGAACAGCACCAGGTCGTAGCCGCGGGCGGCGGCCTCCTGCTCGATGCCGACCAGGAAGCGGTAGTAGGAGTGCTCGACCTCGGTGGGGAACGTGGCGGTGAAGCTGAACACGCCCAGCAGGTTGTTCCGGGCCGCCGCCAGCCGGCGGGCCGCGGGGTCCGGGACGTACCCGAGCGTCCTGGCCGCCTCGAGCACCCGGTCACGGGTGGCCTCCTGGATGACGATGCCCTGCTTGTTGCCGCCCAGAACCAGCGAGACGGTCGTCTGCGAGACGCCCGCGAGCCGCGCCACCTCGGCCTGCCGGGGCCGGCCGCGCCGCACCGTGCGGGGCTCCCTTTCGGTCACTTCTCCACCTCTCGACTAATACGCATTAGCTGACGGGTTCGAACGATCACGGTCGGGCTAATGCGGATTAGCCGGAACTCTGCCTCCCCCATCCGGCCTACGTCAAGACCTGCGGGGAGCGGATCTCCTCCGGCCGGATCCCGCTCCCGCCGGGCACCCCCGCGCGGCCGAGGGAGGCGGCGACGCGCCCTGGCCGCGCGACCGCGCCGGCGGCGATTTCGGGTCAACGCTCGCCGGTGGCCGGCGGCGCGGCCGCCGCGCCCCGGTTTCACCACCGCGAACGCGGCGCCCCGGGAAGGACCGCGACGAACCGGACACCCCGGCGCCCCACCACCC
>NZ_SMKI01000081.1 GCF_004348415.1 Streptomyces hainanensis
GGGCGGGGCCCGCCCGCCCCCTACTTGCGGCGGACCACCACGAAGTCGGCCAGCGCGGTCAACTGCTCCCGCACCCCGGCCGGCATGTCGAGGCTGTCCAACGCGGCGAGGGCGGTGTGGTGTTGCCGCCTGGCCTCCTCCTCGGTCCAGGACCGGCCACCGGCCTCCTCGATCAGCGCGGCCCGGGTGGCGAACTCGGCCTCGTCGAAGTCCTCGAACTCCTCCTGGGTCTTCTTGGCGTCGGCCGTGAGCAGCGCCGTCAGCCGCTCGGCGGCGGGCCCCTCGGCGGCCACCGCCGCGACCACGGGCAGCGACTTCTTGCGCTGCCGCAGGTCGCTCCAGGTCAGCTTGCCTGTGGCGGCCGGGTCGCCCCAGATCCCGAGCAGGTCGTCGACGGCCTGGAAGGCGAGCCCGAGGTGGTGGCCGTAGGTCTCCAGGGCGTCGGCGAGAGCGTCGTCGGCGCCGCCGATCACCGCGCCGATGCCGGCGGCGCAGGCCAGCAGCGCACCGGTCTTGTTGCCCTCCATCTCCAGGCACTCGGCGACGCTGACCCGCTCGCGGTGCTCGAAGGCGATGTCCTGCGCCTGACCGTCCACCAGCTTGCGGCTGGCGGCGGCGAGTCGGCGGGCGGCGCGGGCCGTGTGCTCGGTGCCGCCCTCCAGGATGACCTCGACGGCCAGCGCGAACAGGGCGTCGCCGACGAGGATGGCCTGGGCCGGGCCGTGCACCTTCCACACGGTGTCGCGGTGCCGCCGCTGCTCGTCGCCGTCCATCAGGTCGTCGTGCAGCAGCGAGAAGTTGTGCACCAGCTCGACGGCGACGGCGCCCGGCACACCGGCCTCCGCGCCGGCGCCCGCGGCCTCGGCGGACAGCAGGGCGAGGGCGGGCCGCACGGCCTTGCCGCTGTCGGCCTCGGTCGGCCGGCCGTGGGCGTCGATCCAACCGAAGTGGTAGGCGGCGACGTTGTGCATGGGCGGGGCGAGCCGGTCGACGGCGGTGCGCAGCGCGGGAGCGGCAAGTGCCCGCCCGCGCTCCAGCAGTGCCAGGGCGGCACCATGGCCGTGGGGGTCTGCGGGGTTCACGAGCTCTCCTTGGGAAGATGCGAGGAAGTCTGGCGTTCTGGGGTGGGGCGTCGCCGGGCGGCGGTCATGGCACCGAGGGGCGTATCCGCACCGCCCGCGCGGCCGCGAGGCCGCTGCGCACCGCACCCTCCATCGTCGCCGGCCAGCCGGTGGCCGTCCACGCGCCGGCCAGGTAGAGCCCGGGGGCCCGGGTGACCGGGCCGGGGCGCAGGCGGCCCACGCCGGGCGCCGGCGCGAAGGTGGCGGCGCGCTCCCGGGTGACGAAGAAGTCCCGGACCCGGGCGCCGGCCGCCGGCGGCAACAGCCGGGCGAGTTCGGGCAGGTAGCGCTTGCGCAGCACGTCGGTCGGCAGCTGGATCTCGTCCTGGGCGGCCGACTGGGAGAGCGCCAGGTACTGGTCGCGGTGGCCGGGCCGGTCGGCGAGGCCGGCCGGCCCCGTCCGGTCGAAGACCCACTGCACCGGGCTGCCGAGCGCGGCGAGGAACGGGCGGCGCAGCACCGGCCGGTCGTAGATCACATGGACGTTGAGGATCGGCGCGTTGTCGATGCGCAGCAGCCGCCCCTGGTCGGCGAGGGCGCCGGTGGGCAGCAGGCGGTGCGCGGCCTCCTGGGGGACGGCCAGGACGACCGAGTCGGCGGCGAGTTCGGCGGGGCCCGACTCCGGGGCGCGCTGCCGGCTGTCGACGGTGACCCGCCAGCCGCCGGGGGTCGGGCTCAGCCGGCGGACCTTGGTGTCGGTGAGCACGCTGACCCCGGCCCGGTCGAGGGCGCCGCGGGCGAGGGTGTCGTGGAGGTGGCCGAGCGGCACCCCGGGCACGCCGATGTCGGCGGCGTCGGGTCCTGAGAGCAGCCCGGTGCGGAAGACCATGGCGGCGATGCCGAGCGAGACGTCGTCGGCCCTGGCGTTGAGGGTGGCGACCCCGATCAGGTCCCAGACGGCCTCGATCCCCCGGTCGCGCTGCCCGTGGCGGCGCAGCCAGCTGCCGAAGTCCTGGTCGTCCAGGGCGGGATCGGCCGGGTCGAGGCGGCGCAGCGCGGCGACGGCGCGGACCACGGCGATCCGCTCGGCCGGCGGCAGGTGCGGGTAGCGGGCCAGGGTGCCGGCCAGGTGGAGCGGCA
This sequence comes from Streptomyces hainanensis, assembly GCF_004348415.1. Taxonomy (GTDB): domain Bacteria; phylum Actinomycetota; class Actinomycetes; order Streptomycetales; family Streptomycetaceae; genus Streptomyces; species Streptomyces hainanensis. The sequence continues at coordinate 2,202 of NZ_SMKI01000081.1, forward strand.
CGGGGAGCGCGGCACGGCGGATGCGGCCGAGGCGTCGGCGTTCGGCGTCCAGCACGGGGACGTCGAGGCGGGGTTGCAGGGGCGCGAGCGCGGTGCCGCCGATCCGGTCGAGGAACCCCCGGTAGGCCGTACAGCACCGCAGGTAGACGTGCTGGCCGTTGTCGACGGTGAGGGGGCCGACGGCGCTGTCGCGGCGGAACGAGAAGGCGAGGCCGCCGAGCCGGGGGCGGGTCTCGAGCAGGGTGACCCGCCGGCCGCGGTCGGCGAGGGCGAGGGCCGCGGCCGTGCCGGCCAGGCCACCGCCGACAACCACGGTGTGCCCGGGCGGCCGGCCGGTCACGGCCACGACCGCCCGGCGGCCCGGCGCGCGTCGAGGCCGGACAGGCCGCGCACGGCGACCAGCACCTTCTGCGCGGCCGGCAGGCCGACCCGGCCGCGGAGCACCGCGTGGGGGTCCTCGCCGATGCGGTCGAGCAGCCGGTGGTAGGTGCCGGCCATGGCGGCGACGCAGGCGCCGGAGCGGCGGTCGAGCATCGGCAGCAGCTGGAAGCCCTCGGCGAACAACTCGCGGGCGCGGGCGACCTCGAAGCGCACCAGGCCGACGAAGTCGCCGCCGGCGCGGGGCGGTACGAGGGCGGGCTCGCCGGCGTCGTCCAGGAAGCCGAACTTCTCCAGGTCCTCGGCCGGCAGGTAGGTGCGGCCGATCTCGGCGTCCTCCCGGATGTCGCGGAGGATGTTGGTGAGTTGGAGGCCGAGCCCGAGGGTGTCCGCGTACTCGGAGGCGTGCTCGACGTGGCGCGCGCCGGGCACGGTGCCGAACACGCCCAGGGTGAGCCGGCCGATGGCGCCGGCCACGCAACGGCAGTAGGAACGCAGGTCGTCCCAGGTCTCGTAGCGGCGCTCCCGGACGTCCATCAGGACGCCGTCGATCAGCTCGTCCAGACCGTCGAGCGGGATGGGGTAGCGGCCGCCGGCGTGGGTGAGGGCGACGGCCACCGGGTCGACGTCGTCCTCGGGGACGGCGCCGGCCCGCACCCGCTCCAGCAGGGCTCGGGCCTCGGCGAGCCTGATCTCCTTGACGTCGGGGGCGAGACCGCCGTCGCCGATGTCGTCGACGCGGCGGGCGAAGGCGTAGATGGCGCAGAGCGCCTGCCGCTTGGCCGCCGGCACCAGCCGGGCACCGTACTTGAAGTTCCTGGCGTGCTGGCCGGCGACGGCCTCGCAGTACTGGTAGGCGGCGACGACGGCGGGCGTCGGGTGATGGCTGGTCGGGCTGTTGGTCACGAGGTTGAGCTCACGCGCCCCTTCTGAGTGTGTTTCCCGCCGCGTACAGCAGGCCGGCCTTGCTCGCCTTGGGCGGCCCCGCCAGCACGTCGTACCCGGCGTCGGCGATGGCCTGGGCTGCCGCCCTGCCACCGCCGATGAATCCGGCGAGCATCAGCCGCAGCCGCCCCTGGACGCTGCCCACCAGCGGGGCGCCCTCGTCGAGCAGCCTACGTGCCCGATCGGTGAGATGGGCGATCAGGGTGCGGACGGACGCGTTGGCGGTGGGCGCCGCGAGGTCGGCCTCGGTGACGTGGAACCGGGCCATCGCGTCGGCCGGCAGGTAGATCCGCCCCTGTTCGAGATCCTCCGCGACGTCCTGGAGGTGCTCGATGACCTGGAGGGCGGTGCAGATGGCGTCGGAGCGGCGGATCCGCTCCGGGGTGGCGGTGCCGGTGACGCCGAGCACCATCCGGCCCACCGGGTTGGCCGAGAGCTCGCAGTAGCCGAGCAGGTCGTCGAAGGTGGCGTAGCGGTGGGTGTGCTGGTCGACGCGGTTCGCCTCGATCAGCGCGTGGAACGGCTCGGGATCGAGGCCGGCGCGCCGGACGGTGGGGACGAGGCGGGCGACGAGCGGATGGCGGGGTGGGCCGCCGCCCTGGACGAGGCGGGCGGCGGCGAAGGCGCGGTCCAGGTCGGCGGCCAACGCGTCGAGCATGGCCGGACGGTCGTCGGTCCGGTCGGCGGGGAGGCCGAGCAGCAGGGCGTCGGAGCCGCCGGGGGGCAGGTCGCCGTCGCCGACGTCGTCGACGAGCCGGGCGTAGCCGTAGAGGGCCATCAGGTCGTCGCGCCAGGCGCGCGGCAGGAACCGCGGCGCCACCGGGAAGTTCTCGTGTGCCGACTTCGCGAGCACCGCCTCGGTGCCCGCGCTCGCCGGGGCGGTCAGCACGGGAGGCCCGTCGTCGCCAAGCTGGTCATGCCTGTATTTCTACCCTGTTGTCGCGGCTGTTCGCGCGTCGGCGCTTCGGATACGGCCGGTCCGGGCCGCGCGGCGCGGCCCGGACCGGTGGGGAGCGGCTACTTGCCGGTCTCCTCCTCGTACGCCTTGAGCACCTGGTCGGTGGGCCCGTCCATGATCAGCTCGCCCTTCTCCAGCCACAGCACCCGGTCGCAGGTGTTGCGGATGGACTTGTTGTTGTGGCTGACCAGGAAGACGGTGCCGGCCTCGGCGCGCAGCTCGCGCACCCGGTCCTCGGAGCGGCGCTGGAACTTCTTGTCGCCGGTGGCCAGGGCCTCGTCGATCATCAGCACGTCGTGGTCCTTGGCGGCGGCGATGGAGAACCGGAGCCTGGCCTGCATGCCGGAGGAGTAGGTCCGCATGGGGAGACTGATGAAGTCCCCCTTCTCGTTTATGCCCGAGAAGTCCACGATGTCCTCGTAGCGCGTCCTGATCTGCTCGCGGGACATGCCCATCGCCAGGCCGCCGAGGATGACGTTCCGCTCGCCGGTCAGGTCGTTCATCAGGGCCGCGTTGACGCCGAGCAGCGAGGGCTGACCGTCCGTGTAGACCCGGCCACGCTCGGCGGGCAGCAGGCCGGCGATGGCGCGCAGCAGCGTCGACTTGCCGGAGCCGTTGGTGCCGATCAGCCCGATCGCCTCGCCGCGGTAGGCGACGAAGCTGACGCCGCGTACCGCGTGCACCTCGCGCACCCTGGACCGGGGCTGGCGCTTGACGATCCGGCGCAGCGCGGCGGTGGCGTTGCCCCGCGGACCGTGGCCGTAGACCCGGTAGACGATGTGCAGGTCATCCGCGATGACGGTGGGCACGCGCCCGTCGCCCGCCGCAGCGGCGGGGATGTTGGAATCAGCCACGGCCGTACTGCTCCTCAGCCTTCCAGAAGTACACGAAGCCGCCGACACCTATGACGACCGCCCAGCCCACAGCGTAGACCCAGGTGATCTGGGGGATGCCATCGGCGTAGGCCCCGTCCATCAGGGCGTAGCGCATGAGGTCGATGTAGACGGTGGCCGGGTTGGCCTCGACGACGTGGATCAGCCAGTCGGGACCGTGGCCTTCGAGCTTGTAGCGCAGCGGGAAGATCACCCCGGACCCGTACATCCAGGTGCGCAGTATGAACGGCATCAGCTGGGCCAGGTCGGGGATGTTGCTGCCCATCCTGGCGAAGATCATGGCGAGCCCGGTGTTGAAGACCAGTTGGAGCGCCAGCGCGGGGATGACCAGGACCCAGGCGAGGTCAGGGAAGTGCTGGAAGCCGATCATCACCACGGCCAGCACGAGCATCGAGTAGAGCAGCTGCTGGAGTTGCTGCAGCGAGAACGAGATGGGCAGGGAGGCCCGGGGGAAATGCAGGGCCCGGACCAGGCCCAGGTTGCCGGAGATCGACTTGACGCCGGAGATCACCGAGGCCTGGGTGAAGGTGAAGACGAAGATGCCGGTGACCAGGAAGGGGATGTACTCGTCGTTCGCCATGTTGTCCCGGCCGCCCATCACGACGCCGAAGATCAGGAAGTAGACGAAGGCGTTGAGCAGTGGCGTGGCCACCTGCCAGAGTTGGCCGAGTTTCGCCTGGCTGTACTGAGCCATCAACTTCGCCTGCGAGAAGGCGACGATGAAGTGCCGTCGTCCCCACAACTGTCCTACGTACTCGGGCAACGAGGGTCGCGCACCGCTGACGGACAGACCGTGAAGGGCCGCGAGTTCGGCCGGTGTCACCTCGTGTGGGGGTGCGCTGGTGCGCGTGGTCTCACTCACCTTGAAAACTCTCGTCCTCGCAGGGCAGCAGGCGGATGTCGCCGCGGAGCCGCGGCTCCTGGATCGTCTCAGATCCGAGCTTGTCAGATGACGGGAGGTCGGCCGAGACGTGTCAGGCGCCACACCGTACGCCAACGGATCGGTCTCCGGCGACCACACGGCGTCCGCCAGCCCTCCACGAAGCCGCGGAACCAGGCTCCGAGGGCCGCCCGGGAGCGGGTTCTGGCCACTGTGAGCAGCAGCCAGACCAGCAGGTAGACGGGCACCAGCGGCAGTGGCAGATTGCGCCTGGCCAGCCACACCCGGTTCCGCGCCACCATGCGGTGGAAGCCGGGGTGCCTGGACGGCGCGGTGGCCGGGTGGTGCAGCACCAGGTCGGCGCGGTACTCGATCCGCCAGCCGGCGTCCAGCGCCCGCCAGGCCAGGTCGGTCTCCTCGTGGGCGTAGAAGAAGTCCTCGGGGAGGCCTCCGACCTCCTGGAACACCCGGGTGCGCACCGCGTTGGCGCCGCCGAGGAAGGTGGTGACCCGCGAGGAGCGGTGGGGGTCGGAGGCGCGCAGCCGGGGCACGTGGCGCCGCTGGGTGGTGCCGGTGACCGGGTCGGCGATGCGGAAGCTGACGATGCCGAGGCGCGGGTCGGCGCCGAAGGCGGCGCGGACCCGCTCGGCGGTGTCGTGGTGGGGAAGGTGGCCGTCGTCGTCGAGGAAGAGCAGCACGTCGACCTCGTGGCCGCCGGGGCCGAACGCCTCGATGCCCACGTTGCGCCCGCCCGGGATGCCCAGGTTCTCCGGCAGCTCTATGCCGCGGACCGCCTCGGGCAGGTCGGGCAGTGCGGCGCCGTTGCCGACCACCACGACCTCGACGGGATCGCCGTCCTGCCCGGCGACCGAGTCGAGCAGCGCGCGCAGTTCCTTGGGGCGGTCGCCCATGGTGAGGACGATCGCGCCCAGCCTCGGCGGTGCCGCGCTCCGCTCCCCGCCCGGCCCTCCGGGCACCTCCGTCACCGCAGTCTGCTGGAGGCGAGGATGGACACCAGGTGCAGCAGGGTCTGGAGCACCGCTATGCCGGCCAGCAGGGCGACCCCGAACCGGGTGAAGAACAGGTCGCCGCGGACCATGTCCAGGACGCCGACGAGCAGGATCAGCAGCGATGCCTCGACGCCGCCGACCAGCCGGTGGAACTTCAGCGCGGCGGCCGCCCGGCGGGCCAGCGCCACGCCCGAGGAGCGGGGCACGGCGGCCTCGTCCCGGACGGCGGCGAGGCCGCTGCGGGTCCTGGCCACGTCGACGAGGTCGGTCTCGGCCTTGATCAGGATGGCGCCCAGGGCGGCCACGGTGCCGAGGAAGGCCCACAGCCAGTTGGGCGCGGGACCCTGCTGGGCGAGGACGTCGGCGGCCCGCACGCCGAAGCCGACCAGCAGCGCGGCCTCGGCCAGGTAGTGGCCGATCCGGTCGAGGTAGACGCCGGTGACCGAGGTCTGGGCGCGCCATCTGGCGACCTCGCCGTCCACGCAGTCGAGCAGCAGGTAGAGCTGGATCAGCAGGGCCGCGAGCAGGGCGCCGGCCAGCCCGGGCACCAGCAGCGCGGCGCCGGCGGCCACCCCGGCCACCACCATCAGGTAGGTGAGCTGGTTGGGGGTGACCCGGGAGCCGACCAGGTGCCTGGTCCAGCGCAGCGAGATCTCCCGCATGTAGAGGCGGCCGGCCCAGTGCTCCCCGCTGCGCCGGTCCTTGACCCCGGCCGGGTGGACGACCGGGCGGAGTTCAGCTACTGATGGCTTTGACATAGTCCGCGTACGCGTCCCTGATCTCGTCGGTGGTCAGGTCGAGGTGCTCGAGGATGGTGTAGCGCCCCGGCCTGGTCTGTGGCGCGAAGGCCACGGCCGTCACGAACTCCTCGGTGCTGAAGCCGATGTCGCCGGGCAGCACCGGCAGACGGTGGCGCCGCAGCACGTCGACGATCAGCCGGCACTGCTCGCGGGCGCCGCGCAGGTGCATGGCGAAGGCCGCGCCGAGGCCGCACTGCTCGCCGTGCGGGGCGGACCGCTTCGGGTAGAGGATGTCCAGCGCGTGGCAGATCTCGTGGCAGGCGCCGGATGACGGCCGGCTGTGGCCGGCGATGGACATGGCGATGCCGGAGAGCACCAGCGCCTCGGCGAGCACGGTGAGGAAGGCGTCGTCGCCGCAGTCGCCGGGGTGGCGCAGCACGGCCTCGCCGGCCTGCCTGGCCATGGCGGCGGCCAGCCCGTCGATCTGCTCGCCGGTCTCGCGGTGGGACAGCTCCCAGTCGGCGATGGCCGAGATGTTGGAGACGGCGTCGCCGACGCCGGAGCGGACGTAGCGGACCGGGGCCTGGCGGATGACGTCGAGGTCCACGACGAGCGCGATCGGGGTGGGCACCCCGTAGGAGCCGCGGCCCGCGTCGTTGTCCAGGGTGGAGACGGGCGAGCAGATGCCGTCGTGGGCGAGGTTGGTGGCGACGGCGACCAGCGGCAGGCCGACGCGGGCGGCGGCGTACTTGGCGACGTCGATGATCTTGCCGCCGCCGAGGCCGACGACGGCGTCGTAGTGCCCCGACCGCATGGCGTCGGCGAGCTGGACGGCGGCGTCGATGGTGCCGCCGGCCACCTCGTACCAGTCGGCGCCCGGCAGGGCCGGGGCCAGCCGCTCGCGCAGGCCGGCGCCCGAGCCGTTGCTGATGGCGAAGGCCAGCCGGCCCGAGGACGAGATCCGCTGGTCCGCGAGGAGCCCCGCCAGGTTGTCCAGGGCCCCGGCGGCGATGTCGACCGAGACGGGGGACGGGATGAGGCGGGTCAGTACCGGCACGCGATCTCCCTGCCCCTGGCGAGGTCGTCGTGGTTGTCGATCTCGACCCAGCTGACCTCGCCGATCGGGGTGGTGTCGACCTGGAAGCCGCGGTTGACCAGCTCCTGGTAGCCGTCCTCGTAGTAGAGCTGGGGGTCGCGCTCGAAGGTGGTGCGCAGCGCGTCGGCCAGCTCGGCGGCGGCCTCGGGCTCGATCAGGGTGACGCCGATGTACTCGCCGGTGGCCTCGGTCGGGTCCATCAGCTTGGTGATGCGCCGCACGCCGGTGACCGGGTCGGCGACGACCTTCATCTCCTCGTCGGCGAGCTTCTTGACGGTGTCGAGGGCGAGGAGGATCCTCTGCCCCTGGCCGCGGGCCGCGAGCAGGGTCTTCTCGACGGAGGCGGGGTGCACGGTGTCGCCGTTGGCGAGGATCACCCCCTGCTTGATGACGTCCCTGGCGCACCAGAGGGAGTAGGCGTTGTTCCACTCCTCGGCCTTGTCGTTCTCGACGAGGGTGAGCTTGACGCCGTAGCGGCTCTCCAACTCGGCGCGGCGCTCGTAGACGGCTTCCTTGCGGTAGCCCACGACGATGGCCGCCTCGTCGAGGCCGACCTCGGCGAAGTTGGCCAGCGTGAGGTCGAGGACGGTTCTCGGCTCGCCTCCGTCGGTGGGCTCGACCACCGGGACCAGCGCCTTGGGCAGGTTGTCCGTGTAGGGGCGAAGACGCCGTCCGGCGCCGGCGGCCAGCACGAGGCCGATCATGCGGGTTCTCCTGTTTCGTCGTGTACGGCGGGCGCCTGGGAGGAGATCCAGAAGCGGATGCTCTCGCCAAGCACCAGAAGCGCGAGACCGCCGGCGAGGACGGACAGCGCGGCGGTGAGGCCCGCCCCGGCCGACCAGAGGGCGGCTGCGGCGGTGACCGCCAGGATGCGGCCCTCGTGGCCGCTGGCGGCCGTGACCAGCCAGTGGGGGGGCGACCCGGCGCCGCCGCGGAGGCGGTACACCGTGTCGTAGTGATGGTAGGCGCTGGCGGCAACCAGGCAGAAAGCGGCCGGCAATGCTCCGTTCACCTCGCTGTCGGCGGCGATGAGGAGCACGGTGAGGTACTCGCCGGCCCGGAAGAGCGGGGGCAGCAGCCAGTCGAACGGACGCGTGGGCTCGGCGGCCAGGGCGTGGCCGGCGCAGAGCGCGTAGAGGGCGGCGGCGCCGACGGCGGCCCAGCCTCCGGCGACGCCGGGCAGCAGCAGGCAGCCGAGCAGGGCGGCGGTGCCGGCCAGGGCCCAGAGGGGTGCGGCGAGCGCCGGGCGGCGTATGGGGGTGTGGGCGGCGGCGACGGCGTCGGCGAGGGGGCCGTTGTCGGCCAGGCCGACGAGGGCGCGGGCGGCGTCCTGGCCGAGGGCGGGCAGCCGCCGGGAGCGCAGCAGCCGGCCGGCCGTGGTGTAGCAGGCGGCGAGGCCGCTGGCCACCAGCAGCACGACCAGGGTGGTGCGGGGGGTGGTGAGCGCGGTGAGGAGCGCGATCAGGGCCCAGCGCTCGCCGATGGGCAGCACGACCATGCGGCGGGCCCAGACCGTCCAGCCGATGCGGTCGAGCCGGCCCGTGAGGGCGGCGGAGACGGCGCCGGCCGAGGCTCCCCTGGGGGCGACGTGGGCCTCGTTGAAGGCGAAGTCGACGATGTGGCGGCAGGTCTGGAGCACCATGGCGCCGAGTGCCAGCGCCCACACGTCGTCGCCGCCGCGGGCGGCGCCGAGGGCGAGGCCGGCGTAGAAGGCGTACTCCTTGGCCCGGTCGAAGGTGGCGTCGAGCCAGGCGCCGAGCGTCGAGTACTGGAGGGAGTACCGGGCGAGCTGGCCGTCGGCGCAGTCGAGCACGAAGGAGAACAGCAGCAGCAGGCCGGCGGCGACGAAGCCGCCCCGGCTGCCGGTGGCGGCGCAGCCGGCCGCCACCAGGGCGGTGAGCAGCGAGGCGGTGGTGACCTGGTTGGGGGTGAGGCCGCGGTGGGCGCACCAGCGGGCCAGGTAGCGGGAGTAGGGGCTGACGAGGTGGGTGGTGAAGAAGCCGTCGCGCGACTTGACGGCGGAGCGCAGCCGGACGGCCTCGTCGTCGACGGCGGCGACGGCCGCGGCGGCCTCCGCGCGCTCGGCGCCGGTGGCCGGGACGGTGGCGACCAGGGTGCCGAGCTCGGGGCGGTGCACCGGGGTGCCCTCGGCCTCGACGCGCTCGGCCAGCCGGTCGGGCAGGCAGCCGGTGGCCGGCGGGGCGGCGACCGCGCCGCCGGCGGCGCCCTGCTCGCCTGCCGGGCCCCGGGTGGTGTCCTGGGTCGCGGCGGCGGCCAGCGCGCCGCGCTCGCCGGGCAGCACGGCGACCGCGCCGGGGATGGCGGCCACGCCGAAGCGGGGGTCGGTGAGGCCGAGGCGCAGGCTGTGCCGGTGCCCGACGAACCGGGGGTCGACCACGGCGACGCGCTGTCCGGCGGGCACGGCGGCCAGGGCCTGCGCGACGGCGGCGGGCCGCTCCGCCTGCCGCACGGCGAACCCGAGCGCCGACAGGTCGCGTTCGAGCGTCGACCCGGGGACGGGCGGACCGGTGAGGATCGCGGTCGACAGGTGACTCACTCCTTGGGGCGAGGGCGCGCTCTGCGCCCCACACGTCGGCAGAGATTATCTGATGAGAACCCTGCGGCAAGAATGACGTTGGCCCCAGGAAACCCGGAGTTCATGTCACTCCCCTCCACGGGCACGAATGCGACCCTACGCGATCGGTCGGACACGATGCGCGCCCACGGTTAGGCTGCCGCCATGAGCTGGCTGATCACCGGTGGCGCCGGGTACATAGGGGCACATGTCGTCGAGGTCCTGCGGGCCGCGGGAGAGCCGGTCGTGGTGCTCGACGACCTTTCCACGGGGCGGGCCGGGCGGCTGCCCGCCGAGGTGCCCCTGGAGGTCGGCTCGACGCTCGACCGGAAGCTCCTCGACCGGGTTCTCACGGCCCACCGGGTCACCGGTGTCGTGCACCTGGCGGCGCGCAAGCAGGTCGCGGAGTCCGTCGGCGACCCACTCGGCTACTACCGGGCCAACGTGCACGGCCTCACGGTGCTGCTGGAGGCCGTGGCCGCGGCGGGGGTGCGCCGGTTCGTCTTCTCGTCGTCCGCCGCCGTCTACGGGATGCCGGCGGCCGACGACCTGACGGGCGGCCTGGTGACCGAGGAGACGCCGTGCCGGCCGATGAACCCCTACGGCGAGACCAAGCTGGCCGGCGAGTGGCTGGTGCGGGCCGCCGGGCGGGCGCACGGGATCGGCACCGTCTGCCTGCGCTACTTCAACGTGGCCGGCGCGGCCAGGACCGACCTGGTGGACACGGGGGCGGCGAACGTCATCCCGATGTTCTTCGAGCGCCTGGAGCGCGGCGAGGCCCCGCTGATCTTCGGCGACGACTACCCGACGCCGGACGGCACCTGCGTCCGGGACTACGTGCACGTCTCCGACCTCGCCGAGGCGCACCTGGCCGCCGTCCGGCACCTCCAGCGCGCGGGCGACCCGGCGGCGGCCGGCGACCTGACCGTGAACATCGGCACCGGCCGGGGGGCCTCGGTGCGGGAGCTGGCCGACCTGGTGGCCGAGGTCACCGGCGTGAAGGAGCCGGCGCCGCGGGTCGGCGAGCGGCGGCCAGGCGACCCGGCGCGCGTGGTGGCGTCGGCCGCGCTGGCGCGCGACCGGCTCGGCTTCGAGGCGCGCAGGAGCCTGGCCGAGATGGTGGAGTCCGCCTGGGCCGGCTGGCGCGCCCGGCCCCAGGACCCGGCCTGACCTGAGGGTTCGCGCCGGCTCCGCCCACGCCCGCGGGCCCCGTCTCCAGAAGCGGCAAACCCGCAGGTCAGCGCAATGACAACGGTGTTCAGTGCCGCGTTGCCAGATACCCCCCACCCGTAGTTCACTGAGTTCGCGACGCCGGATCGACCTCAGGAGGGCGCCGAGCCATGGGAGCCGGGCACAACCACGGACACCAGCACCACCACGGGGGCCCGCCGGGGACACCGGGCACCGCCGGAGCGGCCTATGCCGGCCGGCTCCGCTGGGCCCTCGCGCTGGCCTGCACACTGTTGGTCGCCCAGATCGTCGGCGCGGCCGTCACGGGCTCGCTCGCCCTGCTGGCCGACGCCGGCCACGTGGCGACCGACTCGGTCGGCGTCGCCCTGGCGCTCTTCGCGATCCATGTCGCCAACCGGCCGGCGAGCGAGCGGCGCACCTTCGGCTTCGCGCGGATGGAGATCCTCGCCGCGCTGGTGAACTGCCTGCTGCTGTTGGGCGTCGGCGGCTACATCGCCTTCGAGGCGGTCGCGCGGCTGCGCGAGCCGGCCGAGGTGCCGGGCGGCCTCACCGTGCTGTTCGGTGCGGTGGGCCTGCTCCTCAACCTCGTGGCACTCGCGCTGCTGATGCGCGGCCAGCGGGAGAGCCTGAACGTGCGCGGCGCCTTCCTGGAGGTGCTGGCCGACGCGCTGGGCTCGGTGGCCGTGGTGATCGCCGCGCTGGTGATCATCACCACGGGCTGGCAGCAGGCCGACACCATCGCCTCGCTGGTGATCGCGGCGCTGATCGTGCCGCGCACCGTGAAGCTGGCCAGGGAGGCGCTCGACGTGCTGCTCGAGGCGGCGCCGAAGGACGTGCGGATCGCCGAGGTCAGGTCGCACATCCTGGAACTCCCGGGGGTCGCCGACCTGCACGACCTGCACGTCTGGACGATCACCTCGGGCATGCCGGTGCTCTCCGCGCACGTGGTGGTGGACCAGGACACGTTGGACGCCATCGGCCACGAGCGGATGCTGCACGACCTCCAGAACTGCCTGGGCGAGCACTTCGATGTGGCGCACTGCACATTCCAGTTGGAGCCGCGGGGGCACGCGGCGCACGAGGCGGGGCTCTGTCACTGACCCCGTGGGGCACACTGGTCGAAGGGTTGGTCCGGGCACAGGGAGCGCGGGGCCAGTGATACCGGGAGAACAGGTCTGAAATGCCCCACAGCACAGCCGTCGCGGCCGATCCGATCCTGCTCGAACTCGTCGACGAGGACGGCAGGACGATCGGCACCGCGGAGAAACTCTCCGCCCACCGGGCGCCGGGGCTGCTCCACCGGGCCTTCTCGGTCTTCCTCTTCGACCCGGCCGGGCGGCTGCTGCTCCAGCGCCGGGCGGCCGGCAAGTACCACTCCCCCGGCGTCTGGTCCAACACCTGTTGCGGCCACCCCTACCCGGGCGAACCGCCGTTCCTGGCCGCGACCCGCCGCACCGCCGAGGAACTCGGCGCGGCGCCGGCGCTGCTGCGCGAGGCCGGCACGGTGCGGTACAACCACCCTGACCCGGCCTCGGGCCTGGTGGAGCAGGAGTACAACCACCTGTACGCCGGCGTCGTCACCGAGCCGCTGCGGCCGGACCCGGCGGAGGTCGACGAGACGGCCTTCGTGACCCCGGGCGAGCTGAGCCGGCTGCGGGCCGCCCGGGCGTTCTCGGTCTGGTTCCACACCGTGCTCGACGCCGCCCGGCCGGTGATCCGCGAGCTGACGGGGCCCACCGCCGGCTGGTGAGCCGACCGGGCGGCCGTCAGAACCCGTCCACCGGGAGCGCGGCCCAGATCAGCTTGCCGCCGGTCGCGGTCGGCGTGACGCCGCAGTCCCCGCCGGCCTCCAGCGCGGTCGCCTTGACCAGCAGCAGACCGCGGCCGCCGGTGTGCTGCTGGTCCGGTGCCGCCTCCAGGGCCCGCGGCCGGTACGGGTGCCCGTCCTCGACGGAGAGCCGGACCCAGTGCGCGTCGAAGCCGACCTCGACGCCGATCTCGGTGGTGAGCAGCGCCGCGTGCCGGACGGAGTTGGTGACCAGTTCGGAGAGGATCAGCAACACGCCGTACAGCCGGTCGGCCGTGAGCGGTGCCTGTTGGCGGCGGAGCAGATCGCGCACCGCGTGCCGGATACCCGGCACCGCGTGCTCGACCGGCGGGACGCTGAACCGCCAGATCCCGGCGTGGCCGGTTGTCGGAGGGACCCCGGGGTGCGGCAGGGCGCCTGATCTACTGTCCATGGGTCCGAGTCTTGGCATGTGCCAGGACGGCATGACCCAGTGACCGCAACTCGTCACAAATAGGACGCAATTCGATCGCCTGTTTTCGAATGCGACCGATTGTCGACCGAATTTGCCCGGCAGGCCGCCCACACCCCTCGCAGGCCGCCGAGACCGAGGTCACCCGACCGGCCGGGGCGCACCGTTGCGAATCCGTGGCGGGCCGCGCCCCCGGCACAAGCGCCGGAGTGCGCCGCCGCTTGTGTCGCGACTATACGCAAGTTGAGAAATAGGACCGCTGGGCGACCACAGTGCGACCGTTTCGAAAGGGTCGGCACCATACATGGTTACTATCACCATGTATATGAATTAGCCCGAACCATACGCAATAGGGCCGAGACCACTCGCTATCGACATTTCGGAGAGTGTTCGAGGGGGATGAGGGGCAAGGTCATCCCGACTCTTTCCCCTGGACGTTGGAGTGCTGCTGTCATGGCTCTTCCGCAAGGTCCCCTGGAGCACCGCTACCGGGGGGAACATCCGGTGCGGACCCTCGCCTATCTCTTCCGGGAGTCCCGCCTCCGGATAGTGGTCGCCGTGCTCGCATTCATCGTCAAGCACAGCCCTGTCTGGCTGCTCCCCCTGGTCACCGCCAACATCATCGACATCGTCGTGGAGCGCCGGCCGATCTCCCAACTGGGCGCCAACACCATGGTGCTGACCGTCGTGCTGCTGCTGAACTACCCGACCCACCTGCTCTACGTCCGCTGCATGCACGGCAGCGTGCGGCGCGTGGGCACCGGGCTGCGCTCCGCGCTCTGCCGCCGGATGCAGGAGCTGTCCATCGGCTACCACTCGCGGATCAGCGCGAGCGCCCTGCAGACCAAGGTGATCAGGGACGTGGAGAACATCGAGGTGTCGGCGCAGCAGACCGCCGACACCGGTCTCGGCGCCATCATCACCCTCGTCGGCGGCATGGTGGTCATCGCGGCCCGGGTCCCGGAGGCGCTGCCCGTCTTCCTGGTGATGGTGCCCGCCACCACGCTGCTGGTGCGCAGGCTGCGCGGCCGACTGCGCACCCACAACGAGCGGTTCCGCCGCCAGGTGGAGCAACTCTCCTCCCGGGTCGGGGAGATGACCAGCCTGATCCCGGTCACCCGGGCCCACGGCCTGGAGCGGACGGCGATCGGCCGGGTCGACGGCACCCTGCGCCAGGTGCTCACCGCGGGTATACGGCTCGACCTGATCAACGGCCACTTCGGGGCGCTCGCCTGGATCCTGCTCCAGGCCATCGGCATCGGCTTCCTGGCCGGCGCGGCGCTGGTCTCGTACTACGCCTGGCTGCCGATCAGCCCCGGCGACGTGGTGATGCTCAGCACCTTCTTCACCACCCTGACCGGCTCCATGACCATGATGATGAGCCTGACCCCGATCATCTCCAAGGGCCTGGAGTCGGTGCGCTCGGCCGGCGAGGTGCTCGAGGCCCCCGACCTGGAGGTCAACGCGGGCAAGGCGCAGGTGACGGCGGTCAAGGGCCGGCTCGACTTCGAGGACGTCAGCTACCGGTACGACGGCGAGGGACCCGCCGCGGTGACCGGGTTCGACCTCCGGGTGTCCCCGGGCCAGACCATCGCGCTGGTGGGCGCCTCCGGCGCCGGCAAGTCCACCGTCCTCAACCTGCTGATCGGCTTCATCCGCCCGGTCTCCGGCCGGATCCTGCTGGACGGCAGCGACATGGCCGGCCTCGACCTGCGCAGCTACCGCCGCTTCCTGTCGGTGGTCCCCCAGGAGTCCGTGCTGTTCGAGGGCTCGATCCGGGAGAACGTCGGCTACGGCATGCCGGACATCGACGAGGAGACCGTGCGCGACGCCCTGCGCGACGCCAACGCGCTGGAGTTCGTCGACCGGCTGCCCAACGGGCTCGACACGGTGGTCGGCGAGCGTGGCGCCCGGCTCTCCGGGGGCCAGCGGCAGCGCATCGCCATCGCCAGGGCGCTGATCCGGGACCCGCGGATCCTGGTGCTCGACGAGGCCACCTCGGCGCTCGACACCCGCTCCGAGGCGCTGGTCCAGGAGGCCATGAACCGGCTGATGCGCGGCCGCACGGTCTTCGTGGTCGCCCACCGGCTGTCCACCGTCCGCGGCGCCGACCGGATCGTGGTACTCGACCAGGGGCGGATCCAGGAGGTCGGCAGCCACGCGGAACTGCTGCGCCGTGGCGGGGCCTATGCCCGGCTCCAGTCGAACCAACTCGGCTAGGCCGGCCATGGGACGCGCCGCGGGACGCGCCGCGGGGCCGGTCGGGCGTGCCGGCCCCGCCGCGGGTCACCGGGGGGCGACCTCCGCCAGCTCCCCGTCCAGGGCCAGCCACCGGGTGACGCCGACCCCGCGCAGGAACGGCAGGTCGTGACTGACCACGAGCAGCGCCCCGCGGTACGAGTGCAGCGCCGAGGTCAGCTGCCGGACACTGGCCAGATCCAGGTTGTTGGTCGGCTCGTCCAGCATCAGCAGCTGCGGGGCGGGTTCGGCCAGCATCAGCGCGGCCAGCGACGCCCGGAAGCGTTCGCCGCCCGAGAGCGAGCCGACCAGCTGGTCGGGGCGCCCCTTCCGGAAGAGGAACCTGGCCAGCTGGGCCCTGATGTGCTGCGGATCGGCGGTCGGCGCGAGCCGGCGGACGTTGTCGAGGATGCTCAGCGACTCGTCGAGCAGGTCGAGACGCTGCGGCAGATACCGCAGCGGCACCTGTGCCCGGACCGCGCCAGACACCGGTTCGAGCGCGCCCGCCACGATGTCGAGCAACGTCGTCTTGCCGGTGCCGTTGGCGCCGGTCAGCGCGATCCGCTCGGGGCCGATGACCTCCAACGAGGCCCGGACACCGCCGCGTAGCTCCAGGTCGGCGAGTTCGAGCACCCGGCGGCGGGCCGGCACGGCGGTGTGCGGGAGGTCGACGCGGATCTCGTCGTCGTCCCGGACGGCGGTCTCCGCCTCGGCGAGGCGCTCCCTGGCGTCGGACAACCGGTCCTCGTGCAGCCCGCGGTGGCGGCCCGCGGTCTCCTGGGCGCGCCGCTTCCGGGCCCCGATCAGGATCTTGGGCGCGCCGCCGCGCTCCGCCTCCCGCCTCCCCTGGCTGGCCCGGCGCGCCGACTTCTCGTTGGCCTCGATCAACTCCCGCTTCTGACGCCGCACGTCGGCCCCCGCGGACCGCACCATCCGCTCGGCCGCCTCCTGTTCCACGGCCAGCGCGGCCTCGTACGCGGAGAGCGTGCCGCCGAACGAGGCGATCCGGCCCTCCCGCAGATCGGCGATCTGGTCCACCCGCTCCAGGAGTTCACGGTCGTGGCTGACCACCACGAGCACCCCGGACCAGCCGGCCACCGCCGCGTGGAGCCGCTCGCGGGCCCGCAGGTCGAGGTTGTTGGTGGGTTCGTCGAGCAGCAGCACGTCGGGCCGGCGCAACAGCAGGGCGGCGAGGCCGAGCAGCACGGTCTGGCCGCCCGAGAGCCGGCCCACGGTCCGGTCCAGGTCGACACCGGTCAGGCCGAGCTGGTCGAGGGTGGCCCGCGTGCGCTCCTCGACGTCCCAGTCGTCGCCGACGGCGGCGAAGTGCTCGTCGGCCACGTCCCCCGACTCGATGGCGTGCAGCGCGGCCCGCGCCCGGTCGACGCCGAGCACCTGGTCGACGCGCTGTGCGGTGTCCAGAGTGACGTTCTGCGGCAGGTAGCCGAGCTCACCGGTCCCCCGGACCGTGCCCGAGGTGGGGGTGAGGCGGCCGGCCAGCAGCCGCAGCAGGGTGGACTTCCCGCTGCCGTTGAGCCCGATCAGGCCGGTGCGGCCGGGGCCGGCGGCGAAGTCGAGGCCGTCGAACAGCCGGGTGCCGTCCGGCCAGGTGTAGCCGAGCCGGACACAGGTGAGCTGGGGGGTGGTGGGCATCTCGAAGCTCCGGTGCTTGTCACGAACGATTGACGGAACGTGGCGACACCGGGCCCGGAGCAGCCGGGACAGGCAGATCGGAGAGAACGACGAGACGGGCGGGAGGGCCGGGCTCAGCCGAGGTCGATCACGCGACGCGGCGCCGCGCGTCCGACTCGGGACGTGCGGGCGTCGGGCTCGCGGTGTCAGCGACCTCAGCCCTCCAACGGGCCCTCCTCACGGCGACGACAGGCCGTGGACGAGCCTAGGAAACGGCCGGGCGGTGGGGCAACCGGTTATCGGCGCGGGCACCGCCCGGCGGCGGAGGGGCGGGCGTCAGGCCTTGCCCCGGGCGACGAGACGGGCCTGCCGGGCGGCCAGGCGCTCGTCGAAGATCGTGGCCTCGGAGTCGAGACCGCCGAGGAACTGGCCGAGCTCGTCCTGGGCCTTGAGCCCCTCGGGGCCGAGGCCGCTGACGTCGAGCGCCTTGAAGAAGCGCAGCACCGGCTGCAGCACCTCGTCGTGGTGGATGCGCAGGTTGTAGATGCCTCCGATGGCCATCCGGGCCGCGGCCCGCTCGAAGCCGGGGATGCCGTGGCCGGGCATCCGGAAGTTGACCACCACGTCGGCGACGGCCCGCATCGCCTGGTCGGGGGCCAGCTCGAAGGCCGCCTTCAGCAGGTTGCGGTAGAAGACCATGTGCAGGTTCTCGTCGGTGGCGATCCTGGCCAGCATCCGGTCGCAGAGGGGGTCGCCCGACTCACGGCCGGTGTTCCGGTGCGATATTCGGGTCGCCAGCTCCTGGAAGGCCACGTACGCGACCGAGTGCAGCATCGAGTGCCCGTTGTCGGACTCGAACCCCTCCGACATGTGCGACATGCGGAAGTTCTCCAGCGCCACCGGGTCCACGGCGCGGGTGGTCAGCAGGTAGTCGCGCAGCACGATGCCGTGCCGGCCCTCCTCCGCGGTCCAGCGATGCACCCAGGTCCCCCAGGCGCCCTCACGGCCGAAGATCGAGGCTATCTCGTGGTGGTAGCTCGGCAGGTTGTCCTCGGTGAGCAGGTTGACCACCAGGGCCGTGCGGCCGATGTCGGTGACCTTGGACTGCTCGACGGCCCAGGGCTCGCCGCCCATCAGACCGTCGAAGTTCCGGCCGTCGCTCCACGGCACGTACTCGTGGGGCATCCAGTCCTTGGCGATCGCCAGGTGGCGGTTGAGCTCCTTCTCCACCACCTCCTCCAGGGCGTGGATCAGGCGGACGTCGGTCCACTGGTCCGAGCTGTTCGGCGGGGTGGGGCTGAGGGTCACTGATGCTCCTGGCGGGTAACGCGAATACCTACGAGACCGTAGGTTACGGCACCGTAAGTTGTTACCCGCCCGTCTGGCAAGGGAATGGCCGTAAAACGCGGGCCACTTCACAACGCGGCGGCCCGGAC
>NZ_SMKI01000820.1 GCF_004348415.1 Streptomyces hainanensis
CTGTGGGCCCTGGTCGGGCTGCCGTTGGCGGGCGGCGCGGCCCTGGCGCTGGCCGGCCGGTTCGCCGACCGGGTCGCCGCCGCGGTCGGGGTCGGGGTGGCCGGGGCCGTCGCCGGGCTCGCGGTGCTGGCCGCCGTGGTCCGGCCCCGGGCGGAGGCGCCGCTGCTCGCCGGCCTGCCGGTGCGGCTCGCGGTCGACGGGCTCTCGGCCTTCCTGGTGCTCACGGTCGCGGTGGTCACCCTGCTGGTCCTGCTGTTCTGCGCCGGGGAGTTCGCGGAAGGCGCGGCGCGTGCCCGGTTCTTCGGGCTGATGCTGGTCTTCGCCGGGGCGATGCTGGTCACGGTGACGGCCGTCTCGCTGCCGGTGCTGCTGATGGGCTGGGAGGTGATGGGCGCCGCGTCCTGGGCGCTGATCGGCTACCGGTGGCGGGAGCCCGGCCGGGTCGGCGCCGCCGACACCGCCTTCCTCACCACCCGCGCCGCGGACCTCGGGCTCTATCTCGCGGCGGGCGCGGCGCTCGCCGGCGCCCCGACGGCCTCGCTGGCGCTGGCCGACCTGCCGTCGGCGGCCGAGCCCTGGCGCTCCCTGGTCACCGCGGGCGTGGTGCTGGCCGCGCTCGGCAAGTCGGCCCAACTCCCGTTCAGCTTCTGGCTGTCGCACGCCATGCGGGGCCCGGCTCCGGTCTCGGCGCTGCTGCACTCGGCGACCATGGTGGCGGCCGGCGGCTATCTGCTGCTGCGCACCGGACCGCTGCTCGACGCCTCCGGGTGGGGCGCGCCGCTGGTCGCCTGGACGGGCGCGGCGACCGCCGTCGCGCTGGGCCTGGTGGCCCTGGCCCAGGCCGAGCTGAAGCAGCTGCTCGCCGCCTCGACCTGCGCCCAGGTGGGCCTGCTGGTGCTGGCCGCCGGGGTCGGCGCCCGGGCGGGCGGGGTCCTCCAGCTGATGGCGCACGCCGCCGCCAAGAGCCTGGCGTTCCTGGTGGCGGGGGTCTGGCTGGCCGCGCTCGGCACGGAGCGGCTGCGCGGCCTGCGGGGCGCCGCGCGGCGCGGACCGCGCGGCGCGGGGCCGGCCTTCACGGTGGCGCTGGCCGCGCTCGCCGGGCTGCCGCCGTTGGCGCTGTGGGCCGCCAAGGACATGGTGCTGGCGGCGGCGCTCGACGACTCGCCGTGGCTGTACGCGGCGGGGCTCGCCGCCACGGCGTTGGCCGCCGGCTACGGCGCCAGGGTGCTGTGGTTCGTCTGGCGGCCGCCGCCGGACGCCGCCGGGGCCACGGCCGGGGCCGGCGCGCGGCGCGTCCCGGTACCGGCCGGTGCCGCGCTGCTCCTGTTGGCCGTCGGCTGTCCGGCCCTGGCGGTGGCCGCGCTGCCGCCGCTGCGGGACGGCGTGGCGGCGGTGCTCGGCGGCCCGGAGGGCACGGCCGGGCGCGCCTGGGAGTGGGT
>NZ_SMKI01000821.1 GCF_004348415.1 Streptomyces hainanensis
GTGCTCGGCAGCGCGGGCGAGGGCCGGATCGCCTCCGCCTCGCGGGCGGACTACGCGGCCGCCGCGGTCGCCGTGGGAAACCGGGTGAGAGGGCCCTGGGAAGCGTGTTAGCCTTCTGCATGTCGACGGCGGCCGCGAGGCCGGTCCTCAGGGAGGGTCCACGGAAGCCTTCGGCGGTGCGTAGGCGCGGGTGGCGGAATAGGCAGACGCGCTGGATTCAGGTTCCAGTGCCCGAAAGGGCGTGGGGGTTCAACTCCCCCCTCGCGCACCAGCGGTTCAGAGCCCCCGCTCCGGAGAGATCCGGAGCGGGGGCTCTTCGTTGTGCGGTGCGCGGCGGTGCGTGGTGACCGTCGTTCCAATTCGTATGTAAATCAATTCTTATGTAAATCGTGGTGTGGTGTCAGGTGCTGGGCTCCGCGCGTTTTACGTGATTTCCCGTTTGTTTTCTGTCATGGTTTTCAACGCCGGTCGGAAAGCGGTCGAAGGGTGAGTCATGCGACGCCTGGCCTTGTTCGTTCTCTCCGTTGTCGCGTTGTTCGCCATCGGCCCGCGGCCGTTCGTCGCGGCCGCCGCCGAGGCGCCGACGATTCCGTTCGCCGAGCGTTATCGCGCGGTCCAACACGGCGGCGTCGCACGGGCCGCCAACTCCGTCATCACCTGCGGCCGAGTGGTCCTCGCCTCGGCCCCGAGCTGCTCCGAGGCCCAGTCGGGAGCGGCCGCCGGGGGCGGCCAGTACGAGATGGCGTACATCGACGTCGACTCGGACGCCAACACCTACAACTCCAGCCGCGCGGAACTCCGGCTGCCCCCCGGGTCACGGGTCAGCCACGCCCGCCTTTACTGGGGCGCCAATATCCGGGTCGGTGAACACAAACCGCCGGAGGACAACGGCCGGGTGCTGATCGCGGAACCGGGCGGACGGTACAAGGAACTGCTCGCGGATTCCGTCATCGGCCACCGGGACACCGGCGACCAGGCCGCCTTCTTCGCCTCGGCCGACGTCACCGAGCTGGTGCGCTGGAGCCAGCCGGGCTCCTGGACCGTCGCCCAGATCAACACCGCCATGGGACATTCGGCGGCCGGCGGCTGGGGCGGCTGGAGCCTGGTGGTGGCCTACGAGAACGCGGCCGAGCCGCTGCGGGAGATCGCCCTCTGGGACGGCTTCGTGTCGGTCGAGGGGGACGGCGCCGCGGCCGACGTCCGGATCCCCGGACTCACCGCGGACCCGGGGGCGCACGGCAGCCTCGGCGTGGTGGCCGGCGGCGGTGACCGCGGGCGGTCGGGGGACACGGTGACGGTGCGGGCCGCCGGCCGGGACGGGGCGCTCGGCGACGCCGCCAACCCCGTGCGGGACGTGATGAACTCCACGATCGCCGACCACGGCCGGGCCGTCGACAAGCGCGAGCCCGCCCACCCCAACAC
>NZ_SMKI01000822.1 GCF_004348415.1 Streptomyces hainanensis
AAGCGCGGTGGGAAGGGAGGCGCGGTGGCAAGGGCGCGGTGGCGGGGGCGCGCGGGCAGGCCGGAGCGGCGGTCCGCGGGCGGGAGGCCGCGGACCGCCTCAGCGGTCTTGGTACGCGCTGCAGACCCGCAGCAGGTCGATGTGGCGGCGCGAGGTCAGCAGCCAGCGGGGCGGGGCGGACGGCAGCGGGTACGAACAGTCGGCCGTCGGCCCTCCGTCACCCATCACACCCCGCCGTCCCGAGTCGTCAGCCCAACCGCCGGCTCACGGCCGGCTCCTCAGCCGGCCGCCGCGGCCGGCGCGCGCGAGGCCGCCAGCTCCGCGTCGCGCCTGGCCACCTCCTCGCGGACGAGGGGGATGACATGGCGCCCGAAGTCGATGGCGTCGTCCAGAAGGTGGTAACCCCGCGCCGAGATGATGTCCACTCCCAGGTCGTAGTAATCCAGCAGCGCGGCCGCGACCGTCTCCGGGGTGCCGACCAGGGCGTTGGAGTTGCCCGCGCCGCCGGTGGCGGCGGCGGTCGGGGTCCAGAGCGCGCGGTCGAACCGCTCGCCGCGCTCGGCGATGGCGATCAGCCGCTGGGAGCCGGTGTTCTCGGGTGTCGGCCGGTCGGCTCCCGCGCGCCGGGCCCGGATGGCGCCGACCGTGCGGTGGGCCTTCTCCCAGGCGAGTTCCTCGGTCGGCGCGATGATCGGGCGGAACGCGACCTGGATGCGCGGCACTTCGCGCCGCCCGGCCGCCGCGGCGGCGGCCCGCACCGCCTCGATCTGCTGCGCGGTCTCGGCCAGCGGCTCGCCCCACAGGCAGTAGATGTCGGCCTCGGCGCCGCCGGTCGCCAGCGCCGCCGGTGACGAGCCGCCGAACGACACGTCGGGCCTGGGCTGTTGCACCGGGAAGACGTCGCTCACGTAGTCGTGGAAGGCGTAGTGCTCGCCCTCGTGGTCGAACGGCTCGCGGCTGGTCCAGATCCGCTTGACGATCTGGATGTACTCGCGGGTGCGGGCGTAGCGCTGGTCCTTGGTGAGGGTGTCGCCCTCGCGGCGCTGCTCGTGGTCGTTGCCGCCGGTGATGAAGTGGACGGTGAGCCGGCCGCCGCTGATCTGGTCGAGGGTGGCGAAGGTGCGGGCCGCGAAGGTGGGTTGGGAGACGTTGGGGCGGTGGGCGAGCAGGATGTTCAGCCGGTCGAGCCGGGCGGCCAGGAACGCGGCGCCGGCCGCGGGGTCGGGCGATCCCGAGCCGTAGGCGAACAGCACGCGGTCCCAGCCGTGGTCCTCGTGGGCGCGGGCGAGGCGGAGCGTGTAGTCCGGGTCGAACGCGGCGCCGGAGCGTGCGGTGGTCTCCGAGCCGTCGTTGGTGGCGGCGATACCGAGGAATTCCACGGGCATGGCGATGAGGCCCTTCGATGGCGGGGTG
>NZ_SMKI01000823.1 GCF_004348415.1 Streptomyces hainanensis
TTGTAGTAGAGGACCATGGGGTGGGTGTCGAGCGGGACGGCGTACTGGACGCCGTCGACCGGTAGAAGTCCTGCCCGACCACGGCGAACCGGGCGAACAGCTCGTGCCGGTCCGCCGCCGCGATGTCCTGCCCGCCCAGCCTGATCCGACCCGACTGCGCCTGGTAGAGCCCGCAGAGCAGCTTGATCAGCGTGGACTTGCCGGAGCCGTTCTCCCCCACCAGCGCCGTCACCCGCCCCGTCGGGATGGACAGCGACACGTCGTCGAGCGCGGGCGCGCCCTCCGTCCCGGGGAAGGCGAACGTCACGCCCTCCACCTCGATGCTCTCCGGACACTCGGGCAGCGGCGCGCCGCCCGTGGGGATCTCGCGCCCGGCCGACTTCTCCACGATCTGATGCAGATCGGTCACGAACAGGCTGTCCTCGTGCATGGAGTTGACCTGCGCGATCAGATTGTCCAGCGACGCCGAGCCGGTGCGGATGGCCACCACGGCCGCGCCGGCCGCGGCGACCTCCATCGCGCCCGACCAGAGCAGGCCGCCGAGCACCAGATAGGTGGCCAGCGCCGTGAGCCCGGTCAACAGCGAAGCGCCCAGGTTCGTCGTGGCGGCCTCCCTGGCCAGCCGCGCCTGCTCACCCTCGTACGCCTGCGACATCGCCCGGAAGTGCCGCAACAGGAAGGGCCCCACCCCGTGCACCCGCACCTCGGCCGCCGCGTCCGACTCGATGATCAGCCGCGACACGGTGTGCGCGGCCCGCGAGTGCTGCACCCACTCCTGGTACGACTGGTACCGCCGCCGGGCGATCGTCAGCGCGGACCAGGCGCTCGGCAACGTCATCAGCAGCAGCATCGGCATCAACGCCGGATGCAGCACCGCCAACACCCCGGCGGCCGCCGCCAGCGACAACACCGCCGCGATCACCCGCGTACCGTGCCCGATCATCCGCCGCGCCGACGAGGCGCCGAACTGCGCCGACTCCAGCAGCTTGTGGAACGCGTGGTCCTCGATCGCCTCCAGTTCGACCCGCAACGTCCGCTCCAGATACCGCTCCTGGGCGTGCCGCTCCACCTTCGGCTGCAACGTGCCGTCCGCGTACGTCGACACCGCCCGCGCCACCGCGCCGACCGCCCCCACCACGGTCATCAACGCGATCGCGGGCATCGCGTCCCGCAGCCCCTCGGTGATGTCGGCCGGCGCCAACAACGCCACCAGCACGGCCTGCACGCTGAGCAGCATCACCGCCTGGGCGAGCCCCCGCACCGTCTCCGCCCCGACGTCCCGGTGCCCTGGCTGGTCGCCACGTTCTTCTCGGTGCTGCACACGGCGGCCGACGAGATCACCGCCGGCCGGCTCGACGAGGCCGCCGCGCCGCACGCCATCACCGGCACACT
>NZ_SMKI01000824.1 GCF_004348415.1 Streptomyces hainanensis
CCCCTGGCCCCCCTGGCCCCCTTCACCGACGACTTCGTCCGCGACCCGTACGGGACGCTGGCGCGGCTGCGCGAGGCGTCGCCCGTGCACCACGTCACGCTCCCGGACGGCACCCGGGCCTGGATCGTCACCCGGGACGCCGAGGTGCGCCCTCCCCCAGCTAACGCTGGGAGGTGCCCCCACGCTCGCGGACGACCGGCTCTCCGTCAACAAGCGGCACTCCACCACGGGTTACGCCGGCTTCTCGCTGCCGGCCGCGCTGGACCGCAACCTGCTGAACATCGATCCGGCCGACCATCTGCGGCTCCGCCGGCTGGTCTCGCAGGGCTTCACGCCGCGCCAGGTGGCGGCGCTGCGCCCGTCGGTCACCGCCACCGCCGAGCGGCTGGCCGCCGGGCTCGGGGACGACCTGGTCGCCGAGTTCGCCACCCCGCTGCCGCTCGCCGTGATCAGCGACCTGTTCGCGCTGCCCGAGGGCGACCGGGCGCCGTTCGCCGAGTGGGTCGGAACCGTGATCGCGCCCACCGACCGGCACGCCACGGGGGCCGCGATCGCCGCCATCCACCGCTACCTCACCGAACTGGTCGCGGCCCGCCGCGCGGCACCGGGCGACGACGTGCTCTCCGCGCTGGTCGCGGCGCGCGACGAGGGCGACCGGCTCTCCGAGGACGAACTCGTCTCGCTCGCCTTCCTGATCCTGGGCGCCGGTATCGAGAACGTGCAACACACCCTCTCGGCGGGCCTGTCGGCGCTGTCCCGGGACCCCGGGCAGCTGGCCGCGCTGCGCGCGGAACCCGCCCTGGTCCCGGGCGCCGTCGAGGAGTTCCTGCGCCACGCCCACCCGAACCTGATGGCGATCCGCCGCTTCGCCACCGAGGACCTGGACATCGCCGGCACCGTGGTGCCGACCGGCGAGACCGTCCTGCTCTGCCTGGCCTCAGCCAACCGCGACCCGGAGCGCTACGCGGACCCCGAGTCGTTCGACGTCCGCCGCACCGACCACGGCCCGCAACTCGCGCTGGGCCACGGCATGCACTACTGCCTGGGCGCCCCGCTCGCCCGCCTGGAGCTGGAGGTCGCGCTGACCACCCTGCTCCCCCGATTCCCGCGCCCGGCCCCAGAGTCGGCGCGCTGGCGCACCAGCTTCCGCTCCCACGCGCTGGCCTCCCTCCCGCTCCGCCGGGACCGGCCGTTCACCGCCTGAGCGGGCAGTGCGGCGCGCAGATCCACAGCACGAACGCGTGCCCCCACCGGTCTCGCAGCGTCCCCACCCGCCGCCCGGACGCCCCGAGCCGCCGGCCGCAGCGCACACAGGCGATCCCCATCTGCTGCGCCGGCGACAGCCGGTCGAGCTCCGGCAGCTCCTGAGTACCGCCCCATTCGACCC
>NZ_SMKI01000825.1 GCF_004348415.1 Streptomyces hainanensis
GTCTCGGATGACGGTGGCGGGCGTGGTCGCGGGCGGGGCGGCCGGTTTCAGACACGTTCGACGACGGTGGCGATGCCCATGCCACCGCCGACGCACAGGGTGACCAGGCCGCGGCGCAGCTCGCGCCGCTCCAGCTCGTCGACGAGGGTGCCGAGGATCATGGCGCCGGTGGCGCCCAGCGGGTGCCCCATGGCGATGGCGCCGCCGTTGACGTTGACCCGGTCGGGGCCGAGGTCGAACTCGCGCATGAAGCGCAGCACCACGGCGGCGAAGGCCTCGTTGATCTCGATCAGGTCGATGTCGTCCATGGTGAGCCCGGCCTTGGCCAGCGCCTTGCGGGTGGCGGGGGCCGGGCCGGTGAGCATGATGGTGGGGTCGGCGCCGGAGACCGCGGCGGAGACGATCCGGGCGCGTGGCGTCATGGCGAACCGCTCGCCGGCCGCGCGGCTGCCGATCAGGGTGAGCGCCGCGCCGTCCACGATGCCGGAGGAGTTGCCCGCGTGGTGGACGTGGTCGATGCGCTCCAGCCAGTGGTACGTGCGCAGCGCGAGGGCGTCGAAGCCGCCGGCCTCGCCGAGGGCGGCGAACGACGGGGTGAGCGCGGCCAGGCTGTCGGCGGTGGTGCCTGGCCTGAGGTGCTCGTCGCGCTCCAGCACCGGGATACCCGAGCGGTCGACGACGGGGACCACGGAGCGGTCGAAGCGGCCGTCCTTCCAGGCGGCGGCGGCTCTGGCCTGCGACTCGGCGGCGTACGCGTCGACGTCCCGCCGGCCGAAGCCCTCGATGGTGGCGATCAGGTCGGCGCCGACGCCCTGGGGGACGTAGCCGGTGGCCCGGCTCGTCTCCGGGTCGAGGAACCAGGCGCCGCCGTCGGAGCCGATCGGCACCCGGGACATCGACTCCACGCCGCCGGCCATTACTAGGTCCTCCCAGCCGGAACGGACCTTGGCGGCGGCCAGGTTGACGGCTTCGAGCCCGGAGGCGCAGAAGCGGTTCTCCTGGACGCCGGCCACGGTGTGCGGCAGTCCGGCGGCCAGCGCGGCGATCCGGGCGATGTCGGATCCCTGGTCGCCGACGGGGCTGACCACGCCGAGCACCACGTCGTCGACGGCCGCCGGGTCGAGGCCGGGGAAGCGGCGCAGCAGCTCGCCGATCAGTCCGGTGACCAGGTCCACGGGCTTGGTGCCGTGGAGCGAGCCGTTGGCCTTGCCGCGCCCGCGTGGGGTGCGGATGGCGTCGTAGACATAGGCGTCGGTGGTCACGGTCGGGGCCCTTCGGTCGGATCGGGTCGGGGCAGCCGCCAGTCGCGGGCGACCTCGGCGGTGTGCTGTCCGGGCGACGGCGGGGGGCGGCGCAGCGCTCCCGGGGTGG
>NZ_SMKI01000826.1 GCF_004348415.1 Streptomyces hainanensis
ACTGGGTGGCGGGCGACGATCTGGTGCGGGTGGCGGACGGTGGCGTCGTCTCGTACGACCT
This sequence comes from Streptomyces hainanensis, assembly GCF_004348415.1. Lineage (GTDB taxonomy): Bacteria > Actinomycetota > Actinomycetes > Streptomycetales > Streptomycetaceae > Streptomyces > Streptomyces hainanensis. The sequence continues at coordinate 62 of NZ_SMKI01000826.1, forward strand.
GGCCACCGGCGCCCGCAACTGGCGTCTCCCGCTCGACCTCGCCGACGGCGTCTGCCAGGCGTCCCCGACGTCCTCGGAGGGCCGGGTGGCGGTGCTCCAGGGGCGGGACTGCGGGACGCTCACCGTGCTCGACATCGTGGCCGGGGAGGCCGTCGCCCAGGTGCCGTTGGGGGTCGACGGCCGGGGCCCGGGCGCGGACGACCAGCCGGCGATCCTCGGGGACACGGTGGCGGTCGCCTGGGACGGCGCCGCCGCCGGCTTCCGGCTCGCCGACGGCCCGGCCGGGGTCGAGCCGCTCTGGCGGGTGGCGGCGGACGAGGCCGGCGCCGGCTGCGTGGCCGACGCGTACGCCGTGGTCGACGGCGCGCTGGTGTCCAGGACCGCCTGCGGCAGCCCGCCGGGCCGGGACGGCGGCACCGTCCGCGCCACCACCGCGTGGGGCGGGGAACTGTGGGAGTGGACGTTCGGGCCCCGGTTCCTCGGCCGGCCGCTCGCCGTCACCGCCGTGCTCTCCACCGAGCCGCTGGTGGTCACCGCGCTGCTCGGCGACGACGCGGGAAGCGGCGACGGCCCCGGAAGCGTCACCGAGCACGTCTTCGTGGTCGATGACGATCGCCAGTCGATCAGGTACGAGCTGGACTATGACCGCGAGCGCTATCTTCCGCCGTGCCGGACCGCGTCGTTCGCGGACTGCGGCGGCACCGTCGTGCACGACGGCCACCTCTACCTGGCCAGCGGCCACGACGCCCCGGGCGCCGAGGCGGGCAACGCCGTCGTCGCCTTCGACCTCGGGAGCGGCCTCGCCGAGTACCAGGTGCCGGCGCTGGGCGGCGGCGACATCCGGCCGTTCGGTGTGCGGGGGGACCGGATCCTCGCCTACCAGCCGGCGGGCGAGGAACGCGCCGGGCTCGTGGTGGCCATCGACCCGGACACCGGCCGGGCGGCCCCGCTGCTGACCCTCGACCCGGTGGCGCGGCGCCGCGAATGGGCCCTGATGAGCGGCCTGTTCGTGCACGACCAGCGGCCGCTGTGGCACGAGGGGACGCTGGTGTTGCTCAACCGGGTGTTCTACCCGGGCGACGCGGCCGCCGGCCGCCCGGCGCTGTTGGTCTACCGGTGAGCGCCGGCGCGCGCCGCCGGCGCGATGGCGCGATCCGGCCGGACCTGCCACCCGTGGTGCGGCGGCGGGCCTCCGGCATGCATGATCGGCGCGTGGTCCGGGGCAGGACAACACTCTGATCCACTCTGCCCCGCCGCACGGGAACGGTCCTTCGAACCCCCGCTCCACCGCATCC
>NZ_SMKI01000827.1 GCF_004348415.1 Streptomyces hainanensis
GGGTTCGTCGGCAGCGTCAGATGTGTTTAAGAGACGGGCGTCGTGGACGGGCGGTGGGCGGGCTTCGCGGCGATCCGCGTCGAGCCGGCGCACCGCAGGGCCGGCGTGGCCACCGCGTTGATGCGCGAACTGGCCCGCGCGGCGCTCGCGGAGGGCGCGAGCGCCGCCTATCTCCAGGTGGAGGTCGACAACGCGCCGGCGCGCACGCTGTACGACCGGTTGGGCTTCGCCGACCACCACCACTACCACTACCGGACCGCGCCGGCCTAGGCGGCCGGCGCGGGGTGCGGTCAGGGGCCGACGGCGCCTTCCACGACCGCCTCCCGGCGGCCGGGGCCGTCGTCCACGGCGGCGGTCTCGCGGAGCGCCGGGATCAGCGCGGCGGCGGCGTGGTCCGCGGTCATCGGGACCGGGCCGCCTCCCGCGTCGATGGTGACGCCGTCGAAGTTCGCCCCGTAGATCTCGGCGAGCGCCTCGGTGTCGATCACCGGCTGGAGCGCGCCGGACTCGCCGGGTGCCATGGAGAGGAAGTCGTCGATGGTGCCCGGGCTCATGGGGAGGGGGTCCGCGTTGCCCGCGATCAGCCAGACCCAGCCGGACATCGCCGGCTCGCCGAACTCGGTGAGGGCCTGCTGGATCTGCTCCTCGCCGACCGTGGGGTTCTGGTCGCTGACCGGCAGTTCGACGGCCGGGTTGCGACCGGAGGCCGCCCGCTCCCGGAAGGCGGCCTCGACGGCGTCCGCCGCGGTCCGCACGTCGATCGCGCCGCCCGGCTGACCGGCGCGGCCGATGGCCTCGCCGTTCTCGAAGACCACGGTGCCCTCGACGGGGCCCGCGCCGCCCGAGGTGCCCACGATGTCCTGGAGCGCGACGGTCAGCTTCTCGCGGTCGACCGCGAACACCGCGTTCTCCGCGCGCTCGGCGCCGATCAGCGAACCGAAGACCGAGACCGGGCTGTAGTCCTGTCCGGAGACGGCGCGGACGGTGCCCTCGACGTCCACCGCGAGGCCGGCGACGCTCGGCTTGAGCTCGATCTCCTGCTCGCCGACCAGCAGGGTGAGCGGGGTGTTGTTGGCCGCGTCGAGCTCGGCCGCGAGCCGGCTCTGCGCCTCCTGGGAGCTGAGGCCCCCGATGTCGACGCCGAGCACGGTGGTGCCGCGCGGCACGTCCTGCGGGCTCATGAAGAGGCCGACGCCGTAGGCCGCGACGGCGAGGCCGAGCACGCCGACGAGCAGCAGCCGCGTCTTCGACCGCCCCTTGCGCTTGGCGGGGGCCGGCGGCTTGGGCGCCGGGGGCTCGGGCTCCTCGACCGGCTCGGGCGCCGG
>NZ_SMKI01000828.1 GCF_004348415.1 Streptomyces hainanensis
CTCCAACCGGTCGAGACGGCTCTGCAGCGCCCGCTCGTCCCCGTACGCCGCGGGCAGCAGCACCCGGGCGCAGATGAGCTCCAGCTGCAACCGGGGCGAGGTGGCCCCCCGCATCTCCGTCAGCCCGGTGTTGACCAGGTCGGCCGCGCGGCTCAGCTCCGCGGGGCCGAACGCCGTCGCCTGCGCCCGCATCCGCTCCAGCACGTCCACCGGGACGTCGATCAGCCCCTTGTCCGCCGCGTCCGGCACGGCCGCGAGGATCAGCAGGTCACGCAGCCGTTCCAGCAGATCCGTGACGAACCGCCGTGGATCGTGACCACCCTCGATGACCCGGTCGACCACCCCGAACGCGGCCGACCCGTCGCCCGCCCTGAACGCCTCCACGACATCGTCAAGCAGCGCCCCGTCCGTGTAGCCGAGCAGCGACGTGGCCATCTCGTAGGTGACCCCGGCGTCCGTCGCGCCCGCGAGCAGCTGGTCCATCACCGACATCGAGTCCCGCACGGACCCGGCGCCGGAGCGCACCACCAGCGGCAGCACCGTGGGATCCACCGGGATCTCCTCGCGCTGACAGACCTCACCCAGATACTCACGCAGCGTGCCGGGCGGCACCAACCGGAACGGATAGTGATGGGTGCGCGACCTGATCGTCCCGATGACCTTCTCCGGCTCGGTGGTCGCGAAGATGAACTTCAGATGCTCGGGCGGCTCCTCCACCACCTTCAGCAGGGCGTTGAACCCCGCCGGGGTGACCATGTGCGCCTCGTCGATGATGTAGATCTTGAACCGACTGACGGCGGGCCCGAAGAACGCCTTCTCCCGCAGCTCACGCGCGTCGTCCACGCCACCGTGCGAGGCGGCGTCGATCTCGATCACGTCGATCGACCCCGGCCCGTTCCGCGCGAGATCGAGGCACGACTGGCACTCCCCGCACGGCGTGGGCGTGGGCCCGCGCTCGCAGTTGAGACACCGGGCGAGGATGCGCGCACTGGTCGTCTTGCCGCAGCCGCGCGGCCCGCTGAACAGATACGCGTGATTGACCCTGTTGTTCCGCAGGGCCTGCTGCAACGGGACGGTCACGTGCTCCTGCCCGATGACCTCCGCGAAGGTCTCGGGTCGGTAGCGGCGATACAGCGCGAGCGAGGACACGACACCGACGATATCGGGCACCACTGACACTCGCGCCAACAGCACAGGGCCCCCCACGCACCCGCCAGAGCTCACCTACCCTTGCTGCCTTCCGGCCCTGGGGGATTTCAGCGAGATAGCGCCGCGTGAGGGGCTGCCGCCAACCCTACCCGATCCC
>NZ_SMKI01000082.1 GCF_004348415.1 Streptomyces hainanensis
TGGTGCCGACGCCGCCGGGCGACCCGCGCGGCGGGGCCTTCACGGCGAGCCTGCTGCCGATGGCCGTCGCCGGCATCGCCACCGGCGCGCTGATCACCGTCACCAGGCTGCGCGGCCGCTGGGCGCTCCTCGGCGTGACCGTCTTCGACGAGCCGGCGGTACGCCTCGGTGACGACGCCGCGGGAGACGCCCAGTTCGCCGGCGAGCACCCGGGTGGCGGGCAGTCGGCTGCCCACCGGGAGCCGGCCGTCGGCGACGGCGCCCCTGAGCTGGCGGGCCAGCCAGTCGGCGCGCCCGCCGGGCGGCGCGGCGGTCACGTCGAGCTGGAGGAAGTCGGAGGCGCCGCCCGCCCCGGCCGGGGCCTCGTCCGCCGCCGCTCCGCCCTGCGTTCTGGCCTCCGCTTTGGTTGCCGTTTGGGTTGCCGCTTTGGTTGCCGCTTTGGTCCGATGGAGTCGATCGGCATTGGACCTGTTCACTGGTCCATAGTGGCAGCAGGGTGGGGGCATGGACTCGTTGATCGGCTATGTACACGGCTATTCGGAGCGCGAGGCGCGCAGGCTCGGGGACCAGGCGGACACGTTGTCCGAGCTGTTGCACGCCGACACGGCGTACCCGGCCGGCGCCACGGTGCTGGAGGCGGGCTGCGGGGTGGGGGCGCAGACCGTGCACCTGGTGGCCGGCAGCCCCGGCGTGCGGTGGGTGGCCGTGGACCGCTCGGCCGAGTCGCTGGCCGTGGCGCGGGCGCGGGTGACGGAGCGGGCGCCCGGCGCGGACGTGCGCTGGTACGAGGCCGACCTGTACGAACTGCCTTTCGCGGACGCGGAGTTCGACCACGTCTTCGTCTGCTTCGTGGTCGAGCACCTGTCCAATCCGGGGCGGGCGCTGGTCGAGCTGCGGCGGGTGCTGCGGCCCGGCGGGACGCTCACCCTGATCGAGGGCGACCACGGCGCGGCCTTCTTCCACCCCGACAGCGCCTACGCGCGGGCCGTGATCGACTGCCAGGCGCGGCTGCAGGCGGTGGCCGGCGGGAACGCGCTGGCCGGGCGGACGGTGGGGCCGCTGCTGCGGGACGCCGGGTTCGCCGAGGTGTCGGTGCGGGTGCGGACCGTCTACGTGGACGACAGCCGGCCCGAGCTGATGGTGGACTTCGTGCTCGACACCTTCACCGCGATGATCAGGGGGGCCCGCGAGCAGGCGATCGAGGCCGGCCTCATGACCCCGAGCGACTGGGACCGCGGCATCGCGGACCTGCGGCGCACGGCGGGCGAGGGCGGCGTGTTCCACTACGCGTTCTTCGAGGCGGTCGGTGTCCGCCCGTCCTGAGCGGCCGGAGCCGGGCCCCGCGTGGCGTGGCGCGGCTTGACCTTCAGGTCGGCCGAACGTCGAGACTCACCGGCATGGACCACGAGACGGACCCACCACACGAGATGAGCATCGGCGCCTTCGCGCGCCGGGTCGGCGTGGCGCCGAGCGCGCTGCGTTTCTACGACGACTGCGGGCTGCTGCGCCCGGACCGGGTGGACGCCGCCACCGGCTACCGCTACTACGCGCCGGAGCAGGAGGCGCGCGGGCTGCTGGTGCGGCGGCTGCGCGAGGCCGGGCTGCCGCTGGTGGACGCGGCCGTGGTGCATGGGGGCACCTCCCAGCGTTAGCTGGGGGAGGGTCGGCCGAGGAGGGCCGGGTGACGCTCCGCGCCCATCTGCGGCGCAGCTCCGAGCTGGCGGCGATGGCCAGGGCGGCCGCCGAGGAGATCCTGCTCGACCTGCCGGGCGCGGGGCGGCGGGCCACGGCCCGGTTGGGCGGCGCCGAACTGGCCAGCGCCGTCCGGCAGGTGGCGCCGGCGGCGGCGTCATGGGGGCACCTCCCGGCGTTGGCTGGGGGAGGTCCGGCGGCGCTCGGCGGGGTGCTGATCGAGCTGGTCGGCGGCGAGGTGCGGCTGGTGGCCACCGACCGCTACCGGCTGGCGCTGCGGGTGCTGCGCCCGCTGGCCCTGGACGGCGACCCCTGCCGGCTGGTGGTGACCGCGGACGGGCTGCGGGCCGCCGGGACCTGGGCGCTGCCGCTGCCCGAGGTCGAGGTGGTGGTGGACGACGCGGGCGCGCGACTGCGGGCGGGCGAGGGCGTGGTGCCGTTGCCGCTGCTCGACACGGCGAACCCGGACCACCAGGAGCACCCCCGCGCGCACGCGGACTATCCCGACTACCGGGGGATGCTCGCCGCGCTCGCCGCGCCGCGCGGCCGGGTCGTCGCCGACCGGCTGGCGCTGCGCGCCGCCGCGGCCGGCCCGCGCCCCGTGACCCTGCGGGTGCGGGAGGGAGCGATCACGGTCGACGGGACGGCGGTGGGCGGCGTCGTCTCGGGGGAGCCACCGTCGTCGGTGAGCTTCGACCCGGCGGTGCTGCTGCCGGCGTTGGACGCCAGCGTCGGCCCCGACGTGCTGCTCGAACTGGCGAGCGAGGCGGCCCCGGTGGTCGTCCGCTCGGCCGACCAGGGCAGCTTCACCACGCTCGTGATGCCCGTGCGCGTGAAGGAGGCCTGAGCGATGGACCCGCACAACGAGGTGGTCGGCCTGTGCGCGGCCGGCATGGCGGCGGAGGCCGCGGGGGAGCGGGCGCGGGCCCGCGAGCTGTTCGAACGGGCCTGGGCGGCGGCCGGCGACGACTACGAGCGCTGCGTCGCGGCGCACTACGTGGCCCGGCACCAGGACACCCCGGCCGCGACGCTGCGCTGGAACGAGGACTGCCTCCGGTACGCGGACGCGGTGGGGGACGACCGCGTCGCCGGCTTCCGCGCCTCGCTGCACCTCAACATCGCCCGGGCGCGCCGCGACCTCGGCGACCACGAGCCGGCCCGCGCGCACCTGGCGCTGGCCGCCGAGCACATCCCGGCCGTGCCCGAGGGGGAGTACCGGAACTGGCTCCGGCTGGCCGTCGCCGACGGCCGCCGGGCGGCCGCCGGGCCGGCGGCCGCCCGGCCACGCGGCGCTCGACGACCTGATCAGGGGCTGGTGCGAGCACGCCAGGCTGACCGCGCTGGCCCTGGTGCTGCCCGCCCGCCTCGGCGACCTCGGCACCCCCGAGGACGCCGAACGCCTCGTCACGACGCTGCGCATGGTGCACGCCACCGGCTGGTTGCCGGAGGCGGAACGGGCCGAGGTGGGGCGGGTGATCGCCGCGCTGACCGCGCCCGAGGACCACGGAACGGGCCGGGGCTGAGCCGTGGTGCCGCGCGCTAGGGTCGAGGCATGCGGACGGCGGACGACGAGCGTGACGGCAGCCTCCCCCAGACCCCGTCCGGGGGCGCGGAGCCGGCGCCTGAGCGGGCGTCGGAGCGGTCGTCGGAGCGGGCGCCCGAGCGGCTGCGGGCGAAGGCGAGCTGGCTGATCACCCACACCGCCACGCCCGCCGGTCGGCTGTCGGCGGAGGCGTTCGCCGCCATCGGCGCCCGCCGCTACCACTACGCGCTGCTCGCCGCCCTCGCCGAGTTCGGCCCGGCCAGCCAGGCGGCGCTCGGCCGTCGCTGCGGCATCGACCGCAGCGACGTCGTCGCCGCGCTCAACGAGCTGGTGGCCGCCGGCCAGGTGGTGCGCAGCCCCGACCCGGCGGACCGGCGGCGCAACGTGATCACCCTGACGCCGGCCGGCGAGGACCAGCTGACCCGCGCCGACAGGGTGCTGGCCAAGGCCCAGGACGCGCTGCTCGCGCCGCTCTCCGGGGCGGAGCGCGCCGAGCTGACCCGGCTGCTCACGCTGGTGCTCGACCACTGGACGGCCGAGCCGTCCTGACCCCCGGGCTCCCTCCGGTCGACCGCGCCGCACTCGTGAGCCCCGTGGGCCGCGTGAGCCGGGTGAGCCGGGTGAGCCGCGTGAGCGCGGCCGCCGACGTGCCGCCGGGCTCGGGGGCGTGGAGCGCGAGCCGCTGCCCGCCACCCTCCCCAGGGGTGAGCAGTTGCTGGGTGAGGACGAGCGGGCCCACCACGGGGTGCGGGTAGCGGCGAGCGCCGGGTCGTGCGGCCGCCGGCCGGCGAACGGCGCGTGGCCCGCCGCGTTCCAGGCCAGGGTGTCGAGGCACCGGCCGAGCACCAGGGCCGGGGTGGCGCCCAACGAGTCCAACGGTGTCCGCATCGCGGGGCGCACGGTCTCGGTGGGTGACCCCGTGGTGCCCGGCGGGTGGACGAGGGCGCGCAGGTGGCTCCGTTCCGCCGCGTCGAGCCGCAGCACCTCGGCGATCGCCGCGAGCACGGCGTCCGAGACGCGCGGCGCCCTGCCCTGTTCGAGGCGTGTGTAGTAGCCGGGGCTGACGCCGGCCGGTTGGGCCAGCTCCTCGCGGCGCGGCCCGGGCACCCTCCCTCAGACTTCGTTCGGGGGTGCCCCCATGCCAGCCGCGGTCCGGCAGCCCGGCGTTGGCGGGGCACAGCCGGGCGCGGCGCGAGCGCGGGAAGGGACCGAGGTCGGGGTGGGGCGCCATGCCGGCCGGTCGGCCCCGGACGTGCGGGCCGCGGGCCGAGCCTGTACCTGGCGGGGATACCCACGGCGGTGGGCTGGCCAGGTCCCGGCCCCGCAGGGCACGGTAGTGGACATGCGGACTCTGGTGATCGGTGCTACGGGCACCATCGGGCGGGCGGTGGCGGACGAGCTGGCGGCGGCCGGGCACGAGGTGGTGCGCGCCTCGCGCGGCGCGCCCCCCGGCGCGCGGGTGGACCTGGCGGATCCGGACTCGGTGGCGGCGCTGCTGGCCGGCGTCGGCCGGCTGGACGCGGTGGTGTGCTGCGCGGCCAGCGGGGCGCTCGTCAGGCTGGACGAGCACCCGGGCGACGACGCCGCGTTCCTCGCCGGGCTCGACGGCAAGCTGCTCGGCCAGGTGCGGCTGGCGCGGCAGGTCCTGCCGCGGCTGGCGGCCGACGGTTCCCTCACGCTGACCAGCGGAACCTTCGCCGAGCCGACGCTGGGCGCCTCGTTCGGCGCCCTGATCAACGCGGGGATCGAGGCGTTCGCCGCGGCCGTCGCCGTCGAACTGCCGCGCGGGCCGCGGATCAACGTGGTCAGCCCCGGCTGGGTCACCGAGACCCTGGTGTCGCTCGGCATGGACCCGTCGGCAGGCACCCCGGTGCGCGACGTGGCGCGGGCCTACGTGGCGGCCGTGACCGGCCGCGACCAGGGGCGGACGTTCCGGCCGTAGCGCAGGTCGCCGGCCGCTGGTCGCCGGTCGCCGGCCGTGAAAACGGCGGGCCGGCGCGGGGCACCGCCGCCTACACTCCCCGCCATGGTGACCCGGGAGACGAGGAACCGGCCGGGGGATCCGGCCGTCACCGCCGCCGCGCTGGCCGGGATCGCGCGGCGGCACGGCGTCGCGCCGGCGGACGTCCGGCCGGCCCCGCGCCAGGGCGTCGCGGCCGAGGTCCGGCTGCTCGGCGACGACCTGGTCCTCAAGGTCGCGCGCCCCGGCGACACCGGCTTCGCCGCGGACCTCCGCAAGGAGGCCGTGGTCATCCCGCACGCCGCGCGCCTCGGCGTGCGCACCCCCGAGGTCGTGGAGTTCGACGGCGCGGGCGGCGAGCTGGGCGCCCCCTACCTGGTGCTGCGCCGCGCGCCCGGCGTCGCGCCCCCCGACGACGAGCCGGGGCCCCTCGCCTACCGTGAGCTCGGCGAGCAGCTCGCGGTGCTGCACGCCGCGCCCCGGACGCCGCTCGCCGGCGTGCCCGAGGACCGGGCCGACGATCCGCGCCCCGGCGTCGAGGCGCTGGCGGCACGGGGCCACCTCGGTGTCGGCCTCGCGGGCTGGCTGCTCGGCTGGCTCGACGAGCTCGCCGCCGAGGCGCCGGCCGAGCCGCCGCTCGTCCTGCTGCACGGCGACGTGTCCGCCGGCAACCTGCTGGTCGACCCGGCGAGCGGCGCCCTGACCGCGCTGTTCGACTGGGGTGACGCGGCCTACGCCGACCCGGCCGTCGAGTTCGCCAAGGTGCCGCCGCGCGCCGTCCGTTCGGTACTCGCCGGCTACGCGCCGGACGAGGGCGCGGCGTGGTGGCCCAGGATTCTTCGGCACCACGTCTCCTGGGCCGTCGGCCGGCTGTCCGGCGCCCCCGAGCCCACGGCCACGCACTGGTCGGCCCAGCCGGCCAACCGGCTCCTCGAACTGCTCCGCTACTTCTCGACCGACGGTGCCGCCGACGGCTGGAGCAGGTCCCACCGGTTGCCGTAGCGGTCGACGAAGACCGCGACCCGGCCGTAGGGCGCGGTCCACGGCGGCTTCTCGATCGTCACGCCGGCGGCGGTGAACCGGGCCAGGTCGGCGTCGAAGTCGTCGGTGTAGAGGAAGAAGCCGACCCGGCCGCCGGTCTGGTCGCCGATCCGGCTCCGCTGGTGGTCGGTGACCGCCCTGGCCAGCAGCAGCCCCGTCTGGGCCTCCGGGCCGGGGGCGACGACCACCCAGCGCTTGCCGCCAGCGTTTCCGGACAGGGGTGCGTCGTCGGGCTGCGGGGTGTTCTCGCGCAGCTCGAAGCCGAGCGCGCCGGTGTAGTACGCGATCGCCTCGTCGTAGTCGGGGACGACGAGGGCGAGCAGTCCAAGGTGCCTCATCGTGGCAGCATGCCATCCTGGTGCGCATGGCTGACGGCGGGTACCGCGAACGGCCGGCGCGCCACGCCGGCCTGGCCGGCGGCGTGGTGTGGGACGTCACGGCGCCGACCGACCGCGTCGGCCGGGTGCTGCCGGACGGCTGCATGGACCTGATCTGGGACGGCGCGCGGCTGCTGGTGGCCGGCCCCGACACCCGCGCCCACCTGGTGACGAGCCCGGCCGGCGCGCGGTACACCGGGTTGCGGTTCGCGCCGGGCGTCGGGCCGCTGGTGTACGGGCTGCCGGCGAACGAGCTGACCGACCTGCGGGTCGGCCTCGACGAGCTGTGGCCGGCGCGTTTCGTCCGGCGGCTCACCGAGCGGGTGGCGGGCGCCGACAGTGCCGGTGTCGCGCTGGAGGAACTGGCGGCCGCCCGGCTTTCGGCGGCGCCCGAGCCCTGGCGGGCCAGGGCGGTGGCGGCGCTCGCCGCCGGCCGCGGGGTGGCGGAGACCGCGGGCGAGCTCGGGCTCAGTGAGCGGCAGCTGCGCCGCCGGGGCCTGGCCGCCTTCGGCTACGGCCCCAAGACCCTGGCCCGGGTGCTGCGGCTGCAACGCGCCCTGCGGCTGACCGACGCCGGCACGCCGCCGGCCACGGCGGCGTTCCTGGCCGGCTACGCCGACCAGGCCCATCTGGCCCGCGAGGTCCGGGAGTTGACGGGCGTGTCGTTGACCCGCCTCAGACCGTGAGGGTCACTGGTCCAGGGGGGCGAAGAGGTCGACGCCGTTGCCGTCCGGGTCCTTGACGACCGCGTAGCGCTGGCCCCAGAAGGCGTCCCACGGCGCCTTCTCGCCCACGTGGCCGGCGGCGGTGAGCTCGGCGTAGAGGGTGTCCACGTCGGCCGCGTCCGCGCAGCGGAAGGCGATCCCGATCCGTTGGGCTCCGGACACCGGCGCCCAGTCGGGCATGAACGACCTGATCGTCTCGACGGTGTCCCAGGCGAACCGCAGGCCGCCGGGGAGCGTGGCCTCCACGTGCGGCTGGTTCTCCGCGCCCTCGGCAACGTCGATGCCGAGGCGCCGGTAGAAGGCGAGCGAGGCCGCGAGGTCGTCGGTGACGATGCTGATGAGGTCGAGGCGGGGTGTCCGTGGTGTCCGTGCTGTCATGCGGGCGACGCTAGACGGGTGGACGTGGGCCGTCTTGAAGGAATCGGCCGCCGCTGCTGGGACGTCTCCCGTTCGGCCGCCGCCGATCGGTTGAACCCGCCGCCTGTGGATAACTCAGAATCTGTGGATAACTCGGGTGACAGGCCGAGCACCCTGTGGATAACCCGCGTCGGGGCACCTTCCCGCTACACTGCGGCACGGCCCGAAGCCGCAACTGCTGTTTGCGACTTCGGGCCGACTCATGGTGCCCGCCGGATCACCCCAGGTCGGGCCGCCAGCCGCGGCCGAGCCGCGATCGTCGCAGGTCATCCCGGATTTCGTGCAGTCGCTGCCGGTGCTCACCCGACGTCTCGACGAGGTGGTTGAGCAGCGGCGTGACCGCGGTCGCGATCACCTGTCTGACCGACTCCTCGGCGACGGCGACCATCCGCTCGTCAACCACGCGTTCCACGTATCGCTCGAGCTCGTGAAGGGCCCGCAGTGGAAAGTTATCCACAGGCTCGCCGCCCGCCGGGACCCGGGCCACCGCCTCGGTGTCGAGGAGATAGGACCGCACCTGACGTGCGACGACGCTGTCCCGCAGCAGCATCCCGACGTTGAGCACGGCCCGCCGGGGGTAGAGGGTGAGGCTCCGCCTCGGCTGCGGCAGCCCCGGATTGGGGGACAAGTTGTCCCTCTTGAATCGCTGGAGCTCAAGGCCCTCCAACACCCGGAGGCCGCTCTCGACGAGCTCACCGCGGTGTCGGATGACGACCTTCTTGACGGCCTCCCGGTCGACCTCGTAGAACTCGGCGACCATCCGTGTCGTCACGTGCAGCCCGTCCGGCAGCAGCCGCAGCGTCTTCACCTTGTCGAGCACGTCCACCCGATCCAGCACCCGGCCTCGCAGTTCGCGCGACGCGAGCAGGTCGCTCTCGTGGGCGTTCATCATCGTTTCCCTTCCTGGCCCCTGCGGGGCCTGACGGACGGCGCGGTGTCCCTACGCCATCCGGGTTAACGATGTCGATCCTGCGAAGATGCGGGCGAACGCCGCCCATCCGTCCGAAACGGGGCAAGTCGCTTACGGGCGGCGGCGGTTCACTCCGTCCAGGGGATGGTCCGCGCCTCGCCGGTCTCCGGGAGGGTGGCCCGGCCGCCGTGCCGCATGCAGACCAGGGCCTCGACCGGCTCGGTGCCGGCCGAGATCCGCCGGACCTCGCCGGCCGGCAGGACCGCGGCCTGTCCTGGCCCGACGAGCGCCGGCTCGGCGCCCGAGGCGCCCGCGTCGCCCGAGGCGACGGCGAGGGTGCCGCTGAGCGGCACCCACACCTGCTCCCGGTCCACCGAGTGCGCCGGGCCCTGGGTGCCGGGTGCCATCCGCACCGTCCACGTGCTGAGCTCGCGGGAGCCCCGGCTCGGCGTGGCCAGCCTGGTCATCTCGGCGTTCGGGGTGGTGATGACGTCGTGCTCGTTCGGGGTGTTCACCCGCATGGTTCGCTCCTACGGCGGTTCGGTGATCCGGGTCCGTGATCCAGTGATCCGTGAGTAAAGCAGCTTTACTCATCCGTGTCACCATGGACCCGTGCCAGAGCCAGAACCGCCGCCGCCCCAGCCCGAGCTGACCTTCCTCCTCGGCATGGGATTCCAGCTGCTCCTCGCCGAGTTCGACGCCCGCGTCGCCGAGCGGGGTTACGGCGACCTCCGGCCCATCCACGGCCTCGCCTTCCAGGCGTTGCGCCCCGCCGGGGCGACCAGCAGCGAGCTCGCGGCGCGGCTCGGCGTCACCAAGCAGGCCGCCGGGCAGATCGTGGACGACCTGGAGCGGCGCGGCTATGTGCGGCGCGAGCCGCATCCGGCCGGTGGGCGGCGCCGCCTCGTGGTGCTCACCGAGGCCGCCCACCGCCATCTCGCCGTCGCCGGACGGGTGTTGCACGCCCTGGAGGCGGAGCTCGGCGATCGTCTCGACGTGTCCGAGCTGCGCGCCGATCTCGAACGGCTGGTGGGGGTGTTGGCGGACGGCCGCCCGCTGCCGCCGCTGCGGCCGGTGTGGTGAAGGTCAGCCGAGGGCGACCGAGTAGGGCGCGAAGCGGCGGGTGATGTCGCCCGGGATGTCGGGGGCGCCGCGCACCATCAGCGTGGTGTCGTGGCCGTCGCCGAGACCGTTGGCCCGCAGCCAGGCGCCGAGCTCCCGATGGCGGGCGTCCACGTCGTAGCGGACGGCGCGGGGCGCCTCGGCGCCGAGGCGGGCGATCAGGGCCTGCGCGGTGGCGGTGTCGTCGGCGACGACCGGGCCGATGACGATGCTGGACGGGTTGGGCCAGGCGGCGGCGAAGCCGGCGAGCCGGCCGGTGCCGGCCTCCTCGGCGACCAGGAACCGGTCGGCGAAGGCCGGCAGCCGGGTCAGCAGCCCGGTGCGGTCGGCGCCGAAGACCGGGCGGTCGTAGGCCAGCACGGCCGGCAGGTCGGCGGCGGTGGCCGGCCGCACGGCCGACGCCGCTCCGGCCGGCGGCGGCACCGCGCCGGTGAAGGTGCCGCGGATGGTGGTGAGGCCGCCGACCGCCTTGAAGCCCAGTTGCTCGTAGAGCGGACGCCCCTGGTCCGTCGCGGAGAGGAACGCGGTGGCCGGGCCGCACTCGGCCAGGACGTGCCGCATCAGGTGGCGGGCGATGCCGCGGCGGGCGTACCGCTCGGCGACCAGCACCATGCTCAGGCAGCGGTGGTCGTCCCCGTAGGAGGTGACGACGACGGTGGCGATCAGCCCGCCCACCCCGTCGCCGGCGGGGGCGTCGATGCCGTAGCCCTGGCCGGCGGTGAGCAGCAGCCGCCACTTGTGCTCCTCACGCGTCCAGTCCCGGCTGTCCGCCAGGTCCAGGCAGGCCGTCAGGTCGGCGAGGCCGAGGCGGTGGACGGGCAGGTCGGTTGCGGAGAGCGGCGTCACCGCCCCACAGTGGCCGATGCCCGCGCCCCGACGCGAGCGGTTTTCCCGGTCCTCCCGGTCCTCGTGGTCCTCGTGGCGGCCTTCCCGCGTCGCGCGGCCAGCGCCACCCGCCCGCGCCGGGTGGGTCCCCACGGCTTGAGCACGGAGATCGCGGTCATGAACAGGTAGAGGCTGAGCGAGACGACGGGGGGCGCGACGAGCGCCGCCGGGTCGGACACCGCCCGTCCGGCCGCGACCTCGGCGGCCGCGTCGGCGATCCCGGCCCGGAACAGGAACAGCGAGGCGAGGCCGGCGCCCAGCGTGAGCCAGAACTTGGCGTACACCCAGCGGTAGCGGGCCAGCCCCCACGGCGTACCGAGGGAGAGGACCAGGCCGGACGCGAAGGTCGTCAGGGCGAGCGGCGCGATCAGCCAGTCGCCGAAGATGTTCATGGCGCGGTAGGCGGCCTCGGCCGTGGCGGCCGAGCCGGTGGTGGCGCCGGCTATGCCGAGCACCAGCAGGCAGAGGGTCAGGCCGAGCCAGCCGACGGACACGACGACGTGCCCGACGAGGAGGGCCCGGCGGACCGGACGACGCAGCTCTCTCATGCCGCCACCGTCCCGCGCCGCCCCCGCCCGCGTCGTCTGACGGCGGAAGCATCCGCGACTACTCCCGGTTGAGTACGCGCGGGGTCAGGCGCCGGCGAAGGGGTCGCCGGCCACCCCGGCGAGCCTGACCAGCCCGGGCCCCTCGCCCGCGAAGTCGTCGACCAGCACCCACAGCGTGTACGTCGTGCCGCGGTCGGCCGCGCGCCCGGTCGCCCACGCCAGGACCTCGTCGACGTCGGCGTCCACCACCTCGTACGCGTCGGCCGCGACGGCCGTCACGTCCCAGAACGAGACCCGGTAGCGCGTCTCGTCCCGCTCCCAACTCGTGTCCCTCGGATCGACGCCGCGTATCAGCATGGCGTCAGCCTAGGCTCCCCGCCGCCGATGAGTTCCGGGCCCGCTCGCGGTCAACAGTGCATGACCACCCACGACATCCCCCTCGACCTCGGCCCGGCCGCGCGCGGCGTGGCCGGGCTGCTGGACGGCGTCGGCGACGAGCGCTTCGCCGCCGCCACGCCCTGCCCCGACTACCGCGTCGAGGACCTGCTGCGCCACCTGCTCGGCCTGACGCTGGCGTTCCGGGCCGCCGCCCGCAAGGAGTTCGGGCCGCTCACCGACCTCAGCCCCACCGACCCGGCCGCGCCGGTCCTCTCCCTCGACGGCGACTGGCGTGGCCGGTTGCGCGGCCAGCTCGACGAGTTGGCCGCGGCCTGGGGTGAGCCGGCGGCCTGGGCGGGCGAGACGCGGGCCGGCGGCGTGACCCTGCCGGCCGCGGTACTCGGCCGGGTCGCGCTCAACGAACTGCTGCTGCACGGTTGGGACCTGGCCCGCGCGACCGGCCAGCCCTACCCGGCCGACGAGGCCAGCGCGCGGGCCGCCATCGCGCTGCTCTCCGCCCAGACCGAGGACGCGGCCCGCGAGGGCACCGGCTTCGGCCCGGTCGTCCCGGTGCCGGACGACGCCTCGTCCCTCGACCGCGCCATCGGCCTCGGCGGCCGCGACCCCTCCTGGACACCGCCGGCCTGACGCGCTGCGGGGCTAACGTCGCCGGTGTGCGCACGGCGTGGCCGAGGTAGTCGAGGACGTTGTGCGGCCACAGCGGAGCGATGGTGATGTCGGGCAGGGGATCGACCCCCGCGAAGACCTGGGCCAGTCGGTCGCGGGGGGGGGTGCCACGAAGTCGCCGACATCGGCGACGTTGACCCAGCGTGCCACTCCCGGCGGTCTCGTGCCCCTGCCGTCCACCGGGGGTGGCTGGAGTCGGTGGAAGATCGCGGTGGGGAGCGCGAGTGGCGAACCGAGGGTGAGGAAGAGGTCGACCTCCAGCTCGGGGAGGCGGTGCAGGGCCTCGTACGTGACGACGCTGCCGAGCGAGTGCGCGATGACGACCTGCGGGCGGTGATGCTTCAGCGCCCGCACCACCCGGTCCTGCACGGCCTCACGCGCGGGCGTCCCGAAGTACCGCGTGACTTCGGGGAAGAACAGCCGCACACTGCGTTCGACGACCGCGGGGGTGGACTGGGTCCGTTGGGCGACCTGCCCACAGAGCCAGCGCAGCCAGCCGGTCGCCCGTCCCTGTGCCCCACTGGCGTCGACTCGCCAGACCGCCGCCCACTGCGCGATGAACTCAGCCTCTGTGTCGGTGAGTTCGTCACCCTGCCGCTGCCCGCGCAACAGGTCCGCATAGTACGCCGCATGCAGGTCAAGGCTGGCGCCCGGCCCTAGCGTCGCCTGCCACGCCGCCTGTATCCGCGTGCCGCCGTCTCGGGACTCGTGTCGGCAGCCCTGTAGTTCCGCACCCCGTGCACCCCCAGCGCGCACGTCAGGCCGGCACCTCGAACACGGCGAGCGTTCCGTTGACCACGACCGCCAGTCGATCCTGGCCGCTGAACTCGAACGTGTCCGCCCAGGCTGGCAACGCGATCCGGCCTTGCGGGAGGAGGCTTCCAGTGTCCCAATTCTTGATCGCCCACAC
This sequence comes from Streptomyces hainanensis, assembly GCF_004348415.1. GTDB lineage: Bacteria > Actinomycetota > Actinomycetes > Streptomycetales > Streptomycetaceae > Streptomyces > Streptomyces hainanensis. Next base: position 13,196 of record NZ_SMKI01000082.1, read on the forward strand.
CTCATCCCCTTTGTTCTCCTGGACGAGTATGGCGATCAGCGCGCCGTCGGGGGACAGGCAGAATCGTCTCTCTGGGCCCCAGAAAGGCGGTCGCCAGCGATGAAACCTGACGGAGACGTCATTGGTGGCCAGGCAGCCGATCGCCGGCGGCTCGGCTAGAGGACGGATCAGATGCACCGTGCCGGCCTCGCTGGAGACGGCCAGGACCTCCCCGTTGGGAGATCTCCTGCCCACTGTCCGGGTCGAGCAGCCGCACTACACCGAGGTCGTCGGCGACAGCCACCAACCGGCGAGCGGCGGAGAAGGCCACGCAACGTGCGTCCAGCAACAGACGCTCCGCTCTCGGCGATTGACGATGCCGGACGGGACACACTGGTTCCCCGCCGCCGACCTCTGCCGGAACCTCGGCTACTCACACACGGGTTCCGCTCTCCGCGCCATCGCCGACGCGTCCAACTACGAAGCACTCGAGACTGTGCTTCAGAGGCACACTCTCGGCATTCCCGCAGGTCGGGAATGGCGGCGAGACATGAAGCTCGTGAATCTCCAGGGACTCGTCCGACTGGTCAACGCGTGCACGAAGCCCGAGGCCGAGCCGTTCAAGGCATGGGCGTCCAAGGTGCTCGTGGCCGTCCAGCGCGACGGCTCCTACGCTCTGACGAAGGCCGAGGTTCAGCCCACCGGGCCTGGCGCCCCGGTCGCGTACGCGATGCCCCAGCAGGTGGCCGACGCCATCGTGCGGCTGGAGGAGCAGAACATCCGCAATGACGAACGCCTGGCGGCCGCGCAGGAGGATGCCAACAAGGCGCGGTGGGAGGGAGTCGAAGTGCTGAAGGCCGTCGCGGACGCGCAGCAGAAGTCGGTCATCGCCATGCAGGAGGTCGTGCTCGAAACCATGCGCTCCATGGCGCGTGTGGCCGAGTCGCTCGATGCTCTGGCGGCACACCGATCGCCTCCGGGCCCTCCGGCGGAGACGTTGACCGCCGACACGTTGCTCGCTGCCTGGCGGGCGCGGCTGACCATCACGGACGATGTGTGGGCCGTCGCCGTCCTGCTCGCGCCCGCGCTGGCTGAGCGCGGTGAAGTCTGGTACTCGGCCGAACACATCGCTGCCCGCACGGGACTTACCACCGCCCGTGTGCACGACAGCCTCCGCTTCCTCCTCAAGCGCCAGTGCATCCGTCAGGTCGCCAGCCTTCACAACACTCCCGGCTACGGACCGCACCGCGCCTGACACCAGGAGGCATGCGGGAAACCGGGCCCGCCATCGCAAGGAATGGTTGCGATGGCGGACCCGATTCGCGCCGCAGAGTAGTGGAGGCTGAGGTCAGTCGGCCAGCGGGAGGTAGACGCGGTTGCCGGACTCCGCGAACTCCTTCGACTTGGTGGCCATGCCGGCCTCGATGGCGTCGTCCGTCAGGCCGAGTTGGTCGCCGTAGTCGTTCCTGATCTCCTGGCTGATCTTCATCGAGCAGAACTTCGGGCCGCACATGGAGCAGAAGTGGGCCGTCTTGGCCGGCTCCGCCGGCAGGGTCTCGTCGTGGAAGGAGCGGGCCGTGTCCGGGTCGAGGGCCAGGTTGAACTGGTCCTCCCAGCGGAACTCGAAGCGCGCGTCGGAGAGCGCGTCGTCCCAGGCCTGGGCGCCCGGGTGGCCCTTGGCCAGGTCGGCGGCGTGCGCGGCGATCTTGTAGGTGATGACGCCGGTCTTGACGTCGTCGCGGTTGGGCAGGCCGAGGTGCTCCTTCGGCGTGACGTAGCAGAGCATCGCCGTGCCCCACCAGGCGATCATCGCGGCGCCGATGCCCGAGGTGATGTGGTCGTAGGCGGGCGCGACGTCGGTGGTGAGCGGGCCCAGGGTGTAGAAGGGGGCGCCGTCGCAGATCTCCTGCTGGAGGTCGATGTTCTCCTTGATCTTGTGCATCGGGACGTGGCCCGGGCCCTCGATCATGGTCTGCACGTCGTGTTGGCGCGCGATCCGGTTGAGCTCGCCGAGGGTGCGGAGTTCGGCGAACTGCGCCTCGTCGTTGGCGTCCGCGATGGATCCGGGGCGGAGGCCGTCGCCGAGCGAGAAGGTGATGTCGTAGGCGCGCAGGATCTCGCAGAGCTCGGCGAAGTGCGTGTAGAGGAAGCTCTCCCGGTGGTGTGCCAGGCACCAGGCCGCCATGATCGAGCCGCCGCGGGAGACGATGCCGGTCTTGCGGCGCGCCGTCAGCGGGACGTAGCGGAGCAGCACGCCGGCGTGCACCGTCATGTAGTCGACGCCCTGCTCGGCCTGTTCGATCACCGTGTCGCGGTAGCTCTCCCAGGTGAGCTCCTCGGCCCGGCCGCCCACCTTCTCCAACGCCTGGTAGATGGGCACCGTGCCCACCGGCACCGGCGAGTTGCGGAGGATCCACTCGCGGGTGGTGTGGATGTCGCGGCCGGTGGAGAGGTCCATGATGGTGTCCGCGCCCCACCGGGTGGCCCAGGTCATCTTCTCCACCTCCTCGTCGATGGACGAGGTGACGGCCGAGTTGCCGATGTTCGCGTTGACCTTCACCAGGAAGTTCCGGCCGATGATCATCGGTTCGGACTCCGGGTGGTTGACGTTCACCGGCAGCACGGCGCGGCCGGCGGTGATCTCGTCGCGGACGAACTCGGGGTCGCGGTTCTCCCGGATGGCGACGAACTCCATCTCGGGGGTGATCTCCCCGCGCCTGGCGTACGCGAGTTGTGTGACGGCGCCCGTGCCGTCGGCACGGCGCTCGGCGATCCACGCGCGCCGCAGCGGCGGCAGGCCGCGGCGGACGTCGGTGGCGATGTCGGGGTCGGTGTACGGCCCCGAGGTGTCGTAGAGGGTCACGGAGTTGCCGTCGGTGAGGTGCACCCTCCGCACCGGCACCCGCAGATCGGGGCGCGAGCCGGTGACGTGTCCCTTGTGCGAACCGATGACGGGCGCGCTGGACGTGCCCGTTTCCTGCTTGGTCATCAGACCCACTCCCTACGCCGGCATTACCCGGTAACAGGTTCGGCGGTCGGCGCAGCGGCAGCGCCCTCTCAGCCCCGTGCTCGGAGCTCCCGCGATCTATCGAGCGGTACCGTGGTGAGGCGGTACGGCCCTTCCACGCTAACCGCATGACGCGCGTGCTGAACAGGGGGCCGGGCATCCTCCGGGCAGCCGATGGGCTTCTTAGGCGATGATCGGCGGGTGACCGCACCTACTTCACCCCACGAAGGCCACCACGGCCACACGCATCAGCACGGCCCGCCGGCCCCCGTCTCGGCGCACCTCCGCCGCGTCATCGCGGCCGTGTTGATCCCGTTCGCGGCGCTGATGACCGCCGGCCTGGTCCTGCTGTGGCCGGGCGGCGCGCCCGAGCACGAGGACCACACCGGCGTCGGCTTCGACCAGCAGTTGGAGCAGGCGCGGGTGACGGAGATCGTCGAGTCGCCGTGCGAGGACCTGGGGGTCCAGCTGCCGACCAACATCGAGGGTGAGTGCGCCGAGGCCACGGTGGAGGTGACCTCGGGCCAGGACACCGGCCGGGAGTTCACCGAGGTGGTGACGCCGGACGCGTCGCAGCAGTACCACGTCGGGCAGGAGGTGATCGTCGCCTACGCGCCGGACGCGCCCGCGGAGTTGCAGTACAGCATCACGGACGTGGACCGGCAGGTGCCGATGCTGCTGCTCGGCGGGATCTTCGCGGTGGTGGTGGTGCTGGTGGGGCGGCTGCGGGGGCTGCTGGCGCTGGTGGGGCTCGCGGTGAGCTTCGCCGTGCTGACGCTGTTCATCCTGCCGGCCATACTCAGCGGCTCGAACCCGTTGCTGGTGGCGGTCATCGGCGGCAGTGTGATCATGCTCACCGCGCTGTACCTGTGTCACGGGGTGAACGCGCGGACCTCGGTCGCGGTGCTCGGCACGCTGGTGTCGCTGCTGCTGATCGGGCTGCTCGGCTCGGTGTTCATCGAGTGGGCGCACCTGAGCGGCAACACCGACGACCAGACGGGCCTGGTGCACAGCCTCTACCCGGACATCGAGATCCAGGGCCTGCTGCTGGCCGGCATCCTGATCGGCTCGCTCGGCGTGCTGGACGACGTGACCGTGACCCAGACGTCCGCCGTCTGGGAGCTCAAGCGGGCCGAGCCGGACGCGAGTTGGCTGAAGCTCTACCGCTCGGCGATGCGGATCGGCCGGGACCACATCGCGTCGGTCGTGAACACCCTGGTGCTGGCCTACGCGGGCGCGGCGCTGCCGCTGATGCTGCTGTTCACGATCGCGCGGGCGAGCGTGAGCACGGTGGCGTTCAGCGAGCTGGTCTCCGAGGAGATCGTGCGGACGCTGGTGGGGTCGATCGGCCTGGTGGCCTCGGTGCCGGTGACGACGCTGCTGGCGGCGCTCGTGGTGAGCGCCGACCGCCCGGCGCCCGGCACGGCGGCGATTCCGGCGCCGGCGGGCGCGCCCGCCGGGAACGTCGGGAACGTCGGGAACGTCGGGAACGTCGGGGAGGCCGTGGCGGCGGTGCCGGCGGCTACCAACCGCCACCGGAGGAGGAAGAAGAGGTGAACTTCCGCACCACGAAGATCAACACGGCCACCAACGCGGCGAAGATCAGGACGCGGAAGGCGAGCCCGAGCACCCAGGTGATCAACGTGATGAGCAGGCTGCCGAAGACGACCAGCGCGAGGGTGGGGATGGCGATCCAACGCACCCACCACGGCAGTGTCATAAAGGCGGCTTTCATTGCCCCGGCTCCTTCATCGATTCTCCGACGTTCTCGATGCTAAGGGCGTCGGGCGGGGTGTGGGAGGCCCGATCGCCCCGGTCCTCCCCTGACCGTCCCCTGACTCCGACCCTGAGGCCGGCCTCGTTCCGTGCTGCCGGTCAGCTCCCCTCGGGGGGCGTGAAGACCACCATCACGCGCAGGTCCTCGGTGATGTGGTGGAAGCGGGCCGGGGTGCCGGCCGGCACGTAGACCACGCTACCGCGCCCCACGGTCGTCGTCTCGTCGCCGACGGTGACCGACGAGCGGCCGCTGACCACGAAGTTGACGACGTCCTGCCGCTGTGGCCGCTGGGTGTCCTGCTGGCCGGCGTCGAGCGCGTACAGCCCGACCGATATGTTCCGCTCGTTGAGGAACCGCAGGTAGGCGCCGTTGTTCGCGAGCCGTTCCGCCTCCAGCCGATCAAGCCGGAACTCCTTCATCGACTCATTTCCTTTGCGCTCCAGGTGCCATCTGCAACGATCCTCTGTATGACAAGCATTTTGTTCAGGTTCATAGCCAACGCCGTCGCCCTGGCCGCCGCCGTCTGGCTGGTCGGTGACATCACCCTCGGCGAGGACGACGCCAGCACGGGCAGCAGGACCGTCACGCTGCTCGTCGTCGCGCTGATCTTCGGTGTGGTCAACCTGATCGTCAAGCCCATCGTGAAGTTGTTCGCCCTCCCCCTGCTGATCGTCACGCTCGGCCTGTTCACGCTGGTGATCAACGCCTTTATGCTGCTCCTGACCGGCTGGATCGCCGGCGAGGACCGCTTCGAGGTCGACGGGTTCATGGCCGCGGTGCTGGGCGGCCTGATCATCTCCATCGTGTCCTGGGCGGTCAACCTCGTCCTCGACCGGGACTGACGGCACCCAACGGCACCCAACGGCACTCAACGGCACTGACGGAACTGACGGGAACCTCATGGCCTTCCGGATCTGCGTGGTCTGCTCGGGCAACATCTGCCGCTCACCCATGGCCGAAACCGTCCTGCGGGCGCGCCTCGCGGAGCAGGGGCTGGCCGAGGAGTTCACCGTCGACAGCGCCGGCACCGGTGGCTGGCACGTCGGCGAACCGGCCGACCCGCGCGCCGTCGCGGCGCTGGCCGCCGCCGGCTACCGGGTCGGCGCCCACGACCACGCCGCGCGGCGGTTCGCACGCGACTGGTTCGACCGCTACGACCTGGTCGTCGCCATGGACCGCGGCCACGAGCGCGAGCTGCGCCGGCTGGCCCCGACCGCGCGGGACGCGGCCAAGGTGGTGCTGCTCCGCGACCACGACCCCGACGCGGACGACCAGGACGTGCCGGACCCGTACTACGGGGACGACGAGGGCTTCCACGCCTGCCTGCGGATCATCGAGTCGGGCGTGGACGGCATGCTCGGCGTTGTGGTGACGCGGTCATGACGGCGACGGTTTCGGTGGCGGAGCGGGTCTCCGGGCTGCTCGACGGGGCCGGCGGAGTCGCGCACCGGCTCGGCGGCGGCGACATCTGCGACGGCTACCGGGTGGAACTGTCCGGTGGGCCCGACGGCGACGTCTTCGCGAAGACCCTTGCCGGCGCGCCGGCGGACTTCTTCGAGGCCGAGGCCGCCGGGCTCGCCCTGCTGCGGTCCACCGGGGCGGTCGCGGTACCCGAGGTGCTGGCCGTCGAGCCCGACGTGCTGGTGCTCGACTGGGTGCCGACGGCCGCGCCCAGCGCGGCCGAGGCGGAGCGGCTCGGCCGCGACCTCGCGGCGCTCCACGACACGGCGGCGCCGCACTACGGTACGGCCGGCCCGCTCTACCTCGGCCCGGTGCCGCTGACCACCCCCGACCCGCCGGTCACCGACCCGGCCGGCTGGCCGGCCTTCCACGCGGAACACCGGCTGCTGCCGCTGCTGCGGCGGGCCGTCGACGGCGGCGGCATCGGCGAGCGGGACGCGCGCGACGTGGAACGCCTCTGCGACCGGATCGACGACGTGGCCGGCCCGCCCCAGCCGCCGGCCGTCATCCACGGCGACCTGTGGTCCGGCAACATCCTGTGGACCGGCGACCGGCCCCGCCTGATCGACCCGGCCGCGCAGGGGGGACACCCGGAGGCCGACCTCGCCTTCCTGGAGAACTTCGGCTGCCCGCACTGGGAGCGGGTGCTGGGCGCCTACGAGGACGTGCGGCCGCTGCCGGGGCGGCGCGAGCGGGCGTCGTTGCACGTGCTGCACCATGTGCTGCTGCACGCGGCGTTGTTCGGTGGGGCGTACGGGGCGGAATGCGGGGGGC
>NZ_SMKI01000829.1 GCF_004348415.1 Streptomyces hainanensis
ACGGAGAGGGGGTGGCGGGGGGAGGTGTCATACGGCGAGCGTCACATATCAGCTGACAGATTGCAATTTTTGTCAGCTGTTTTCTGTCAGTCGCTTTCTGTCATCCCATCTCTGTCATCCGATCCCACCGGCACCTCAGCCATGCGGGAGAATGGCGGGATGACGCTCCAGATCGGCCCCCACGCGGTGGACCCGCCCGTGGTGCTCGCGCCCATGGCCGGCATCACCAACGCGCCCTTCCGCACGCTCTGCCGCGAGTTCAGCGGCGGCCGAGGGCTCTTCGTCAGCGAGATGATCACCAGCCGGGCCCTGGTGGAGCGCAACGACAAGACGATGCGGCTGATCCACTTCGACGACGCGGAGAAGCCGCGGTCCATCCAGCTCTACGGCGTCGACCCGGAGACGGTCGGGCGGGCGGTCCGCATGATCGCCGACGAGGACCTCGCCGACCACGTCGACCTCAACTTCGGCTGCCCGGTCCCCAAGGTCACCCGCCGCGGCGGCGGCTCCGCGCTCCCCTACAAGCGGCCGCTGCTGCGCGCCATCCTGCGCGCCGCGGTCGCCAACGCGGGCGGCCTCCCCGTCACCATGAAGATGCGCAAGGGCATCGACGACGACCACCTCACCTACCTGGACGCCGGCCGGATCGCGGTCGAGGAGGGCGTGACCGCCATCGCCCTGCACGGCAGGACCGCCGCCCAGCACTACGGCGGCACCGCCGACTGGTCGGCCATCGCCCGGCTCAAGGAGGCGGTGCCGGAGATCCCCGTACTGGGCAACGGCGACATCTGGTCGGCCGACGACGCGGTGCGGATGATGCGGGAGACCGGCTGCGACGGCGTCGTCGTCGGCCGTGGCTGCCTCGGCCGCCCCTGGCTCTTCGCCGACCTCGTCGCGGCGCTCGCCCCCGACGGCCAGGTGGGCACGGCGCACCGGCCCGCGCTGCGGGAGGTCGCCGACGTGATGCTGCGGCACGCGCGGCTGCTCGGCGAGTGGCTGGACGACGAGTCGCGCGGCGTCATCGACTTCCGCAAGCACGTCGCCTGGTACACCAAGGGCTTCTCGGTCGGCGCGACCCTGCGCAACCGGTTGGCCGTCACCGCGTCGCTCGCCGAACTCGCCGACCTGCTGGAGGGGTTGGACCTGGACCAGCCGTGGCCGGCCGGTGCGGACGGCCCGCGTGGCCGCACCTCGGCCAAGAACCGGGTCGCCCTCCCGGACGGCTGGCTCGCCGATCCGTGGGACGCGACGGCGTTGGGGTGCGAGGCGGAGTCCACCACGTCGGGTGGCTGAACCGGGGGTTTCCCCCCACCC
>NZ_SMKI01000830.1 GCF_004348415.1 Streptomyces hainanensis
CCGCCGTCGACGCCGAGGGCTCCGCCTCCCGGCTGCGGCCGTTCACCGGCGCCGCCGCCCCCGCGCCGGCCGCGCCGCGCCGCGTCGCCGACGTCCCCCGCACACTGGCCGGCGTCGGCCGCCGCATCGCGCTCACCTTCGACGACGGCCCGGACCCCACGTACACCCCGAAGATCCTCCGGGTGCTGCGCGAACACCACGCGCCGGCCACCTTCTTCGTCTGCGGCGAGAACGCGGAGTGGCAGCCCGACCTGCTGCGGGCCATCAGGGACGAGGGACACCTGCTCGCCAACCACACCTGGAGCCACCCGCAGCTCGACCTGCTGAGCAGGGCCGAGGTCCGCGACGAACTGGGCCGCACCAGCGACGTCGTGGCACGCGCCGTCGGCCGCGCCCCCCGGCTGGCCCGCGCGCCGTACGGGGTCTGGGACGAGCCCAGCCTGCGGGTCTGCGCCGAACTCGGGATGCGCCCGCTCGGCTGGTCCGTGGACAGCGACGACTGGACCCGGCCGGGCGCCGACCGGATCGCGGCCACCCTGCTCGACGGGGCCCACCCGGGCGCCGTCGCGCTCGCCCACGACGGCGGCGGCGACCGCGAACAGACCGTCGCCGCGCTCCGCGCCTGCCTGCCACGGCTGCTCGACCGCGGTTTCGAACCGGTGCTGCCCGGCTGACCGCGCCGGCGGGCGGGCCACCGCACGGGAGACGGCCCGCGCACGCGCGGGCCGTCGGGTCATGGGCATTCAGGCGGTCGGACGCCGGCCCAGGGCCGCGGTGACCTCCTGCACGTTGACGAAGGTCCGATCGGCCGGCAGCCGCCGCACCGTCTCCACCAGATCGTCCGGGGCGTACGTCTCCGAGAGCGTCCGCAGCAGCGCCCGGCGGTCGGCCGGGAACTCGCTGCGCCGCAGATGGCGAGCCAGTTCGAAGCGGAACGCCTCGTCCTCGGCCTCCCGCGGGCCGCCCGCGCTCGTGCGCGGGACCGGGCCGTCCAGCAGCGCGGGGTCGTCCTCGGCCGCCGGCTCCTGGTCCCGCCACTCCTCGGCCCTGGTGGGGTGCTCGGAGCGCAGCAGGCCCTGGAGGTCGTGCTTCATCAGGTCGTCACGGATGACGTTGAGACGGTTGCTGCCCCGTTGCTGCATGGCTGTACCTCCTAGCCTCGGGGCGCTCCGGGTACCCGGTGGCGGCCGGCCGACACCGGCGGGCCGGGTTTGCCCGGGCGGGATCCGGGCACTCGACCGATTCGGCGAGCGAGCGGTCGCCGCGGGGCGGCGGGCTCCGGGCGCGGGATCAGGGGCCCCGCCC
>NZ_SMKI01000831.1 GCF_004348415.1 Streptomyces hainanensis
AGCCGAGGGAGGGGGACGGCTTGGCGATGACGGGGCCCGGTGCCATCCCGGGGGACATCAGCTCGTGTGGCGCGCGGGCCCCCGGCACGCCCTCGGCGCCGATGGCCTGGACCGCGAGCTGGGCGACGGCGGCCGCCATCCGGCTCACCGGCAGGTCGATGCGGGGCAGCGAGACCAACGACGGCTCGTCCGGGATGCTGCCGACCAGCACCACGGACAGGTCGTCCGGCACCCGCAGGCCGAGCGCCGCGATCTCGTCGAGCAGCAGGGGCAGTGGGATCAGGTGCTGGACCACCAGCGCGGTGGGCGCGGGCCGGGTCGCGAGCACGTCGCGCAGCCGGGACCGCAGCAGCTCGGCGTCCGCGGTCGACGGGTGCACGCGGACGTCGGCGCCGGTCTCCCGGGCGGCGGCCCTGGCACCGTCGAGGCCGTGCATGGCGTAGCCGCGGCGGGCCGCGATCTCGTGCTCGGCCGACGCCCAGAAGACGATCCGCTGGTGGCCGGCCGCCACGCACTCCCGCACGGCGAGGGCGACGGCCGCCTCCCAGTCGAGGTCCACCCAGGGCACCTCGGTCTCGTCGCGCTCGTCGCCGTGGCCGAGCAGGGCGGTGGGGAAGCCGAACTCGCGGAGCGCGACGACGCGGGGGTCCGCCTCGCGGACGGCCATCAGGATCGCCGCGTCGGCCAGCCCGCTGCGGGCGATCCGCCGCAGCCCCTCGACGCCGTCGGGCTCGGTCATCATCAGCACGTCGTAGCCGTGGCCCCGGGCCGCGTCACTGATCTCGATGGCGAACCGGCCGTCCATCGCCCGGTACTTCCCGGGCTCCCGCGGCACGGCCAGCACCAGCACCTCGCTGCGGGCGCTGCGCAGCGTGCGCGCGCTGGCGCGCGGGTGGTACCCGAGCGCGGCGATGGCCTCGTGCACCGCGCCGCGGGTCCGGTCCGAGATCTTGCGGGAACCGCTGAGGACGTAACTCACGGTGCTCGGGGCGACCCCCGCGCGCTCCGCGACATCCTTGATCGTGACCATTCCCGCTCCTTCGCGGTGCCGTGCCCGTGCCTACGGTCTGTTGTCGAATCGATTCGTCGAATCGATTCGATCGTGTGGACGGGATGTTAAGCGGGGGTAAGCGGCGCGGGCAAGAGCCACAGACCGGGAACTTTCCGCCCCGACGTCGTCTACGTGCCGTTCAGCGACTCCCCGCCGCTGCGTTGGGCCCTGCTGTGGCGGGCCAACAACGCGACCGCCCGCGTCCGCGCCTTCGCCGAGGCCGCGCGCCAGCTGGTGGA
>NZ_SMKI01000832.1 GCF_004348415.1 Streptomyces hainanensis
TCGACGACCTGGGCTACGAGGGCCTGGCGGTCTGCGGCCAGGGCGCACAGCTCTACCACGCGGGGGAGCACCGGCTGCTGACCTCCGTCACCCTGGACCGGCAGCTGGCCAGGGCCGCCGTGGCCCGCTGGCGGCCCTGGCGGTTCCGGATGAACAACGACCTCTGGGGCTCGCCCGTGGTCCGCGACGGGCTCCTCTACGTCACCTCGTTCGAGGTACACGCGCTCGATGTGGCCAGCGGGCGGCGGCAGTTCAAGACCCGCGAGGTCGCCTGGTCGATGGCCGTCACCGGCGGCCGGGTGCTCGCCTCCGACGGGCCGAGCCTCTACGCGCTGGACGCCGCCGGCGGCGCCGACCGCTGGCGGATCTCCCTCGACGGCTGGATCTACGCCCTGCGTGCCGACCGCGGCACCGTGGTCACCGCCACCAGGGGCGGCGGCGTGCAGGCCTGGGAGTCCGCCAACGGTGAGCAGCTGTGGGAACTGTCCGGCGCCCAGACCGACTTCGAGACCCAGGACACCGCGCCCGTGGTCCACGGCGGCGTGGTCTACCTGTGGGGCGAGGGCCTGCTCTACGCCCTGGAGGCCCGCACCGGCGCTGAGCTGTGGCGCCACCCGGTCGGCGACACGTCCGTCACCGGCGGCGTGCCGGTCCGCGTCGCCCCCAGCGACGACGGCGTCGTGCACGTCAGCGCCGGCTCCCGGGTGCTCGCCCTCGACGCGGCCACCGGCGCCGAACGGTGGCGCTTCGACGCGCCGGCGGCCATCCTGTGCCCGCCGACGTACGAGTCGCCGAGAAGCCGGGCGGCCGGCATCTACTTCGCCGACTACCTCGGCACGGTCTACGCGCTCGACGTCACCACCGGCGACGACCGCTGGCGCATCGCCACCGAGGCCCGCGCCGGCACCGACCCGGTCCTGGTCGCGGACGGCCTGGTGCATCTCGGCAGCGGTACAGCGATGTACACGCTCGACGCGGTCAGCGGCACCCCGCGGTGGCGCTTCGCCGCGGGCGACTCCATCGTCGGCTCCCCGGTGGTGAGCGGCGGCCGCCTGCACTTCGGCTCCGAGGACCACTGCCTGTACACGCTGGACGCGGTCAGCGGCCGTCTCAGCTGGAAGCTGGAGACCGGCGGCGCGATCACCGGCACGCCGGCCACGGCGGACGGCATGGTCTTCGCGTGCAGCAAGGACCACTGCGTGTACGCGTTGGACGCGGCGCGGGGCACGCGCCAGTCGCAGTCGTAGGCCGTTTCTCCCCACCCACC
>NZ_SMKI01000833.1 GCF_004348415.1 Streptomyces hainanensis
ACCCCGATCAGCTGCCTGCCCGCCCACCTCCCGTGCCTTCCCGCGCTCGCCGTCTGGCGCGACCAGGCCACCTGCGCCTTCACCGCGGACGCCGCACTCCCCGAGGCCCGCGACCTCGCCGAGCACTGGCGGGCGGCGCTCGACGCCCTGGCCCCCGTCCCGGCCCAGCGGGACGGGGACCGGTGAGCCGCCTGTCATGCCCGTCTACCGCGCCACCCGGGCCCTGATGCGGCTGGCCGCCGCCACCGCCTGCCCCACCTCCGTCGAGGGCGTCGAACACCTGCCGCGCACCGGCCCGGTGCTGCTCGCCGGCAACCACCTCGCCGCCTGCGACACGTTCTTCCTGATGGCCGCCGTCCCCCGGCAACTGGTCTTCTTCGGCAAACGCGAGTACTTCACCGCCCCCGGGCTCCGCGGCCGCGCCCTCGCCGCCTACTGCACGCGACTCGGCTTCCAGCCGGTCGACCGCCGCGGCGGCCCCGCCGCCGCGCGACGGTTCGTCGCCACCGGCTCCGCCCTGCTCGCCGCCGGCGCCGCCCTCGCCATCTACCCCGAGGGCACCAGGTCACCGGACGGCCGACTGCACCGCGGCCGCCCGGGAACCGCCTCCATCGCCCTGACCTCGGGCGCCCCCCTGGTGCCCTTCGGCATCACCGGCACCGACCGGGTCCAGCCCGTCGGCACCACGCTGCTCAGACCGCACCGCGTCCACATCCGCTTCGGCCACCCCGTCGACCACACCGCGCTGCGCGGCCGCGCCCCGCGCCCGGACGGCGCCCCCGCCACCGCGACGCTCCGCGAGCTGACCACCCTGCTGATGCGGCGCATCGCCGAACTCTCCGAGCAGCCCTACGTCGACACCCTCGCCACCCCGCCGCTCTCCGTGCCCGGCTGACCCGCGTCGTGTCGCGTCGCGTCGCGTCAGCCGGCGGCGACGGCCGGCGCGTCGCCCAGTCGCGCGCCGGTCCAGCCGAGCGCGCGCCACCCCCGCCCCGGCGCGCCCTCCAGCGTCACCACACCACCGTTGGGCACCTCGTGCGCCACCACGAACTCCAACGACACGTTGGCCACCCGCGCCGCCGTCCACACCCGGATCATCGAGCCGTGGCCGACCAGCGCCACCGCCGCGCCGGCCGAGGCCGCCTCCGCCACCACGGCGTCGAACCGCCCCAGCGCCTCGACGCCGCTCTCACCGCCCGGCATCCGCACCCCGCTCCGCCCCGAAGCCCAGTCGCACGCCACCCGCAGGTAGACGCCGACCGAC
>NZ_SMKI01000834.1 GCF_004348415.1 Streptomyces hainanensis
GGGGTACGGGTTCACGGTCGTGGTCTGTCACCCGTGCCGGGTGCCCCCGCCGGTCGGGACTAACCGCAGACCGCCCGGTCGATCATGGCCAGCGTCGCCTCGGACTGGACGGCGAAGCGCTCCTGGTCGCCGATCGGCGCGGTGAAGATCGCGGAGGCGGCCGAGACCTCGCCGTCCGGCGTGACGGCGCCCTCGGACACGGTGCCGAACGAGGTGCCGCCGTGGAACCAGACGCCCTCGTCGCAGCCCTCCGCCGGGCGCCAGGCTATGCCAAGACCGTACCCGGCCTCGTCGCCGAAGTCGGCCGCCGGCACCGTGGTGCGCAGCTGCGCCAGCTGCTCGGCCGGCAGCAGCGTGCCGTCCATCAGGGCGCGGAGGAAGGTGTTCATGTCGTCGGTGGTGCTGATGATGCCGCCGTCGGCCCCGCCGTCCACGGAGAGCGTGGTGTCGGTGAGTTCGTCCAGGCCGGGGAACTGGAGGTAGGCGGTGGCGGTGGGCTGGGGCACGTAGGCCGAGGTGCCGGGGGTCATGGTGTGGCGCAGGTCGAGCGGCGCGATGATCCGCTCGTGGACCTCCTGCTCCCAGGGGTGCCCGGTGGCCTGCTCGACGATCATGCCGGCCAGCACGTAGTTGGTGTTGGAGTAGGCCCAGCGGGTCTCGGCGGCCGGGTCGTCGGCGTCCGGCAGCCAGCCGGGGGCGCGCGTCATGGCCAACGCGACGTTGTCTTCCGGCGCGCGCGGCGTGAAACGTTGCGCGAGATAGTTCTCGGGCGTCAGCTGTTCCGGGTCGCCGAAGAGGATGTCGGTGTAGTTGGCCAGCCCGCTGGTCTGCTGGAGCAGGTTACGGATCGTGATGCGGCCGCCGTCGTTGCCGTTGCCGGTGACCACGCCCGGCAGCCACTGCTCCACGGTGTCGTCCAGGCTCAACTCGCCCTCGGCGACCAGCTGGAGCGCGACCACCGAGACGAACGTCTTGGTGTCGCTGCCGATCCGGTAGTAGGAGTCGAACGGCACCTGCCCGCCCGCCTCCAGGTCCGCGACCCCGGACCGCGCCTCGCGCTCGCGCCCGCCCGCGTTCCGCGCCTGGACGATCAGCCCGGAGGCGCCGGTGTCGCGCACCGCGTCGGCGTCGCGCTGGAGTTCGCCGCGGTGCGGCCGCTCGACCGACGCCGCCTGCGCCCAGGACCCGGACCCGAAGGCGGTGGCCACGGCGATCGCGCCGAGGCCGGCCACGGCGAGGGCCGTCCTGGCCCGCGC
>NZ_SMKI01000835.1 GCF_004348415.1 Streptomyces hainanensis
CCCCAACACCCTCGGCTTCGACGCGGACGTGTTGGACATCTCGGGCGCGCTCGAGGAGGGCGCCGAGGGCGGCCTGGACATCGGGTTCGGCAGCGGCGACCACGACTACCAGCTCGGCGCGCTGTTCCTCCAGGTCGACGCGGCCACCTGAACCGGGCCGGCCCGAGCCCGGCCGGCCCGAGCCCGTACCCCGAGTCTCCCGAGCCCCTCCGAGTCCCGAGCCCCGAAGCCCGCAAGGACGGAAGCGTGCTGACCGTAGTGCACCTCGCCCAGCCCGTGGACGGCGGCGTCGCCCGGGTCGTCACCGACCTGGTGCGCGCGCAGACCCACGTGGGGATCCGCGCCGTCGTGCTCTGCCCGTCCGGCGGCGAACTCGGCCGGGCCGCGGCGGCCGCCGGGGCCGACGTCCGCCTCTGGCACGCCGAGCGGGCCCCCGGGCCCAACCTGCCGTGGGAGGTCGCCTTCGCGGCCCGCGCCATCCGGAGGGCCGCCCCCGACCTCGTCCACCTGCACAGCGCCAAGGCCGGCCTGGCCGGGCGGCTCGCGCTGCGCGGCCGGCTGCCCACCGTCTTCCAGCCGCACGCCTGGTCGTTCGAGGCGGTCGACGGCGCCACCGCGCGGCTGGCCACCCGCTGGGAGCGGTACGCCACCCGCTGGACGCACCGGGTGCTCTGCGTCAGCGAGGAGGAGCGGCGGCAGGCCGAGCGGGCCGGGATCGCCGCCGGGCACACCGTCATCCGCAACGGCGTCGACCTGGCACGCCACCCCGCCGCCGACGGCGTCGCGCGGCGCCAGGCGCGCGCCGCGCTGGCCGCCGTGCACGGCCTGCCGCAGCGCGCGCCGCTCGTGGTGTGCGTCGGCCGGCTCTGCCCGCAGAAGGGCCAGGACCTGCTGCTGCGCGCCTGGCCAGGGGTGCTCGAACGGTTCCCCGCCGCCCGCCTCGCGCTCGTCGGCGACGGTCCGGAACGCGCCGCGCTGCGCCGCGCCGCCGGCCCCGAGGTGCTGTTCGCCGGCCACACCGACGACACCCTGCCCTGGTACGCGGCCGCCGACCTCGTGGTGCTGCCGTCCCGCTGGGAGGGCATGGCGCTGGCGCCGATCGAGGCCATGGCCGCCGGCCGACCCGTGCTGCTGACCGACGTCGGCGGCGCCCGGGAGAGCCTGCCACCCGGCCACGCCCCGCACTGCCTCGTCCCGCCCGCCGACCCCCGGGCCCTGGCCGGGGCCGTCACCGCGC
>NZ_SMKI01000836.1 GCF_004348415.1 Streptomyces hainanensis
GACCCACCCCAACCAGACACGACATCAAGCCCGTTACCGCCTTCACACCGCCTCCCCGACAACACCATTACGCGAAGGGCGAACGCGATGCCGCGGCGGCGGCGCGCCTCACGGACGCGGCGGTCCGCGAGACGTCGTGGGGGCGGAACGCGAACCGGCCGGTCGGACGGTGGTCGATCGGAGGACGCGGCCCGGTGGATCCGGGACCTCGTCCCTGCGGAGCGGGGAGTCTCGCCGGGGCCTGTCCTGCGGATCATGTGAGCACTAGGCTGCGGCGATGGAACGTGTAACCGACGTGCCCGAGAGTCTCGCCCGGTCCGCGGATCCGGCCCCGGCGAATGACTACGACAGTTTCGCCGAGGCGTATTCGGCGGAGAACGAGAACAGCCTCGTGAACGCGTACTACGCGCGGCCCGCGATGTTGGCCCTCGCCGGAGACGTGGCCGGCCACCGGATCCTGGACGCCGGCTGCGGCTCGGGCCCCCTGTCCGCCGCATTGCGCGACCGTGGCGCGGTCGTCACCGGTATCGACGCCAGCGCCGGGATGTTGGCGTTGGCCAGGCGGCGGCTCGGTGACGACGCGGCCCTGCACGTGGTCGACCTGAGCGCCCCCCTGCCGTTCGCCGACGGTGAGTTCGACGACGTGGTCGCGTCGCTGGTGCTGCACTACCTGGAGGACTGGGGGCCGACACTGGCCGAGATGCGGCGCGTGCTCAGGCCAGGCGGCCGACTGATCGCGTCGGTGCATCACCCCCTCGTGGACTACGTGATCCAGGATCCTCGGCCCGACTACCACGCGACCACCAGCTATACCGACGAATGGAGGTTCAACGGACAGTCCTTCCCCATGAGCTTCTGGCGCAGGCCGTTGCACGCGATGACCGAAGCCTTCACCACCGCCGGCTTCCGCCTCTCCGTCATCAGCGAGCCGCAGCCCGACCCGGCCGCCCGTGAACTGTTCCCCGACGACTTCCATGACCTCTCGACCAAAACCTGCTTCCTGTTCTTCGTCGTCGAGGTACCGCCGTCGGCTCGGGCCACGGGCTCGGACGAGTAGCCGGTCAGACAGAATTCGCATTCCGTGACGTGTTGGAGCCGTGCCGCCCGCGGGACCTCCCTGTCGACGTCTCGGGGATGCGCCGAACACCTCGCCGCTCACGCCGTGATCGACGCTCCCCTCCCGGCCCGCCATACCGCCGGGATGCTGCGGCAGCGCCATGGGGGTGGGT
>NZ_SMKI01000837.1 GCF_004348415.1 Streptomyces hainanensis
TGGGTATAAGAGACAGGTGTTCGATCGGTCACCCAGTGTGCCCGGCGGTCGGCGCGGGCCCCGGACGCCTCGCCGCGCGGCGGCGGTGGCGGTGGCGGTGGCGGTGGCAGTGGCAGTGGTGCTGGCGGCGGCGCCGTTCGACGCGCCGCGCGGTGTGGCACGGCGCATCTCGCGCTGGGGGAGGGCGACGACGTCTCCTGGCCCGCACGCGTCACCGACACCGCGTACGGCGGACCGCGCCGCCCGCCCGGCGGCTGGTGTCCGATCCCGCCGATCCCGCCGATCCCGCCGATCCCGCCGATCCTGCCGATCCCGCCGATCGCGCCGGGCCCGCCGATCGCGCCGGGCCCGCTACGCGGCGAACAGCCGCTTCAACGCCCTTGTCTGGTACGGGTTTCCCGGCTGGGTGTCCCGCGCCTTGTGCCAGGCGGCGAGCCACGCCGCCTGTTTCGGCACCGGCACCTCGCAGGCGCGCAGGTAGGCGAGCAGTTGCTGCTCGGTCCTGGGGACCGTCTCCCCGCGCACGATCCGGTGCGCGGTGCTGTGCGGCAGCGCGCCGAAGGCACCCGCGCGCCGTTCCATCGTCCGCAGCGAGGGCCGGCCGGCCGCGACGTGCAGGTCCCGGAGCGCGCCGCTCAGGTCGCCGGCGTCGCGCACGAAGTGCGGACGGGGCACCGCCATGGCGCCGGGCGGCGTGTGGACGGCGCGCCTCGCCCGGCGCCAGAGACGCTCGCCCTGCCGCAACACACGTGTCCGATGCCGCCAGTTCTCGGCGGTGCACGCCGTGAGGTACTCGGTGACCACCGCGCGCCTGGGCAGGGTGCGGCCCGAGGCGGCGCGTTTCAGGGTCGCCTCGGACACCCGTGCGCGGGCGGCGAGTTCCCGGTAGGTCGCTCCGGCCAGCCGGCGCTGCTCGCGCAGGAACGCGGCGAGCGCGGCGAGGCGGGGCACGGCCTGGTCCACGGGGAGTTCGGGGCGTCCCACGCCGGCCTCATCTGCCCGGCGTGAGCGCGGCGCTGACGATGCGGCGCAGCGCGCCGCCGGCCGCGGCCCGGGGCCTGCCGTAGCCGGTGGTCAGCAGCACGCCGGCGCCGATGCCGCCGGCCCCGCTGAGCAGGACCAGCACGTCCTGGACGGCCATCCCCGTGGCGGCCAGGACCGAGGACGCGGCGATGAAGCAGATGATCACGAGGGCGTGGGGCATGCCGAACCGTGGGGGCGGGACGGG
>NZ_SMKI01000838.1 GCF_004348415.1 Streptomyces hainanensis
GATCCACGACGGCGTCCAGGACGGTGCGGCCGACGCTCCCCGGGAAGAGGTGCGCGTACACGGCGCCCAGCTTCGTCCCGTAGGAGAAGCCGAAGTAGTTGAGCCGCTCGTCACCGAGCGCCCGCCGGGCCGCGGCTGCGTCCGGCGTTGGACGGCATCCCGGCCTATGTGCCGGGCCGCGCGGCCAGTGAGGGCACGGTCTCGTTCAAGCTCTCCTCGAACGAGAACCCGTACCCGCCGCTGCCCGGGGTGCTGGAGACCGCCGTGGCGACGGCCGGCTCGTTCAACCGCTACCCGGACATGACCTGCTCCGCGCTGCTCACCGAGCTGGCCGAGCGGCTACGGGTGCCGGTGGCGCACCTGGCGACCGGCACCGGCTCGGTGGGCGTGGCCCAGCAGTTGCTCCAGGCGACGGCGGGCCCGGGCGACGAGGTCGTCTACGCGTGGCGGTCGTTCGAGGCGTACCCGATCATCACCCAGATCTCCGGGGCGACGTCGGTGCGGGTCCCGCTGACGGCGGGCGAGACGCACGACCTGGACGCCATGGCCGACGCGATCACCGAGCGGACCCGGCTGGTCTTCGTCTGCAACCCCAACAACCCCACCGGGACGGCGGTGCCGCGGGCGGCGTTGGAACGTTTCCTCGACCGGGTGCCGAGCGGCGTGCTGGTGGTGCTCGACGAGGCGTACCGCGAGTTCGTGCGGGACCCGTCCGTGCCGGACGGCATCGACCTCTACCGGGACCGGCCCAACGTGTGCGTGCTGCGGACCTTCTCCAAGGCGTACGGTCTGGCCGGACTGCGGGTCGGCTTCGCCGTCGCCCACGAGCCGGTGGCGGCGGCGCTGCGGAAGACCGCGGTGCCGTTCGGGGTGAGCCAGATCGCGCAGGACGCGGCGATCGCGTCGCTGCGGAGCGAGGCGGCGCTGCTGGAGCGGGTGGACACGTTGGTCGCGGAGCGGGAGCGGGTGGAGTCCGCACTCGCGGCGCAGGGCTGGACGGTGCCGGCGTCGCAGGCGAACTTCGTGTGGCTGCGGCTGGGCGAGGCGACGGTGGACTTCGCGGCGGCGTGCGAGGCGGCGGGCGTGACGGTTCGCCCGTTCGCGGGCGAGGGCGCCCGGGTCACGGTCGCCGAGCCGGCGGCCAACGACCTGCTGCTGCGGGTGGCGGCGGAGTTCCGGCGCGACCGGTTGGTGGCGGGCTGAGGTTTCCCCCACCCACC
>NZ_SMKI01000083.1 GCF_004348415.1 Streptomyces hainanensis
GGGGCGAGACGCCGGGGGAACGGGGCCAGGCCGACCAGCAGCAACAGGCCCACGACCGGCAGCAGGTCCAGGTTCATCGGCGCGACGCACACCGCGAGCGTCACGGCCACCGCCCGCCACGTCGGGACGGCGTGGGCCGCCACGAGCCGCCACACGAGGACGACCAGACCGAGGTAGAACAGCACGGGACCGGCCTCGTAGACGACGAGGTCCACGCCCGGCAGATTGTGGAAGCCGGTGAACCGGTGCCGCATGTCGTCGTGGTCGGCCGCCAGCGCGCCGACGACGAGGTCGACGGAGATCTGGACCAGGGAGCACACGATGCCGACGACCGCGACGGCGGCGGTGACCGTGGCGAACCGGCCCTCGCCCGCCCGCCGTCGGAGCTCCCACAGCAGCGGCAGGAACAGGAACAGGGCGACGAGGAAGGCCAGATGCCCGGTGGTCCAGGCGAGCCCGGGGCCGCGCTCCCCGTCCAGGCCGTCGAGGAGACGGATGAGCCCGTAGGCGACGACCAGCAGCGGGGCGGCGACGAAGGTGAAGGATGAACGCATGCCGTCGATCATCACGACCCGGGCGGCGCGAGACATCGCCGAAGCGACCCATCCCCGGCCTCCCCCCGGCGGGGGAGTGGCGGTGGCCACGGACGGCTCCAGGGAGCCGGGGAAACCGGTAAGCCGGGGCTGTCAGGGCTGTCAGGGGAGCCGGGGATTCCGGATGTCCACGGTGATCCGAACGCCCGAGGTGGAGCCGAACGTCGCGTGGCCGGCGGAGTACGCGATCTCGTGGAACGGGTTGGACTCCTCGAAGTACACTCCCCACCGCGGTGCCCCGTCCTCCCCGATGCGGGCGAAGAACCCCTCGGAGCCGTAGGAGCCCTGCCCGCAGCAGAGCATCCCGCCGTCCTCCAGACGGAGCGTTCCGGCGACGTCGATCTCGGTCACCCACTCCGGGTCTGCTCGCAGGAGCGCGTCCAGGTCGAACGGGTCGAGGAAGACCGCGCCGCGCGCGGAGCCCGGAGCGAGCTCGGCGGCGACCGACTCACCGGAGGCCAGGTACAGGCCGTCCTTGATCGGCAGGCTCTCCCGCGCCCAGAGCGTGGCGATGGCGCTCATCGTCGTCCGCCCGGGCACGGGTCAGAACGCCCAGGGGTCGGGGTGCGGACGACGGGAGCGGTCCTCCGACCAGCAGAGGCGGTCTTCGAGGTCGTCGCCGAGCAGTTCGAGGAGTCGCCTGGCCGCCCAGTCGTTCCAGAAGACCGCGCCGCGGAACTCGGGGATCCGAAAGGCCGCGAGGTCCGCGGGCACCGCTTCGGGGTGGAAGACGGCCTGTTTGATCTCGCCGTTCCGTTTCCTCGGTCGGGATGAGCGGCGCTGGTCGAGGCAGTCGACCACCTGCTCCACCAGCAGCAGCACATACATGTCCTTCGCCTCGCCGGTGTGTACGGGGAGCAGAGTGCCCGCCGCCGCGAGGCCGCCCCCGAGCGCCGCGACTGCTTCGGGACCGAGTACCGGCGCACCCGGATCAGAGCAGGGGAACTCGGCCTTTGTCTCCTCCGGATCATCACTCCACTGGGCGGTAACTTCGGTGGGGCGGTCGACTTCGGCCCCGGTCCTCAGCCACCGTACGATCCTTCTGAACGGTATGTCGTCGATGTTGAGGAGACGTCGCTCGCCGATCAGGCTTGGCAGGAGGCGGTGGACGGCCAGCGGCATGCCCGGTGTCCTGCCCATCAGGCGGTCCAGTATGCGAAGGGGCCGGGTGAACCGGTCGCGAGCTCTGCCTGGATCTGGTGCCCGATGCTGCGCAGTTCGTTCCTGAGGTCGGTGCGGATAGCCCGGGCGCCGGCGCCCTGATCGACGCCCTCTGCCACGATCAGGTGGAGTCGCCGGTTCAGCCGCCCGAGGAACAGGTTGGTGTGGGTGAAGTTGTGCGGTCTCGGATGGCCGAGCGGGATGCCGTTGGCCGCGTCGTTGATGTCGACCCGATAGCGGCTGAGCAGGGCGCGTATCCCCGGGGCGCCGCCGCGGTTGAGGCCGGCCGGGACGATGTGGGCCGCGGCCTGCCCGGGGCCCACGGCCCGACCCTCGCGCGCCAGGTTCCGGCTGAGGATCTGGGAGCAGGACGCCAGGCCCAGGTAGTCGATCCACGACAGCGGGTCCGGAACGTAGGCCTGCGCGTTGGGTCCCGCGTCCAGGCCGAGCGGGTCGGGCGTGACGTAGCGGGCCGTGGTGGGGTCGTAGTGGCGCAGGAAGTTGTAGTGGAACTGGGTCTCCCCGTCGGCGTACTGGCCGGGGAACCGCAGCGGCGTGTCGACGCCGGACCGCGGTGGCCTGGCGGTGAGGCCCCAGAGGGTGGCATCGGCGTGCCAGGCGATTTCCCCGCGTTCGTCGACCAGTTCGGTGGGTGTGCCGACGAGGTCCGTCACGATCGTGTAGAAGCGCTCGTCGACGGCGTCCTGCGGGGAGTCGGCCGAGGTTCGGCGCTCGACCTGTGCCAGCGGGCGGCTCTCGTCACGGCCCCAGCTGATCGTGACGGTTCGCGGTTCGCCGGTGATCTCGGTGGTCTGCTCGACCAGGTGGGTGCCGTCCCAGGCGAACCGGGTCTCCTCGGCCACCGTCTCGCCGTCGTCGGCGAGCCGGCGTTTGACGACGCGACGCCCGAACGCGTCGTACAGGTAGTGCCACCGGGTTCCGTCGGGGGTGGTGACGGAGGTCAGGCGGTCCTCCGCGTCCCACGCGTAGCGCCACACGTCCGGTTTGCGGGACAGTCGGGTCCTGCGCCGCACCACGACGCGTCCGGCGGCGTCGTACTCGTAGTGAACGCCCCCGGCGCGGATCACCCGGCCGCCGTCGTAGCGGCGTCCGCCGCGGGACTCGGGCTCCGGGTGGCGATCGGGCCACGACGCGCTCGTCTGGTTGCCGGCCCGGTCCCAGGTGTACGTCTCGGTGCGGCCGGCGGCACGGACGGAGGTGACGCGCCCCGCCGGGTCGATGCCAAACGTGTGGCGCCCGGAGCGCTGGTCGTCGAGCGTGGCGAGGGTGCCGTCCGCCCGGTAGCCGTAGGAGCGGTCGATGACCGTCCGTCGGTCTCCCGGGGCCAGGAGGGTCTGGCCGGTCAGCCGGTCGACGCCGTCCCAGACCTGCGTGATCTCCGTCCGCCCGTCGCCGACGGCGCGTCGGGTCTCGCGTCCGGCGGCGTCGTGGCCGAAGGCCATGAGTCGGTCGGCGAGGCGCAGCGAGGTGCGGCGGCCGGCCATGTCGTAGCCGTGGGCGGTGGTGACGCCGGCCGGGGTGGTGCGTTCGACGGGGCGGCCCAACACGTCGTAACTCGTCGCCAGGGTGCGGCCGTTGACGGTCTCGGCGGTGGTGTACCCCGCGGCGTCGTAGGAGAGGGTGAGCGCGACCTCCGGTGCGGTGGCCGTGAGCAGTCGGCCCGCGACGTCGTGCGTGAACGTGGTCGTCACGCCGTCGACGGTCTTGCGGACCTGCTGGCCCACTTCGTCATAGGCGAACCCGGTCGTCTGGCCAAGTGCGTTGACCCGCGTGACCAGCCGGCCCGCCGCGTCGTACCCGTAGGTGACGGTGCGGCCGTCGAAGTCGGTCTCGGCGACGACGTTCCCGGCGGCATCGTGCCGGTAACTCCAGGTCCGGCCCGTCGGGTCGGTGACGCTGGTCAGTCGTAGTTCGGTGTCGTAGCCGAAGTCGAGCCGTGCCTCGTCCGGCGTCGTGCGGGCGGCCAGTTGGTCGAAGTGGGTGTACTCGTACGACGTGGTGCGGCCGAGGGCGTCCGTGTGGGTGACGCAGTTCCCCTCGGCGTCGTACGTCCAGCGTTCCACGGCTCCGTCCGGCTGGCGCCGGGAGGCGAGGCGTCCCTCGACGGTCCAGGTGTGGCGGGTGACGGCACCCAGCGGGGTGGTGATGGCGACGGCGCGGCCGAAGGCGTCGTACTCGAGGTGGCTCTCGGCACCCAGCGGGTCGACGGAGCGCACGGGCAGCCCGGCCGCGTCGTTGGTGAACCGCTGGCTGGCGCCCGTCGCGTCCGTCACCGTGCTGAGGGCACCGCTGGGGTCGTGCGTGAAGTGGGTGGTGGCGCCGGTGGCTTCGGTGACGGCGACGCAGTTGCCCCGCTCGTCCCATTCCTGGTGGCGGACGGCGCCGTCGAATCCGGTGACCTCGACGGGCAGGTTCAGCCCGTTGTACCGAGCCCGGGTGGTGGCGCCGTCCGGTCGTGCCACAGCCGTCAGGTTGCCGGCCGTGTCCCACCGGAGACGCGTGACGCCACCCAACTCGTCCGTGTGGGTCAGTGGTTTGTCGCGGCGGTCCCATGACCGGTGGACGGTGTTGCCCAACGCGTCGGTCTCGGCGACCAGTTGGTAGCTGTCGTTGAACCGGTACCGCCGTGACCGGCCGAGGGAGTCCGTGGCGATCGTCGTGCGCGCCTCGGTCACGTAGTCGAACGTGTAGTCGAGCACGCCGTCGGAGCCGTGGGTGGCGACGCACCGGCCCGCGGCGTCGTACACATAGCGGTACCAACTGCCGTTGCGGTCCTCCCAGCCGGTGACCTGGTGCCGGTCGTCGTAGCCGAGTCGCAGCGGGCGCCCGGAGGAGTTGGTGACGGCGGTGAGGTCACCGTGCTCGTCGTAGTCGTAACGGAGGAGGACGGGGCGGTCGGGCGCGCTGAGCAGGGTCAGTCGGGAGACGTGGCCCTCGTCGCAGGTGATCCCCACCCGGTAGCCGCCGTGGTGAACGATCTCCAACGGCAGACCCGCGGCGTCGTAGGCGACGGTGATGGTGTTGCCGTTGCGGTCGCTGATCGCGGTGAGCGGTAACGCGGTCGCGGGACGGCCGGGGACCGGACGGAAGTGCAGGGTGAGCGCCAGGTCGTCCCGCCACAACGCCATCTCGCCGCCGGCCTGGCCGTCCCAGGAGAGTGGCCAGTGCGGGCCCTCGACCGGCAGGACGTCGTCGTCCGGCGGTGGGACCGGGTAGTGCAGCGTCATGCCGTCCGCCGCGGCGAACACCACGCCGTCCGGTTCGAGCAGTAGCCGTTGATCGAGGGTCGAGGCCCAACTCGGGCCGAAGAGCAGGCCGGTGCGGACGCTGGTGCGGTGATGACGCTCCAGGACCAGGGGCAGCACACCCGGCAGATCGATGTCGACGGCGGACATGACGAGTTCACCGGTGGCCATGTCGACGGGATCACCGCACAGGGCCAGGCCACGGATGTGGCGTCCCATCCGACGGATCCCCTGCCCGAGCCCACGGGCGCCGGCGGCGAGCCCACGCAACCCCGTTGACGCCAGCCCGCGGAGGCCGCGGGCGAGGCCGCCGAGGGTGGTGAGGCCGCGCATGCCGGGGATGCAGTCGAGGGCGGCGAACGCCACGTCCCACAACGATGCCCGCCCGTTGGCGTAGTCGTAGAGGGTGTCGGCCAACACCACCAACGCCGCGGCCAGCACGACCCAGGCCAGCGGGCCGCCGATGATCAGTACCACGATGCCGAGCACCGCGACGACGACCTTGCAGACCTCCACGATGGTGTCCCAGTTCTCGGACACCCAGTGGGTGACGTCCTCCCACCACCGCCGGTTCTGGATGCCGGCGTCCGACGCCTCGTCGATGTCCGAGGCGCAGGCGCCGGCCGCGTCCTCCCGCATCTCCTGGGCCTGGCAGGCCAGTTCACGCGCCGCCGACAACGATCCCTCGGCCGAGTCCACCCGCCCCTGGGCATCGGACCGCGCCTGTCCGGCGGCCGTCGCGTCCCGCGTCGCGGCCCGCACCTCGGCCTCCGAGGGCTGCTCCACGTCCTCGCGTTCGCCCTCGCGCTCCAGACGCTCGGCCTCGTCCCCGGCCCGCGACACCCAGTCCTGCGCGTCGGACAACGCCGACTGCGCCGAGGAGAGTTCGGCCTGGGCGGTGATCGCGCGGTCCAGGGCCCGGTCGGCCATGCCCTGTGCCGTCTCCAGCTTCGGCCAGTACGTCTGTAACGCCCGGGCCGCCAGGTCGTACGACGTGTGAAGTTTTCGGAGATTGCCCGGCACCCCGTCGAACTCGGAGCGGAACGCCTCCGCGGACAGGCCGGCCCAGTCCTGGACGGCCCGGTCGTCCGCCATGCCCTGGACGCGGGCGAGGGCTTCGCCGACGTCGTCGGCGAAGGTCTGTAACTCGTCGGCGAGTTCCCGGACCTCGTCCGGGTTGCCGGGTGTCGGGTCGGAGTCCATGTCGAGGGGACTCCAGTCGGACGGTCGCGCCATGATCTGCCCCCCCGGGCCGCTCTTGATCATGTACCTGGCGAACTGTCACATCACCCTAGGGTGGGCCGTCTCCTGAGGCAATGGGGCCCGGGCGTGGCCCGACGCTCCGACGCCGCTCAGCGCGCGCCGCGCGCGCCCTCGCGGCGCGGGGCGCGGGTCAGGAGCCAGACGAGGTAGGCGCCGCCGACCGCCGCGGTGAGGAGGCCGACCGGGATCTGGAAGGGGCTCAGGAGGCGTTGCGCCAGCAGGTCGGCGACGGCGAGGAGCAGCGCGCCGACCGCCATCGAGGGGCCGAGCGCGATGCCGGGGGCGCGGCTCAGCCGGCCGGCCAGTTGGGGGGCGGCCAGGGCCAGGAAGCCGATCGGCCCGGCCGTCGCGATGGCCGCGCCGGCCAGGAAGACCCCGACGGCGAGCGCGGTGACGCGGGTCGCCGTGACGCCGAGGCCGATGCCCGCCGCCGCGTCGTCGCCGAGTTCCAGCGCGCGGAGCGAGCGGGCCAGGGCGAGCGTGACGGGCACGGCCAGGGCGAGCGACACGGCGAGCGGGACGACGGGGCGCCAGCCGATCGCGTTGAGGCTGCCGTACTGCCAGGCCTTGGCGGTCTCGGCGGCCTCGATCGGCGCCCGGCTGATGAGGTAGTCGTTGAGCGCGGCGAGCATCGCCCCGACGGCGATGCCGGAGAGCACGAGCCGGTCGCCGCCGAGCCCGCGCCGCAGCGTGAACAGCACCACGGTGACGGCGGCCAGGGCGCCGCCGGCGACGGTGCCGACCAGAACGGACTGGCTGCCTGCCGAGCCGACGACGAGGATCATGACCAGCCCGCCGCTCGCGGCGCCCGTGGTGAAGCCGACGATGTCCGGGCTGCCGAGCGGGTTGCGCGCCACGCTCTGGAAGACGGCGCCGCAGCCGCCCAGCGCGACGCCGACGAGCAGCGCGGCGACGGCGCGCGGCAGCCGCTGCTCCCACACGATGAACCGGTCGGTTCCCGAGCCGCCGCCGAACAGCGTGGAGACGACGCCGCCCGGGGTGATCTCGTAGGCGCCGGTCAGCACCGTGAGGGTGGCGACGAGCAGGGCGAGGGCGGCCGCCACGGCGACGGTGACCGCCGAGCGCCGGTGCACGAGGAGCGAGCGGTTCCCGGGGAGGCGGCACCGGAGGTGGCCGGCCGGGAGGAAGCTGGTCGGGGGGAAGCCGGTCGAGGGGGAGGCGGTCGGGAGGTTGGAGCGGGTGGTGTCGGTCACGCGGCCCTCCGGGACAGCAGGAGCGCGAGCAGCGCGGGCGCGCCGACGAAGGCGGTGACGATGCCGACCTCCAGTTCGCCGGGTCGGGCGACGACCCGCCCGACGATGTCGGCGGCGAGCACCAGCGCCGGGCCGACGAGCGCCGACAGCACGAGCAGCAGGCGTTGTTCGACGCCGACGAGCCGGCGCAGCACGTGCGGGACGACGAGCCCGACGAAGGCGATCGGCCCGGCGGCCGCCGTGGCCGCGCCGCACAGCAGGGTGATCGAGGCGAAGGCGACGACCCGCACGAGCGGCAGCCGCGCGCCCAGCGCCGTGGCCTGTTCGTCGCCGAGCACCAGCGCGTTGAGGGCCGGCCCGGAGAGCAGCGCCAGCAGCAGGCCGACCGCCACGAAGGGCGCGATCCGGCCGACCACCTCGCCGCCGCGGTCGGCCACCGAGCCGATCACCCAGAACCGGTAGGAGCTGAAGGTGCTGGTGTGGAACATGGTGACGATGCCGGTGCAGGCGCCCAGGCTGGCGCTCAACGCCGCGCCCGCGAGGACGAGTCTGGCCTGGTCGCCGCGGTGCGTGCGGCGCACACTGACGACGTAGACGAAGGCGGCGGTGAGGGCGGAGCCGAGGAGGGCGAACCAGACGTACCGGTCGATGGTGGTCGCGCCGAAGAGCGTGATGGCGGTGACGACCGCGAACGACGCGCCCGAGTTGACCCCGAGCAGCCCCGGCTCGGCGAGGGGGTTGCGGGTGAGGGCCTGCATCAGGACGCCGGCCACGGCCAGCGCGCAACCGACCACGAGCGCGAGCGCGGTGCGCGGCATCCGCAGGTCCCAGACGATGATCGAGGCGCGCGACGCGTCGCCCGGGTGCGTCAGCCCCTGCCAGACGTCGCCGACCGTCAGGCCCCGCGCGCCGACGGCCAGGCTGGTCAGGCACAGCGCGGCGAGCACGGCGAGCCCCACGGCGACGACGAGGGCGATCCGTCGACGGTGGTGCGCGTGCCGGCCGGTGGGCACGACGTCCGCCCCCGGCTCGCTGGTCGGCGCACGGAGGCCCGCCGTTTCCCTGGTCACTTAGGTAAGGCTAAGCTCACCTCTCGTGATACGCAATTTCGTTCGATCTGCCACCCTTGGGGCGACATCGCTCCTCGCGGTTCTCGCCCTGTCCGGGTGCGCCTCCGAGACCTCCGCCGACTCCCCGGATCCGGCCGGCGCCGCCTCGGGGGAGTCGGCCGGGTTCACCACTCCCCGAACGATGCCCGAGGGCAAGGGCAGTGGCGAGGCCGACGGCGTCTTCCCGCGCACCGTCGCGCACTTCCAGGGCGAGACGACGCTGGACGCCGAGCCCGAGCGCGTCGTCGTCATCTCCACCGGCCAGGCCGACGCGCTCCTCACGCTCGGCGTCGTCCCCGTCGGCTCGACCGCCGGCGACGGCGCGGAGATGATCCCGCCGTACCTCGAGGCCGCCTACGCCGGCCAGGCCGACGCGCTCGCCGAGACCACGTACGTGGGCGGCCGCGTCGAACCGGACATCGAGACCATCGCCAACCTCGAACCCGACCTGATCCTCATGAACAACGCGGGCAAGGAGGCCGAGACGCTGTACGCCAGCCTCAGCGCCGTCGCCCCCACCGTCGCCACCCAGGGCACCGGCCTCTTCTGGAAGCAGGACTTCCTCCTCCTCGCCGACGCCCTCGGCAGGACCGAGCAGGCGCAGTCCTGGCTGGACGACTACCACGCCGACGCCGCCGCTTTCGGCGAGACCGTCACCGGCGACCCCGCCGTCTCCTTCCTGCGCAGGAACGGCGACCGCATGCGGGTGTTCGGCGTCGCGTCGTTCAGCGGCTCCGTCGCCGAGGACAGCGGCCTCGCCCGCCCCGAGGCCCAGCGGTTCACCGACGACACCTCGGTGGACATCAGCAGCGAACGCCTCGACGAGGCCGACGGCGACTGGATCTTCTACGGCGTGCAGGGCGGCGACGACGAAGAGATCACCTCCCAGTCGCTCTGGCCGACCCTGGCGGCGGTCGACGCCGGCCGGGCCGTCTCCGTGGACGACGACGTCTTCTACCTCAACGTCGGCCCCACCGCGGCCCGCGGCGTCCTGTCCGCGCTCGAAGCCACCCTCGGCTGAGGCGGAGCACCGCCATGGACCGGGCGTTGGCCGCCGAGAGCGTCTCCCTGACCTACCCGGGGGCGAGCGGCCCCATCCTCACCGACCTGTCCGTGACCGTCGAGCCCGGCGCGATGACCGTCATCGTCGGCCCCAACGCCTGCGGCAAGTCGACGCTGCTGCGCGCCTGCGGGCGGGTGCTCCGCCCCGACGCCGGCCAGGTCACCCTCGACGGCGCCAGGATCGGCGACCTCGTGCCCAAGGCGTTCGCCAGGAAGGTCGCCCTCCTGCCGCAGTCCGCCACCGCGCCCGACGGCATCACCGCGGGCGACCTGGTCGCCCGCGGCCGCTTCCCGCACCAGGGCCTGCTGCGGCAGTGGTCCGCCGAGGACGAGGCCGCCGTCACCCGGGCGTTGGAGCGCACCGACACCATGGCCCTGGCCGGCCGCGCCGTCGCCGAACTCTCCGGCGGCCAGCGCCAGCGCGTGTGGATCGCCATGGCCCTGGCCCAGGAGACCGACATCCTGCTCCTCGACGAGCCGACCACCTACCTCGACCTCGCCCACCAGCTGGAGATCCTCGACCTCTGCCGGGAGTTGATCGACGACCACGGCAAGACCATCGTCGCGGTCCTGCACGACCTCAACCACGCCTGCCGCTACGCCGACCACATCGTCGCGATGCGCGACGGCCGTGTCGTCGCCACCGGCGCCCCGGAGGAGACCATCACCGCCGACCTGGTCCGCGACGTCTTCGGCGTCCCCTGCCGGATCATCCCCGACCCCGTCACCCACGCCCCGCTGGTCGTCCCCGAGGAGGCGCGCCCCCGCCGCCGGAACCCCGTGGCCGCACCCTCGGAGGCCCGCGCCGGGAGCCCGCCGGCCATCCGGTGACGACGCGTACCGCAGCCCGTCCTGAACGTGCCTTGCCCTCACGGGAAATCCGTGCAAACAGCACCATCCGGGCGCGGTCGCGGGTACGATCACGCTCGTTTGCGGCGAGGGGTTCGTGACGCGTCGTCCGGCGGCGCGCGGGGTGAGGAGGGGGCGGCATGACGGAGCTTTCCGAACGGCCGGCGGAGATACCGGCCGACGTGGTGGCCTTCGATCCGGTGGCGCGGGCGTGGCTGACGGAGGCGGGGGCCGCGGCGCGGCCCGACCGGGACGGCCTGGCCGAGATCCCGCCGCTGCCACGCGGCACGCTCCGCGTCGACCCGGCCGAACTCGTCGACGACGGCGACGACTTCGGGCACATCGTGCACCACACCCCCGGCGGCGTGCTCCGCACCGACTCCGTCGAGGAGATCGCCGCGTACCTCAGGTTCTGCAACGCGTACCGCATCCAGGTCGCCGCCCGTGGCCAGGGGCACGGCACGTACGGGCAGGCGCAGGTCGACGGCGGTCTGGTCATCGAGACCGAACAGCTGGACGGGATCGGACCGGTGGCGGCCGGGCAGGTCACCGTCGGCGCCGGCGCGCTGTGGAGCGCCGTGGTGCGGGAGACGCTGCGGCACGGCCTGACACCGCCGGTCTTCACGGACTACCTGGAGCTGTCGGTCGGCGGCACCCTGTCGGTCGGTGGGCTCGGCGGCCAGGCGCACCTGTACGGCGCCCAGGTGGACAACGTCGTCGCGCTCGACGTCGTCACCGGGGAGGGCGAGTTGGTCAGCTGCTCGCCCACCCGGTACCCCGACCTGTTCCGCGCGGTGCTGGCCGGCCTCGGCCAGTGCGCGGTCATCGTCTCGGCGACGCTCCGGCTGATCACCGCGCCCCGGCAGGTGCGGCGCTACCTGCTGCCCTACCAGGACCTGGAGGACTTCCTCGCCGACCAGCGGGGGTTCGTCGGGAACAAGCGGTTCGTGTACGTCGAGGGCACGGCCGACATGGACGAGGAGCACCAGTTCACGGGGTACACGCTGGAGGCCGTCATCTACGGGCCATCCGGTGCGGCCGCCGCCGATCCCGCCGCCGATCCCGACGCCGAGCCGGACGCCGAGCCGGACGCCGAGCCCGACTGGAACGACGACGAGGTGCTGCGCGACCTGCGGTTCGACCGGTCGGCGGAGTACCGCGCCGAGACGCTCGGCTACTTCGACTTCCTCAACCGCCTCGCCGACGGCGTGGCCGGCCTCAAGCGCGAGGGCTACTGGACCTGGGCCCACCCGTGGCTCAACCTGCTGCTGCCCGGCGACCGCGCCCCCGAACTGGCCCGCACCCTGCTCGACGGGTTCGCCGGCCACGACGTCGGCCCCGGCGGCGTCGTCCTGATCTACCCGCTGGTACGCGACCGCCTGAGCGCCTCCCCGATGCTGCGCGTCCCCGACGACCCGACGCCGTACCTGCTCGCCGTCCTGTGGACCCTGGACCCGGCGGACCCGGCGGCCGTGCGCGCCCGGGTGGACGCCAACCGCGCCGCGTACGAGACCGTCCGCGCGGCCGGCGGCACCCAGTACCCCGTGGGGTCCGTGCCGATGGCCCCCGACGACTGGCGCGCCCAGTACGGCGACGCCTGGGCCGAGTTCTCCGCCGCCAAGCGCCGCTACGACCCGCACCGCCTGCTCGCCCCCGGCCAGCACGTCTTCACCCGCTGACCGCGGCCGCGGCCGCGGCCGCGCCCGCGCCTTGTCGGACGGGTGCCCACCGGTGAAGATGTATCCCGTGCACCACACAAGTGACCCTTACCTCATCCGCCCGGGGCGCCCCTCCGACATCGACCGGTGCGCGGCGCTCAACGACGCCGTCCACCCCTATCCCGGCATCGCGGACTGGACCCGAGACCTCTTCGACGGCCATCCCGCGGTGCGCCACGACGACTTCCTGGTCGCCGAACCGGCCGGTGGCGGCGAGATCGCCGCCACCCTGGTCGGGATCCGCCAGGAGTGGACCTTCGGCGGGATCCGGCTGCCCGTCGTCCAGGTCGAACTGGTGGGCACCGACCCGGGCCACCGCGGCCGCGGGCTGGCCGGCCTGCTCTTCGACGCGCTGCACGCCCGGGGCACGGCCGACGGCACCGCGTTGCAGGTGATCGAGGGCATCCCGTACTTCTACCGCCGCTTCGGCTACGAGTACGCGCTCCACATCGGGGGCGCGCCCGAGGCCCCGGCCGAGGCGCTTCGCGCACTGCCGCCGCCGAGCGGCACCGCCCGGCCACCGCTCCGCCCGGCCACGCCGGCGGACGCCGCCGCCCTGGCGCGCGTCGACCGGGCGGTGGCGGACCGGGACGTCCTGGCCTGCGCGCGGGACGAGGCCGGCTGGCGCCACGAGATCTCCGGGCACCGCCAGGACTCCCTGGCCCGGCGCGTCGTCCTGGCGCTCCTCGACGAAGCGGGGAAGGTGTCCGGCTACCTGGTCCACGGCCGACGCCCCGCCCCGGACGGCCGGTTGGCCGTCTTCGCCGCCGGATGCGCGGACCCGGATGGCTGGCCGCGGCTCGCCCCCGAGATACAGCGGCACCTCGCCGAGGTGGGCACCGCGACCGCCGGCCCCGACCGGCCGTTCACCGCGCTGCGGCTGCGACTCCCCGCCACCCACCCGCTCGCCGGGGCCCTGCCCCAGGGGCCCGCCACACGCCCGTGGTCCTGGTACGCGCGGGCCGGCGACCCCGCCGCGCTGCTCGACCACTGGCTCCCGGTGCTGGCCCGCCGCTGGCGCGAACACGACCTGCGGTGGCCGGGCGACGCGCTGCTGATCGACACCTACCACCAGGGGATACGGCTCCACTTCGACGACGGCGTACCGGTCGCGGCCCGGGCCGAGCCACGCGGCGCGGCGCCGGCCGACACCGCGATCCCGCCGGGCGCCCTGCTCCAACTGCTGCTCGGCCAGCGGTCGCCCGG
The DNA here is from genome assembly GCF_004348415.1 of Streptomyces hainanensis. Classification (GTDB taxonomy): domain Bacteria; phylum Actinomycetota; class Actinomycetes; order Streptomycetales; family Streptomycetaceae; genus Streptomyces; species Streptomyces hainanensis. The sequence goes on from NZ_SMKI01000083.1 coordinate 13,442, forward strand.
GGAACTGCTGGACATCTGGCCCGACATGACGGTGTCGAACCCGGCCACCGCGGAGTTCCTGGAGGCCGGGTTCCCCACCGTCCCGCCGGAGATGTGGGCGATCGCCTGACACCACCCGGCGGACGATCGGACATGCGCCGCGTACGACCGGCCATGCCCCGGAGGGCGGCGCGTCGGTTGACTGGTCGGCATGACGACACACACCGACGAGATCCTGGTGCTTGGCGGAACCGGCAAGACCGGCCGCCGCCTGGTACACGCGCTGCGCGCCACCGGCCACGCCGTGCGCGCCGCCTCCCGCTCCGGGGAGACCCGTTTCGACTGGACCGACCGGCACACCTGGGCCGCCGCCCTGGACGGCGCGACGGCCGTCTACCTGGTGGCCCCCGAGGACCCGGCGCTGGCCGACGTCTTCGTCGAACAGGCCACCGAGGCCGGCGTCCGCCGCTTCGTGGCGCTGTCCGCACGCGGCATCGGCGACCTCCCCGCCGACGTCTTCCAGGGCATGGCCGCGGCGGAGCGGGCCGTGCGCACCTCCGGCGTGGCGTGGACGATCCTCCAACCCAACAACTTCAGCCAGAACTTCAGCGAGGACATGTGGCACGCCCCGCTGCTGTCCGGCCGGTTGGCCCTGCCGGTCGGCTCGGCGCCCGAACCGTTCGTCGACGCCCGGGACATCGCCGACGTCGCCGCCGCGCTGCTGACCTCCGACCGCCACCAGGGCCGGACCTTCGTCCTCTCGGGGCCCCGCGCCGTCACCTTCACCACGGCCGTCGCCACCATCGCCGAGGCGTCCGGGCGCGCCATGCGCTACGCCGAGATCACGCCCGAGGAGTTCCGGGACCTGGTGCTGGCCGCCGGCTGGCCCGAGGCGGCGGCCACCGAGCTGAACGCGATGTACGCCGCGATGCGGTCGGGCGCCTGGGCCGAACCGGGCGACGGCGTCCAACGCGTGCTCGGCCGCGAGCCGATCGACTTCGCCACCTACGCCGCCGGCGCGGCGACGGCCGGCGCCTGGTCGTAGCGGCGCCGCCGGGTTCCGGGCCCACCACGGACAGGTGGGCCGCCGGCCGCCGGCCGGGCACCGGCATGGCTACACCGCGGCGGCCCGGTTGTCGAACCCCGTCGCGCTGAGGCGCCGGACGAGGATGATGGCCGGGATCACGGCCGCCGCGGTCACCAGGTGCGCCGCCAGAACCGCGTTGGCGGCCGGGAAGTCCAACTCGGACCGGTAGTCCAGCGCCCAGGGCGTTCTCGGAGGAATGAGCCGGAAGCCCAGGGCGAGCAGGGCTGCCGTGAATCCGGCCCACCAGGCGTGCAGCGCGCCGGCCGCCGCGAAGCCCCTCGGCCGAGCCTCCGGTGAAGCAGCGTGCCAGATGTCGTTGGCGATCTGGTGGGGCACCACCAGGTTCACGCCCGGCACGAACCAGGCCCACACGGCAGCCGACGGTGAGTAGCGAAGCCGTCCAGGCGCCAGGGTCTCCGCCCGCGCCCGGAGTCGGCGGAACCACACCACCCAGTACGCGGTGAGCAGGGCGGTCACCAGAATCTGTACCGCGTACACGATGTCGGACACCAGGAGGACCAGCGGAAGCGCGTAGTCCCCGCGGTCCCACTCCGAGAGGCCGTAGTAACCGGATTCGTGGGCCTGACGGGAAACCAGTTGCAGCGCGGCCGCGACCACCGACAGCACGGCGAGCAGTCCCAACAGCCAGTGCAGGCCCACCGGGCCGCCCACCCGTTCCCGGGACAGCCGCCGGCGATCCTGGGCGAGCGAGGGCGGCGGCCCCGCGATGTCGTCGTCTGCGGGGGCCGTGGCACTGGCGGTGACCGGGGCGGTGACCAGAGCGGTGCGCGACCCGCTGGGGGACGGCGCAGACTCGGTCGGCGCCTCGGCCAGCGAGGCGCCCGCGTCCACCCGGGTCGGCGGGGCCGGGACGGCGGGCTCCGTGGCCCGGGTGAGCGGGTCCTCGGCGTCGAGCAGTCGCACCGCCTCCTCACCCAACCGCGCCAGTACGTCGGGCGGCAGCCACGGACCCGGCGGGCGGCCCTCGGCCTCCTCGGCCTCCAGCAGTTCGGCCGGCGTCGGGCGGGCAGCGGGGTCCTTGGCCAGGCAGGCGCGGACGAGTTCCCGCAGCGGTGTCGGCACGTCGGCCAGGTCCGGGGGCTCGTGCACCACCCGGTACATCACCGCGTGCGGCTGGTTCCCCGGCACGTCGAATGGAGTCCGTCCGCTGGCCGCGAAGGCGAGCACCGTGCCGAGCGAGAACACGTCGCTGGCCTCGGTCAGCCGCTCACCGCGGATCTGTTCCGGCGACATGAAGCCGAGCGAGCCGATCACCGCCCCGGTGGCGGTCAGGCCGCCGGCGGCAGAGGCGTCCAGAGCCCGGACGACACCGAAGTCGATGACCCGGGGACCGCCCACGGTCACCATGACGTTCGACGGCTTGAGGTCCCGGTGGACAAGACCGGCCGCGTGGATGTCGCTCAGCGCGTGGCTGAGTCCGGAGGTCAGGGCACGCACGGAACGCTCCGGCAGCGGGCCGTGCTCTGCCACCACCTGATGGAGGGTCGGGCCGGCCACGTAGGCGGTGGCCACCCACGGTGGCTCCGCGTCCGGCGCGGCGGCGAGGACGGTGGCCGTCCACTGCCCGCCCACCCGCTGGGCGGCGGCGATCTCCCGTGCGAACCGTCGGCGGAAGTCGGGCGCGGACGCCAGCTCCGGACGGATCGTCTTGACCGCCACCATCCGGCCGCGGGGCGTGCGGGCCAGATACACCACCCCCATGCCCCCCTCGCCGAGCCTGCCCAGCAGCCGGAAGTCACCGATCCGATCCGGATCCTCCCCGCGCAGCACCTCCATGACCCGAGATCCCTCCCCTGAAGATCGCTGTGAGCATCCTCAGACTAGGCGAGGCCACGACCTCGGTCACCGGGTTCGCCCCAGGCGCGGCGGGCCTACTCCGATTCGTCGGTGGCGTAGAAGAGTTCGAGGATCTTGCCCTGCCTGATGATCTTGTCGTGATTCGTCTTCACGTACCCGTTCATGTCGATCGTGGTGGCGCCGCCCTCTCCCACCGCCTCGGAGATGCGCCGCACCGTCCCGTCGCGGGTGTCTCCGGCGGCGAAGACCGCGACGAGGCTCGTCGCGGTGATGCTCCCGGTGCTGATCCACTTGCTGTTGGTGGGGCCGGGCCAGGCGGTGCCGGAGGCCGGCCCGGTGAGCACCGTGCCGAGAATCTGGTTCGGCCAACCCGTGACCTTCTTCTCCAGCAGCTTCAGGTCCTTCTGGTCCTTCAGCCACTCCGTGTTGGCCTTGCCACCGATCAGGGCGTAGAGGGCCGACACCGCTAGCTCCGTGCAGTCCTTCTTCTCCGGACGAGGGTCCGACGCCTTCCCGCGCGCCTTCCCGTAGTACACCTTGGTCAGCTTCTCGGTGTCGTGGTCGAAGTAGTGGACCTCGCTCTTCTCCACCACCGTGATGTGGTCCTTCTGTTCCTTGATCTGGTCCACGTGGGCGTTGACCATGTCCTGGTAGTGGCCGAACTCCCCACGGATGATCATGGTGACCTTCGCGCCCTGCTTGGCGAACATCAGGGCCGCCACGGCCGCGGTGTCACCGCCGCCCACGACGGCGACGGAGTCACCCTTCTTGACGGTCGTGGCGTCGGAGGGCAGCGCCGTGAGATAGGCGCCCTTCGTCAGGTACGTGTCGAGGTCCTTGACGTCCAGCGTGTTGGCCGAGACGCCGGTGGCGATCAGCACCATCCCCGCGACGATCTCGAGAGGGCTCTCGTCCTTCTCGCCGTGCGGCCGCTCGACCTTGATCGTGTACTTCGGGATGAGGTGCGAGTCCTTGGTCTTGTCCACGTCGGACTGGCTGGCCGCCGTCAGCGCGGTGGCCCGGTAGTAGGGGAGGTACTCGAACTGCGACGGCTTGTGTTGGATCTGCTGGTACCACCTGAAGCACAACGCGTCCGAGTCGATTCCGTCGGGGAAACCCAGGTAGTTCTCGATCCTGTTGATCGCCGTGCTGGCCGTTCCGCCGGGGGCCCGGTCCTCGATGACGAGGGTGCTCCACCCGAACAGGGTTCCGGCGTTCAGCGCCGCGGAGAGGCCGGTGGGGCCGCCGCCCACCACGACCAGGTCGTAGGAGTCCTTCTGCGTCCTCGTGCTCAGCCCCAGCTCCTTGGACAGCTGGGGAAGGTTGTATCCCTTGACCGGCACCACCTTGCCGCTGCTGAACGTCAGGTCGACCTCGACGTCGGTGACCGCCGAGTCCTCCTTGAACGTGGTGTCCACGAAATTCAGCGTCAGGAAGCGCCAGGTGGAGAACGCGTTTCCCTCCAGGGCCTTGGCCCGGAGGACAGCCTTCACGTCGGTTCTCTTCGTCTGGTCGGTCATGCGGCTGCTCTCCTCGCGAACGGATGCGGTTCCTGCTGGGGCGTGCCAAGCATGCGGAGAACAGAGCCCGTTGCCCGGCAGCCGCGTACGCCGATTCCCACCCGAGCGGTAACGTTTTGCCGCAACTCCCGATGGATCCGTGAGCGTTTCGGCGGCCCGTCGTGTTTCGCCCGGGTGGCCGCCCGCCGAACCGCCGAGCGCGCTCCGGTAGATTCGGGCCGATGAACACCTCCCTGTCCAACGACGAACTCATCGCGGCGGCCGCCGCCGTGCTGCATCCGCACCGCGTGGGGGACCGGCTGTTCGGCAACGTCGGGGCCACGCTGGTCACCGAGGCCGGCAACCACTACTCCGGCGTCTGCCTCGACACCGGCTCGGGCACCGGCTTCTGCGCCGAGGCGGCCGCGATCGGCGCGATGGTCACGGCCCGCGAGTACCGGATCGCGAAGATCGTCGCCGTGTGGCGCCGCGAGGAGGACGGCGCGCTGCACGTGCTGCCGCCCTGCGGGCGGTGCCGGGAGTTCATCCGGCAGGTCGACTGGGCCAACATCGACACCGAGGTGGTGCTCGGCCGGGGCCGGTCGGCGACCCTCGCGGAACTCCTGCCGGCCCACGAGTGGCCGAGCCCCCTCGACCCGCCGACCGCATAGCCCGGCCCCCGCCGCGCCGACCCGTCAGGACACCAGGGGCGCCTCCTCCGACTCCGTCAGCCGCACGGTGGACAGGCCGCCACGCCCGACCTTGACGTCCGTGACCTTGAGCTGGGTGCCCGGCAGCAGGATGAACTCCTCCTCGCCGGTGAACGCGGAGAAGGCACGGATGCCCACGGCCCTGGCGGGCACCACCTCGAACAGCGTGCGCTTGCCGCGACTGCCGAGGAACCCCTTGGCCACGCCCAGTTGGGACGTGCACGAGGACACGCCCCACCAGGTCACGGTCTTCCCCAGCGGATACTGCGCACGCAGGTCGAGCGAGACCCCGCGCCACAACGGCTGGGTGCGGACGGGGAGTTGCGAGACCGCGGAGAACAGCAACCGCAGGTACGGCAGGTAGGGGACGAGCCTGGCCCGGTCGGGGGAGCGCAGGATCGCGTTGATCTCGCGGTAGAACGCGGACTCGCAGGTGTAGAGGTACAGGGCGGCGATCGCGTCGGCCGACAGGCCCTCGGCCGTCTCGTCCGCCCGGAGCTTCCCGAACTCGTGCGACCGGTCCACGTGCCTGGCGAGCCCGGAGAGGAGGGCGGCGATCGGTGCCGCGGCCTCGCGGAACTCCATCAGCGGGGTGTCGAACACACCCGTGATCGCGGGGAGGACGAGCCCCTCGTCCTTGACGCTGGAGAGCCGGTCCAGGTAGAGCTGGTGCAGCTCCATGGTGGACGTGATGAACGCGCCCATCCGGTCGGCCACCTCGCCGCCCGCCCCGCCGGCGTCCGCCGGCAGCGTGTTCCAGCCGGTGCTCGGCAGCCAGTCGATCGTGTCGGCGCCCAGCGAGACGAGGGCCGCGTTCACCGTCTCGAAGTGCTCGCCGTCGCAGAAGATGTCGCCCTGCGCCGCCGGGTTGGCGTGGTCGATGTGCCGGACCTCGACCTCGGGATACTTCTTCTGGAGCCGCAGAACGACCTGCTTGAGACTGCGGGCGTGCGCTCCCCACCACGCGAAGACGACCCCGCGGTCCTCCCCGTCGGCGTTCTGCTTGGCCCTGAGTATCTCCTCGACGATCCGCTCGGCGATCGGCCGCCAGAACCTGGTGTGCTGGTCGGTGGGGATCCCCCCGTCGGCGCTGGCCGTCAGCGCCGCGTTCAGCAGCAGCACGCCCTGGGTGAGCATCGCCTGGAACCACTCGGGCGGCTGGACGGTCTCCCGCTCCTTCAGCAGCGCGCGGATGTCGGCTATCGGCGTCTTCTTGGGGATGCCGTACTTCCACATCGCGGCCGCCTTGATGAGGCAGCGGATGCTGACGACCCTGCCGAACTGGCTGTCCTTCCAGTCGTGGAAGGTGTTGTCGAACATGGCGATGCCGGTGGCGCTCTCCGGCCGCGGGTACGGGTTCTGACCGAAGACGACGACCTTCCACTTGTGCGGCGCGTTGGGCTTGAGCGCCTGGAAGGTCAGTTCGCGGACCGGGACGACATCCGGGCCCCTGTCCGGGCCGATGAACGTGGCCGCGTCGGCCCGCGCCTCGATGACCGGCTTCAGCAGCGGAAGCCACGGCTCGCCGCCACCCGCGAACAACTCCGCGAGTGCCAGCGGGTCGTTCGGGTCGGACGGGGCGGGGGC
>NZ_SMKI01000839.1 GCF_004348415.1 Streptomyces hainanensis
CGTCAAACGGCCCGCGCCCCGCGGGGGTTGCGCGGGCGCCCCCGACGCCGCGGTCGCGCTCCGTGACGTGGGGAAAGCGCAGCGCGGCGTCCCCGTATCGTCCGTCACATCCCACCCGCCCCACCTTTCTTGTCTTGTCCGATTTCCTCGGCTTACGGTGCTGGCCGCGCCGCGATCCCGTGGCGAGCCGTCGTCGGAACGCCGAGTCCTGCCACCGGCGGCGGTCGAGCACCACTTCCGCATGGCAGGAGCGGGGGACCCACCTTCCGCCGGTCGTGCGCCGCGCGCACGCCGGCTCGGGGTGAAGCCACCGTCGATCCACGTCGGTGGCCGGGCAGACTCCGGCCCGAACCCGACAGCTCACCTCGTAGGCGGTGGAGGAGGAGCTCACCCATGTCCGCACGCGGACGTCACCGCCGCCAGCGCGCCCGCGCCCGGCACATCTCCCGCATCACGCTGATGCTGACCGCCGGCGGCGCCGGCATCGTCCTGCCGCTGCTCGCCGCCGGTGGCGCGCAGGCCGCCTCGGCCGAGACCTACGAGGTCAGGGCGGGCGACACCCTCGTCGCGATCGCCGCCGACCACGACGTCGACGGCGGCTGGCGCGCGCTCTACGCCGCCAACCAGGACGTCATCGGCGACAACCCCCGCCTGATCAAGCCCGGCCAGGAGCTCAGCCTCGACGTCGCCGGCGTCGCCACCCAGTCGGCCCCCGCCGACCAGACGGCCGCCGACTCCGCCGCCTCCGGCTTCACCGTGCCGACCACCGGCGGGATCGGCACCGCCTACGGCGTGGCCGGCTCCATGTGGTCCTCGGGGCACCACACCGGCGCCGACTTCCCGGTGCCCTCCGGCACCCAGGTCGTCGCCGTCACGTCGGGCCAGGTCGTCAGCGCCGGCACCGTCAACGCCTACGGCAACGAGGTCGTCATCCGCCACGACGACGGCCGGTACAGCCAGTACGCCCACCTGTCCTCGATCTCGGTCAGCGCGGGGCAGAGCGTCTCCGCCGGCGACCCGATCGGCCTCTCCGGTTCCACCGGCAACTCCACGGGGCCGCACCTGCACTTCGAGGTGCGCACCACCCCCGACTACGGCTCCGACATCGACCCGATCGCCTATCTGCGGGAGAACGGCGTCACCATCTGACGTCCACCCCCGTCCCCCTACGACAGGGCCCCGTCGCGCTTCCCCCTCGCCGACGGGGCCCTGTCC
>NZ_SMKI01000840.1 GCF_004348415.1 Streptomyces hainanensis
AGCTGGGGGTGGGGTGGCGGGCCCTGTCGGGCGAGCGGCCGCCGCCGGCGCCCGGGCCCCGGCTCACGGTGGCGGACACGGACGCGGCGCTCGGCGAGATCGCCGCCACCTCCGGTGCCGGTGCCACCGGGCGCCGCCGGCTGCTGCTCGCCGAGCTGCTGGCCGCGGCCACCGAGGCGGAACAGGACTTCCTGGCCCGGCTGATCAGCGGCGAGCTACGGCAGGGCGCGCTGGACGCGCTCGCCGTCGAGGGGCTGGCCGCCGCCGTGGGGGCGGCGCCCGACGACGTGCGGCGCGCCGTGATGCTCGGCGGCTCGCTCGGCGCGGTGGCCGAGGCGCTGCTGGCCCGCGGCGCCGGGGCGCTCGCCGAGTTCCGGCTGACGGTGGGCCGGCCGGTGCTGCCGATGCTGGCCGGGAGCGCCAAGGACCTGGACGAGGCGCTCGACCGGCTCGGCCCGTGCGTGGTGGAGGAGAAGCTGGACGGGATCCGGGTGCAGGTGCACCGGGACGGCGCCGAGGTGCGGATCTACACCAGGACGCTGGACGAGATCACCGGGCGGCTGCCCGAGGTGCGTGCCGCGGCCCTCGAACTCGAAGTGACCAGCGCGGTGCTCGACGGCGAGGTGATCGCGATGGACGCGGCCGGCCGACCGCACCCCTTCCAGGACGTGTCGGGCCGCGTCGGCTCGCTGACCGGCTCACTGCCGCTGTCCCCGGTGTTCTTCGACCTGTTGAGCGTGGACGGCCGTGACCTGCTCGAACTGCCCACCGACCGGCGGCACGCCGAGCTGGCCAGGGTGGCACCCGAGCCCCGCCGGGTACGGCGGCTGCCGGTGCCCGACCCGGCGGACGCCGAGGCGCGGCGGGCGGCCCGCGAGTTCGCCGCGGCGGTGCTGGCCCGCGGCCACGAGGGCGTGCTGGTCAAGGCGTTGGACGCGCCCTACAGCGCCGGGCGGCGCGGGGCCTCCTGGCTGAAGGTGAAGCCGGTGCACACGCTCGACCTGGTGGTGCTGGCCGCCGAGTGGGGGCACGGCCGGCGGCGCGGGAAGCTCTCCAACCTGCACCTGGGCGCGCGGTCGGCGGACGGGACCTCCTTCGTGATGCTGGGCAAGACCTTCAAGGGACTCACCGACGCCATGCTCGACTGGCAGACCGGGCGGCTCCTCGAACTGGCCGAGGAGGGCGGCGACGGGGACGGGGGG
>NZ_SMKI01000841.1 GCF_004348415.1 Streptomyces hainanensis
GCCCCGAGGCCGACGAGCTCCTCACCCGCAGCCCGCTGGCCCGGCTCGTCGGCATGCTGCTCGACCAGCAGGTCCCCATGGAGTGGGCCTTCACCGGCCCCCACACCATCGCCCAACGGCTGGGCGGCGACGACCTGGACGCCCGGGAGATCGCCGCCCGCGACCCGGAGGAGTTCGCCGAGCTGCTGGCCAGGAAGCCCGCCGTGCACCGCTACCCGGGTTCGATGGCCCGGCGGGTGCAGCAGCTGTGCCAGTACCTCGTCGAGCACTACGACGGCGACGCCGGCGCGCTGTGGCGGGACGTCGACGACGGCCGGGAGCTGCTCCGCCGGCTCAACGCCCTGCCCGGCTTCGGGAAGCAGAAGGCGCAGATCTTCCTGGCCCTGCTCGGCAAGCAGCTCGGGGTGACGCCGACCGGCTGGCGCGAGGCGGCGGGCGCCTACGGCGAGGAGGGCGCGTACCGGTCGGTGGCCGACATCACCGGGCCCGACTCGCTGACCAGGGTCCGCGAGACCAAGCAGGCGGCCAAGCAGGCCACCAAACAGGCCACCAAACAGGCGACCGAACAGGCGGCCAGGAGCTCCGCGAAGGGAGGGGCGTAGGCTTCGGCGCCATGAGGCGGGGGGAGCTGCTCGGTTCCGGGCGCACGGCCGACGTGTTCATACTCGACGAGCGCCGCGTGCTGCGGCGTTACCGCGACGGACGGGACGCGAGCGGCGAGGCGGCCGTCATGACGCACCTCGCCGCGCTCGGCTACCCGGTCCCGGCCCTGCACGCCGGCGCGCCGACCCCCGCCGACCTGATCCTGGACCGACTCGCCGGACCGACCCTCTTCGACTCGCTGCTCGCCGGCGACACCTCGGTGGCCGCCGGCGGGCGCGTCCTCACCGACCTGCTGCGCCGGCTGCACGCCCTGCCGCCCCGGCTGGCCGCCCACCCCGACGACCGGATCCTCCACCTCGACCTGCACCCGGAGAACGTGCTGCTCACCCCGGAGGGGCCGGTGGTGATCGACTGGAACGACTCCGTCGAGGGCCCGCCCGGCTACGACCTGGCGGTCTCGGCGATGATCCTGGCCGAGGTCACCGTCGGCGGCGGCCCGATCTCCGGCCCGGCCGGCGCCCTGCTCACCGCGCTGCTCGACGCGCTCGGCCCGGACGCCGCCGCCATCGTCGACCACCTCCCCAGGGCCCACGCCCGC
>NZ_SMKI01000842.1 GCF_004348415.1 Streptomyces hainanensis
GTCGGGGCGAGGATGGCGTTGGCGCCCCCGACGAGGGCGATCTCGCAGTCCCCGCGGTCCAGGCCCTGGCACGCCAGGTGCAGTGCGGTCAGCGAGCCCGAGCCCCTGGACCACTTCCTCCTCCAGGCGGACCTGACGGCGATCGCGCCCGGGCCGCTGCGCCCCGACGTCCGGCGGCTGATGGACGCGGCCGCCGACATCGAGTCCAAAGGCGGCGCCACCGTCTACCGCTTCACCCCCGACTCGCTGCGGCGCGCCCTCGACGCGGGCTGGACGCCGGACGAGCTCCACACGTTCCTCGCCGAGCACTCCCGCACCCCCGTGCCGCAGCCCCTCGACTACCTGGTCGACGACGTGGCCCGCCGGCACGGCCGGCTCCGGGTCGGCGCGGCCAACAGCTATCTGCGCTGCGAGGACGAGGCGCTGCTCACCCAGCTGATCGCCGACCGCCGGGCCGCCCCGCTGCGGCTGCGCCGCCTCGCCCCGACCGTGGTGGTCTCCGACCTCTCCCCCGACACGCTGCTCACCCGACTCCGCGACCTCGGCTTCGCGCCGGCGGCCGAGTCGCTGGAGGGCGCGCTCGTGACGCTGCGCGCCGAGGCGCGCCGCACCCCGCCCCGCACGCCGCCGGAGGCGGCTCCCGACAGCCCGCCGCCCGCGGACGACACGCTGCTCGCGGCCGCCGTCCGCGCGATCCGCGCCGGCGACCACGCGGCCGGCGGGACCCCCGCCGGGGCCGGGGCGGCCGCCAGGGTGCCGGAGGCGGCGGGCCCGCCGCCGCGCACGCCGGCGGTGGAGACCCTGACCACGCTCCAGTCGGCGGCCCGGGCCGGCGCCCAGGTCCGCATCGGCTACGTCGCCTCGGACGGCGTCGCCGCCCACCACGTCCTCTCCCCCGTCCGCGTCGAGGCCGGCTTCGTCACCGCCTTCGACCACACGGCGGACGAGATCCGCACCTACCCGCTGCACCGCATCACGGGCGCCGTGACGCTGCGGTCCACCTGAGCGCAGGCACCGGGGCCCGGCGGCCCCGTGCCAGGCGCCGCGCGCGGCTTGGGCGGAGGCGTCGGGCCCAGCGGCGCCCCCAAGAGGGGCGCTCCGCGGCCGGAACCAGCCAGGGGCCGGGCGCCGGTCCGTGGCGGAACCGGGCCCGGCCCCTGGCCGGTTGGGGGG
>NZ_SMKI01000843.1 GCF_004348415.1 Streptomyces hainanensis
GCCCCCGGCCCCGCCGGGGGCCGCGGCGTCCCCCACCAGACCGGCCTCGTACGCGACGATCGCCGCCCGCACCCGGTTGCGCACCCCGAGCCGGATCAGGACCGCGCTGACGTAGGCCTTGATCGTGCCCTCCACGAGATGCAGCCGCCGCCCGATCTCCGCGTTGGACAGGCCGGCCCCGATCAGCGCCAGCACCTCCCGCTCCCGCTCGCTCAACTCGGCCACCCGCTCCCGCGCCTGGTCCCGCACGCTCGTCCCCTGTCGCAGCTCGCCGATCACCCTGCGGGCCACCCGCGGCGACAGGCACGCCCCGCCCTCCGCCACGGCGTGCACCCCGGCGATCAGCTCGCGTGGATCGGACGCCTTCAACAGGAATCCGGCGGCCCCGAGGTCCAACGCCCGGGTAATGTACTCGTCCTGGCCGAACGTGGTGAGCATGACCACCCCGGTGTCCGGCACCAGCTCCCGCAGGTGCCGCAGCGCCGTCAGCCCGTCGGAACCCGGCATCCGGATGTCCAGCAGCGCCACGTCCGGCCGGTGCCGGCGGGCCAACTCCACCGCCTCCCTGCCGTCCCCGGCTTCCGCCACCACCTCGACCGCCGGATCGGCGGCCAGGATCCCCCGGATCCCGGCGCGGATCATCGCCTCGTCATCGGCGATCAGGACCCGAACCATCTCGCGCACCCCCATCAGTCACCCCGCCGCAACGTGTCCTTCGCCACCAACACCCCGTCCTCGTAGCACAGCCGGAACATCGTCTCCGAGATGTCCAGCAGACCGTGCCCGGCCCGGTAGTACTCGCAGCTGGCCCCGGACGGTATGGGCGGCTCGGCCAGCACCGGCGGCGGCGCGCTGATCGAGTGCGGCAGCACGGACGCGAACTCCGACCGCTCCTGCCCGAGCCGCAGCCCGTCGAACTCGGCCGACCCCAGGGACGTCCGCGTCACCGAGATCGCGTAGAAGGCGAACAACGCCGCCAGCATGGCGAACCCGAGCCCCAACGGCAGGGCCGACAACCGGAGCAGATCCCGCCGCGCCCGCCGCTGGGCCGCCACCATCTCGGCCGGCCGGGCCGCCGACCCGGGCGGCGCCGACGCGCCCTCAGGCGGAGTGCGCGGCAGCCGCGCGACGACCTCGAACCCCGCCGCCCCCCGTGGCCCGGCCCGCAAC
>NZ_SMKI01000844.1 GCF_004348415.1 Streptomyces hainanensis
ATAAGAGACAGGTGTGGGGTCGGGCCGGGCGGACTTGGCGGTGTCGGCCGACGCCAGGTCGTTGGCCGGCCGTGCCCCGGGCGGCCGGTGGACGGCGGTGGGCGGCAGGGCGCTGCCGCTCGGCAGGATCGCGGTCCTCGCCTCCGAGGACGGGCCGGAGCGGTTCGCCTCCTCCTCCACGACCAGCGGCGCGGCGAACACGGTCTCCGGCGGCGCCACGGACACGTCGTCCTCACCGATGCTGGACGTGTCCGTCCCGTCCCAGACGGACGGCCCGCTGCCGGACGTGTCCACATCCGACCACGCCGGGGCGCCGGCGGCGCCGGCGCCGGGTACCGGCGGTGCGTTGCCGTGGCCCGGCGCGCCCGCGGCGTCGGGCCAGCCGCCGCCTGCCGGCGGCGCGCCGGCGCCGGCGTTGCCCTGGCCGGGGAGGCTGCCGCCCACAGGCGGCGTGCCGGTGCCTGCGGCGCCTGCGCCGGGTGCCGGCGGTGCGCCGATGGGTGCGGCGTTGCTGTGGTCGGCCGTGCCAGCGGCGTCGGGCCAGCCGCCGCCTGCCGGCGGCGCGGCGGCGCCGGCGTTGGCGTGGCCGGGGAGGCTGCCCGCTGATGGTGTACCCGCGCCTGCGGCGCCTGCGCCGGGCGTCGGCGGTGGGCCGATGGGTCCGGCATTGCCGTGGCCGGGGAGGCTGCCGCCTACGGGCGGCGTGCCGGTGCCTGCGGCGCTGGCACCGGGCACCGGGGGTGCGCCGATGGGTGCGGCGTTGCTGTGGTCGGCCGTGCCAGCGGCGTCGGGCCAGCCGCCGCCTGCCGGCGGCGCGGCGGCGCCGGCGGGGCTGCCCCCCACGGGCGGCGTTCCCGCGCCTGCGGCGCCGGCGCCGGGCACCGGGGGTGCGCCGATGGGTGCGGCGTTGCTGTGGCCGGCCGTGCCAGCGGTGTCGGGCCAGTTGCCGCCTGCCGGCGGCGCGCCGGCAGGGCCGGGGAGGCTGCCGCCCACGGCCGGCGTACCCGCGCCGGCGGGGCCGGCGCCCGCGCCACCGCCCACCGGCGGTGCGGCAACCGGGCCGGCGTTGCCGTGGCCCGGCGCGCCCGCGCCTGCCGCGCCCGCGGGTGTCCCGGCTGGCGCGGCAGCGCCTGGTGGCGCCCAGGGGCGGCCGATCGGGGGTGGGGT
>NZ_SMKI01000845.1 GCF_004348415.1 Streptomyces hainanensis
TACTGCGCGCTGGCCGCCGTCACCCCCTGGAAGGCCCTGCTCTCCGGCGCGATGATCGGCCTCAGCGCGCCCGCCGGCTGGTTCGCCCTCACCCCGCGCGCCGACTGGCCGCTGCTCGCGCTGCTCTTCCTCTGGCTCGCCGCCTGGGAGATCGGTGGCCGCAACATCCCCAACGACCTGGCCGACCGCGAGGAGGACGCCAGGCTCGGGCTGCGCACGGTCCCCGTGGTGTACGGGGAACGCGCCAGTGTGGCGCTGGTCGAGGGCTGCCTGCTCCTCACCGTGCTGGCCGGCGCCGCCCTGATGGTCGCCGCCCGGGCCACCGTAGGCCCCGTCGGCCTCGTCGGCGCCCTGCTGGCCGGCGCGCTCTGCCTGCTGCGGCCCGCCGTCCGGCTGCGGCGCCACCCGGGCCAGGACACCGCGCTCGCCCTGTTCGCCGGCGCCAGCGTCTACCCGGCCGCCGTGCTGGCCGCGTTCCTCCTCGGCGACCTCACCCGCCCCGTGTTCGGGGCCTGAGCCGGTGCGGAGCGCCCCGATGCCGCGCGGCGGCCCGCACGCCTCCCGTCTCGACCGGTGGTTCGAGACCGACGCCGTCGAGTACCTGGACCGGCCCGACCTCGGCCACCTCCACGCGGGCATCCTGCGCGCCGTCGACCGCCAGTACCGGCTGATCGGCGCCTACCGGACCTTCGCCGACCTGGTGCGCCGCGCCGCACCGGGACCTCGCCCGCGCATCCTCGAACTCGGCGCCGGCAGCGGCCGGTTGGCCGCCGAACTGCTCCGCGGGATCCCCACCGCCCGGCTCACCGTCAGCGACGTCGACCCCGGCACCGTGACCCGACTGCGCGCCGGCCCGCTCGGCCACCACCCCAGGGCGCGCGTCCGACGGCTCGACGCCACCGCCGTCGACGCCCCCGACCGCTCCCACGACCTCGCGGTGCTGGTCGCGGCGCTGCACCACCTCGACCCCGGCCAGGTGGCCGACGTGCTGCGCGAGGGCACGCGGGTGGCCGGCCGGCTGCTGATCGTCGACGGCTGGCGCCACCCCGCCCTGCTCGGCCTGGTGCCCGTCGCGCTCCTCGTCGGCGGCTGGCCCAACGCCCACGACTTCACGGTCAGCCTCCGGCGGATGTACGCGCCGGCGGCCCTGCGCGCCATC
>NZ_SMKI01000846.1 GCF_004348415.1 Streptomyces hainanensis
GGGGGTGGGGCCGTGGGTGCGGAGGTGGAGGAGGCGGGACTCCGCCTCGGCGACCGTCGGGCGGTGGCCGGACGGGACCCACCACAGGGTTGTGACCGCCTCCCGCAGGCGCTCGAACCACTCCCGGCGGCGGGCCAGCATCTCGCGGTGCCGGCCCTGGTACATGTACGCCGTCAGGGCGTCCAGGTCGCGCCACACGGACATGTTGACGATCAACCACTCGTCCCCGAACACCGGCGTGTCCGTCGCGTTGCCCGAGTCTCCCTGCAGGCGCCAGACGAAGCCGTCGGCGGTGTCCGCGTCGGCGTTCACCGGGTCGAGCGCGTCGACGAAGTCCTTCAACTGCGGGGAGTCCAGTGGGGCCTTGAGGCGGGCGATGTTGACCTGGGCGAGTTGGTACGCGGCTGCGGCTTCAGTCATCACCGAACGGTAGGTCGGCTGCCCCGCGACCGGTAGGCCGTCTCACGACGTGGAACACGAGGTATCGCCACCCACCAGGACAAAACCCGGCACCAGACCGGACACCGGACCCGGGACAACCACCTCGCCGGCCGTCGCCTTCGCGGGCGACGGGGCGGACGCGACCAGCCGGGCCCTGCTCGCCGCCTTCGCGCTCACCGGCGCCCTGGCCGCCCCGGGCGCGCTGCTGGCCCGCCGGCTGCGGGCCTGAGCGAAGCGGCGGCGGCTGGTCAGCCGTGGAGACGGCCGCGCAGGTGGACGGGGCCCGCGCCGGCGGCGCGGAGTGCGAAGGCCCGGCCGTCGTCCCGTGGCCAGGCGCGGAGTTCGACGCGGGAGGGCAGCGGCACCGGGGCGTGGAAGGCCACGTCGACGGTGAACGCGTCGGGCAGCCGCTGGGCGCGGTCGAGGGCGGCGAGGCAGCGGGCCTTCGTCCACATGCCGTGCGCGATGGCGTGGCGGAAGCCGAACAGGCGGGCGGTCAGCGGGTGCAGATGGATCGGGTTGCGGTCGCCCGACACGGCGGCGTAGCGGCGGCCGGTGGCGGCGGGGACCGCGAACTCGGTGAGCACCGGGCCGGCCACCGGCTGCTGCTCGACCAGGGCCGGCTCCAGGACGGCGACCCGGCGCTCGCCGCCACCCGGCACGCGGCCGTGGCCCGGCTCAACCCGGCCACCGCGCGCGAGGCCGGCCTCGCGGACG
>NZ_SMKI01000847.1 GCF_004348415.1 Streptomyces hainanensis
GACCGCTGCCGGACCGTGCTGGACCCCAGGACGCCCGACGAACTGATCGAACCGGTCATCAGGGCCGCCAAGTCGGCCAGGGACACCCTGGTCGTGTACTACGCGGGCCACGGCGTCATGGACCCGCCGAGCCGCGGACCTCGCCGCGGATGCGGCAGGTCGCCTCCGAGCTCGACGAACTCGGCGAGTACCTGCGCCGCTCCGACGACCCGGGCCAGGACCGCCCATGACCGGCGGCCGACTCCTCGCCGGGCGCTACGAACTCACCGAACCCCTGGGCAAGGGCGGCATGGGCGAGGTCTGGTCGGGCCGCGACGTCGCCCTCGGCGGGCGGCGCGTCGCCGTCAAGCTGCTGCACGCCGACCGCCTCGCCTCGCTCTCCGGCACCACCGACCCCGACGAGCTGCGCCGCCGTTTCCTCCGCGAGTGCCGGGCCACGGCCCGCGTCGACCACCCGGGCCTGGTGGCCATCCACGACGCCGGCCGGGACGGCGAGGAGCTGTTCCTCGTCATGCAGCTCATCGAGGGCTGCGACCTCTCCGACCACCTCGCCGAGCACGACCCCTACCCCTGGCCCTGGGCCGTCGCCGTGCTCGCCCAGCTCTGCTCCGCGCTCGCCGCCGTGCACGCGGTCTCGATCGTCCACCGCGACCTCAAGCCGGGCAACGTCATGATCCGCCACGACGGCCGCGCGACCATCCTCGACCTCGGCGTCGCCGCCGTCCGCGGCGACGGCGAGGACACCCGGCTCACCCGCACCGGCGCCATGGTCGGCACGCCCGTCTACATGGCGCCGGAACAGGCCGTCGGCAACCACCCGGTCGGAACTCCGGCCGACCTCTACGCGCTCGGCGCCATCGGCTACGAACTGCTCACCGGCCAGGCCCCGTTCACCGCGCCCAACGCGGCCGGGCTGCTCTACAAGAAGCTGCACGAGGAGCCGGTCCCGGTGCAGCGGCTGCGGCCGGACGCGCCGCCGCAGCTCGCCGGCCTCGTCCACCAACTACTCGCCAGGGACCCGGCGGCCAGGCCGACCGACACCGGCCACGTCTTCACGGTCCTCGCGCCGCTGCTGCCGCAGCCGGGCCCCTCGGCCCCGTGCTCCTCAAGTTGCTCGGGGAGGCCAAGGATCCGGGTATGAC
>NZ_SMKI01000084.1 GCF_004348415.1 Streptomyces hainanensis
CGTCAACCTCCTGTGTTCTATGACCCGACCTTACTGGGGAATAGGGTTACTGGCGCCCTACGCCCACGATCGGAGCGAGCAGACGATGCGCCTTCTTCCCGGGGCCGAGCCCTTCACCCACGACGGCGTCCCCGTCCTCACCGCGGACACCGTCCACATCTCCGCCGACTGGAGCGCCCTCGTCCTACGCCACGGAACAGCCTTCATCGGCCACCGCCCCGACCACGGCCCCACCGACTCCTTCTACGGCTACGCCGAACTCCACACCCGCAGCGTCTACTTCGACGCCCTCCTCTTCGGCGTGATCCAACGCGACCACATCGACCAACTCACCGAAGACCTCACCGACGTCTTCACCGGCCCCCGCGAAGCCACCCGGCTCGCCACCCTCAAACGCCGCATCGCCCACTTCCGCAGCACCTACTGGCGCCAACACCTCACCACCCACGGCACCGCCAACGACCTCCTCACCGCTTACAAGAACCAGTACCGCCTCCCCGAACGCTTCACCGACATCCTCGCCGAAGCCGCCGACCACAACCGGCTCATCCAAACCCGCGAAAACCAACAGATCAGCGGCGCCCTCGGCATCATCACCATCCTCGGCCTCCCCCTCACCATCATCCAAGTCCTCGGCGACCAAACCCCCAGGCACCTCATCACCGCGCCACCACCACCGCTCTCGCCGCCACCGCCGTCCTCCTCTTCAACTCCCTCCGCAGGAGCAACCCAGGCCGCTGAAACCGTACGCACTAACAGACCCACAACCAGCGACAGAGCTCTCCCTATCCAGGCCACTCAGGCACGGCGTCTCGACGACGGCTACGACGAAAGCGGGCGTCGAGTTTCGGTTCTGACCACCGGACTGTCAGTATCGGGCCATATCGTTGGATCACCATTCCAGCCAAGCCGGTTGTAGGGGGCGGGAATTCACCATGCAGGCCAAAGAGACGCTCTTCGCCGACCTTGTACAGGGGCGGGCCCAGCAGTTCCAAGTACCGCTGTATCAAAGGACGTACTCCTGGACGGAGAAGCAGCTGGCCCAGCTCTGGAGCGACATCCTCGAACAGGCCGACCTGCTGGAGTCCGGCGAGAAGGCGAACACGCACTTCCTCGGCTCGGTCGTGCTGGCGCCCTCCCCGCAGAACGAGCCGACGTTTCCCCGCTGGCTCGTCGTCGACGGTCAGCAGCGGCTGACCACGCTCTCGCTCGCCCTGGCCGCGATCCGCGACCACATCGCAGACGCCGAGCCGGACGAGGCCGAGCGCATAGACGAGGAATACCTGATTAACAAGCGCAAGAGCGGCAGCGACCACTTCCGGCTGCTGCCGACCCAGGCCGACCGGGCGCAGTTCGCCGCATTCGTTCGCGGGCCGCTCTCGGAACAGGCCGCTGGCGGCGCCGTCGCCGCGGCCTACGGCTTCTTCCGTCGCGAACTGGTCGCGGCGGCCGATCCGGCCGCCCCGCAGGACGTGTTCTGCATCGAGCAGGCCATCACCTCCCGGCTCACGCTGGTCGCGGTGACCGCCGAGCGGGGGGACAACGTCCACCGCATCTTCGAGTCCCTCAACAACACGGGCCTCAAACTGAGCCAGGCCGACCTGCTGCGCAACTACCTGTTCATGAAGCTGCGCGCCCACGGTGAGCACGTGTACGAGACCTACTGGCTCCCGTTGCAGGACAGTCTGAGCAACGACGAGCTGGAACAGCTGATGTGGCTGCAACTGGTGCTCGACGGGGACGACCGGGTACGCCGCCAGGACCTGTACGCGGCTCAGCAGCAGCGCTTCGAGCACGGCGGGGCCAGTCAGCCGGAGATCGAGGCCGACATTGAGGCGTACATCAGGGAGTTGTACCGCCGCGGCGCCCTCTTCCGCCGGCTGCTCCACCCCGAAGAGGAACCGGACGAAGCGGTCCGCGCCCATCTGCGCCGGCTGGACACCTGGCAGGCCCAGGTCACCTATCCCGCGCTGATGCTGCTGCTCGACCGGCGCGAGCGCGGGGAGCTGGACTCCTCGGACACGGCCCGCGCGATGTCGTACATCGAGAGCTTCCTGGTGCGCCGGATGATGTGCCGGGTGCCGACGAACAACCTCAACAGGATCTTCCAGGCAGTGCCAGGACAGCTCCCGCTCGACGTGCACATCGCCGACGGGTTGCAACGGCTCCTCTCCGCCGAGAACCGCTTCTGGCCCGACGACGACGAGCTACGCGAGAAGATCCAGAAGGCGCCTTTCTACAAGTACGGACGCCCGGACCAGCGCAAGATGGTACTGCAGCGGCTGGAGGAGAGCTACGAGCATCCCGAGCCGGTGGACTTCACCGCCGCGCAGCTCACCATCGAGCACGTCATGCCCCAGTCACCCGGCGACGAGTGGATCCGAATGCTCCGTGAGGACGCGGACGACGGGGAGAACGCGGAGGACCTGCACTCCCGGTTGCAGCACACGCTCGGGAACCTCACACTCACCGCCATCAACTCGGAGCTGTCCAACCACCCCTTCGAACGCAAGCAGGACCTGCTCCAGGGCAGCCACCTCGAGATGAACCGCCGCATCGCGGCCACCGAGCGCTGGGGCGTCAAGGAGATCCGTGCCCGAGCCGACGAACTCGCCGATCGCGCGATCGCGCTCTGGCCGGCGCCACTGCGCGGAGTCGGCCGAGCGGAGCGGAGCCGGGACTGGCACCTGGCCCACCAGGTGCTCGCCGCGCTCCCCCACGGCACCTGGACGTCCTACGGCGATCTCGCGGCGT
Organism: Streptomyces hainanensis; assembly: GCF_004348415.1. GTDB lineage: Bacteria > Actinomycetota > Actinomycetes > Streptomycetales > Streptomycetaceae > Streptomyces > Streptomyces hainanensis. Next base: position 2,755 of record NZ_SMKI01000084.1, read on the forward strand.
TCATCGGCTCCGGTGCCCAGGCCGTGGGCAACCATCTCGCCAACACACCGGGAGTGGCCAACGCGTACCGGGTGCTCACCTCCGAAGGCAGAGTCTCCGACGGCTTCCGCTGGACATCCCAGGACGCCGGAGAGGACGTCCGCACCCGGCTCGCCGCCGACGGAGTCCGCTTCGCAGCCAACGGAGCCGCCGATCCGGACCAGCGGCTCAGCGCCGATGACCTCGCTCTGCTGGTCGCCGGAACCGACGACGACCAGGCGGCCGGCGCGGACACCGCGCAGCACACCCCGGACAGTCAGGGCGAGGAGACGCGCTCCGACCGGTTCTTCCGTCAACTCGCGGCAGACGACTCCCCCGAGACGGTGGAGGCGGTGCGCGCCCTCTTCACCCAATGGGAAGAACTCGGTGGCTGGATCGGCCACGGGGCAGGCCAAGTCACCACCAGCGCGTTCCTCATGCTGGGCGAGTCGGGCGCTCCTGGCCAAGGCATCTGGTCCCTGACGCTCTACCCGGGCTGGGGACGCGGCGGCACCGCGGAGGTGGTTTTCCGATACCTCGCCACACGTGCCCCGTTCACCGACCGCACGCTGCGCGCCGAGCTCCTCAAGCGGCTCAACGAGTTGAATGGCGTCGACATCCCAGAAGGCAAACTGGAGCTGCGTCCCAGCTTCCGCCTGTCCGTGCTGGAGAAGGACCGCGACCGTGAGCTGCTCGTCGAGACTCTGACATGGTTCCGGGATCACTGGGCGAGCCGGAATACCGACTGAGGCACACGTTCCCAAGGCACGGGTCACACGTCACGGCTCGAATAGCCCACGCGGCCGATCTCACCGCCTGGTTCGGGGCGCTGCCAGCGGCGTCTCAATGCTCGTGGGCAGGAACCGGCTCGGCCCGCCGTTCCAGGTGATGACGAGTTCGTCGCGGGATCGGGTGGCCGCGACGAAGAGGAGGGAGCGAGCCCGCTGGAGCTCGCGCTCGTAGCGCCTGGGGTCGGTGTCGCGGAACGCCTCGACGCGCTGGTGGGGCACTTGGCCCTCGCTGACGCTGGTGAGGAAGACGCGCTGGAACTCCAGCCCTTTGAAGCGGTGCATGGTGCCGATCCGAACGCCTTCGGCGGCGCGTGGCCCCTCCTTGCCGAGCTCGGTGACGGCGATGGCGAACGGCTCCCGCCGCAGGGTCAGTGCCAGCTGGGTGGCGGCGCCATCGGGCACCCTGACGGCCATGGCCGAGTACGGGGTGCCGTGCCAGTCGTGGCGCTCCTTGACGAGGGTGGCGACGATGCGCGTCTCCGACTCCCAGTCGGAACCGCGGTAGTACTGCGGGTCGACGGGCTCTTCGGCCTGCCACTGGCAGGTGATGTGGCGCCGGACCTCATCGGGCGTCATACCGTCGTAGAGGGCGAGCAGCACGTCCTTGGTGAGCTCGGGGATGTTGCGTTCCACGAGCGCGGTGTGCTGGTGGGCTCTGGTCATCGCGCGGACGGCGGGGAGCAGGGGCACGATGACGCCGAGGTCGAGGAGCATGCAGTCCTCGTGGCCGGCGAAGAGGGGCACCCGAAGATTCCGGGTTGGCACCGAGGTCGCCTCGTCGCTCGGCTCGTCGGCCGGTGGCGCCGGCCGGCCGGGGAACGCGATGACGTTGGCGCTGACCTCGGCTCTGCCGACCGGGCTCATCGCCGCTCTCCTTCCGCGCTCAGCAGCGCCGCGAGTTCGTCGGGGGTCCAGCCGCCGGGGGCCCGCACCTGCCAGCCCGCTTCACGGCAGCACCGCATGGAGGTGGGATCCTCGGTATCCACGTGCAGGACCACGCCGATCCTCCCCGCTGGCCAGGCGAGTTCGAGGGGCCGGGGGATGCCCTCGACGTCGTATCCCGGCCGGGCCACGGGGACCACGGCCCGGTCGGCGAGCCGCCGGGCCAGGGCGTCGATCTCGGGGTCTCCGATGTACACGAGTTGTTCGAAGACGAGGCCCCAGGCTTCGCGCTCCAGCGGGGTCGGTTCGTCGCCCGCCGGTGGTTCGGCCTCAGGCGTGGCGAGGACGAGCCCGGTGCCGAGCCGCTCGGCGCTGCCGGTGCCAGTCGAGGCGAGGAACTGGATGATGTTGCCCCAGCACAACCATGACTTCCAACGGCGGCGGTGCTCCGGACGACATCCGCGCCCTCATCGATACCGAGGACATCAGCCCACCCTCGTCATCCCCACCGCCTAGCAACCGATGGCCTCCCACGAACGGCCCGTTCGTGTACTTCACTTCCTCATTTCGGGACCACCGAGCTGGGGCTCTCTCGCGTCGAGGGACCGAAGCAGTAGAGGTCGTCGGCCGCGAGTGTCCGATAGGTGACGCCTTCACAACTGTTGATGTCAACGGCGAGTCGGGTCTCTGCTTGCTCCTGTAGGTAGTCACGGACCATGCTTGCGCCACCGCGTTTGCGCTGCCTGTCGACGCCATACGTAATGTCCGAGATCACGCGATTGGCTTCGATGGCATAGCGTTTCCCGAGTTCGAAATGCATGAAGTGATTCTTTGCCCGGGTGATGAGTGTGGCGCCCCAGGACGCCGGTGGGCTGACGAAGAAACGCAGTTGCACTGTGCCGAAATCGTGGATCGTTCTTGCGTCCAGCCAACTCTCGTGGGATATCCGGTCGAGGTAGGGATGCAAAACCGTGTTTTCGGCGCTGTCCGGACGTTTGTTTCCTTTGATTAAGTTACACCGCTCGCAGACGGGAACCAGGTTGAGCGGATCCACACACAGCGCGGGGAAGAGGCTCTTCGGCATGAAGTGGTCGAGCTGGCGGACGGTGCCCTGTCGGCATAGCGGGCATCGTTCGTTGGGAGCAGCGGCCATCAGCTCGTCGCGGATCGCCCGTCCCTCGACGGTCTGCATACCATTGCCGTACACCCAGTCCACGAAAGTGTCGCCTGCAATTTCGGGAACCGTAAAATCCTTCGCGTCAAGGTCGTGCAGGCTCCTGTCAGCGGCGGCCTCGCGCAGCGCCTGGCCAGCCATCTGCACGGTGTCCGCCGCCTTGAGCAGCCGCTCGCGCCGCCCCTCCGCCGCAGTGCTGCGGGCGACGCACGCCCGGTAGCTGTCACTCGCCTTACGCATGGGGATCTTAAGGGGCCACATCAAAGGGGCCCATCCGTCTTCTCTGCGAGCAGGATCCGGACCAGCCCCTTTGCCTCTCCGCCGAGCTTGCCGTCGAAGTGGGCGAGGACTTCTTCGTATGAGTCCAGCGCGGCCACCGCTCTACCGATCTCCGCATAGAAGCCGGACTCCATCACCTCCAGCCCGAATACCTCGTGGGTCAGCACGCCCACGTTCTCACCGTATGTCTCAATCAGCGGGCGCTCGACGCGGCTGCTCTCACCCTGACGTATCAGCTTGTAGACGCAGGACTGCGGCACCGTCTGAAGTACGACGGGTGAGTGTGTAGCAACTACTGCGACGCCGTTGCGGGCAGCCAAGAGGTTAGACAGCGCTTGCATGAAGGAAGCCAGCAGTGGTGGATGCAAATGGGCCTCGGGCTCGTCCACCAGGACCAGGGACTGCTCCGCCACGAGATGCACGAGCTGTGTCATGGTCAGCGCCACGATCGCGTGACCTGAGCTCATCCGGCCGAAGGCGGAAGTCAGGTCACGAACGTGGGATTCCGTAATTTCCATGCCTACCCGAATATCGCGGGCATAGGCCGCGATAGCAGAGTCCGCGAACTGCGAGTCACGGCTTAGCAGCATCATGGCGTCGCGCCAGCGCATGAGTTCGCGCGAATTGATGACGGCATGGACTCCAGCCACAAAGGCTGCTTGCAGTCGCTGCTGGGTATCGGTGGGCAGATCATCGAGCGAGGTGCTTTGCAGGCCGACGTAAGTGTACTTCACCGCTCGAGGATCACTCTCCTCGATCACTTCAACGAAGGGATCGAACGCGCTGAAGGTGACCGAGACTACGTTCACGAACCGCTCGCCAACTGAGGACGTCGACGTCGGGAGGACATCAACACGGCCGAATTCCGCGTGCCTCCCGGGCCAGACGACCGCAGCGGCGAGATTCCGCAACAGGGTCGTCTTGCCAACTCCATTGCGGCCGATGAGGACATGAATATTGTTAGATGGCCTAGAGTCAGGATCCACCTTGAAGTCGAGAGTGCTCTCAGTGCCATGCCCCGGTGCCATGTAGCGGAACCAGTACTCGGTCAGCCTGACTCCGCCACGGGCAATCCGATTGAACTGTGCCCTGACCGTCTGTTCCTCAACCGTGCGCAACAGTGATGAGCGTGTCACTGGGTACTGCATAGCGGCCTCAAGAAGATCCGGATTGTAGGCCACGTCAGAGAGCCCTCGGAGGATCTCTTCGCGCCTGCCGTGTCCGAGCTTCTTGATGTTGTCATAGTAGAGATCGCTCTGTCCGAGCGAGAAGAGTTCACCCGGTGGCGAGCCATCGTAAACCCCGGCACGGATAGGGCTGGGGCCGTCTTCCTGCCCGGCGACGGCGACCTTGACGAAACCCAGGTTCGTCTGCGTCAGCGGATCTCGGTACCAAAGTGTATAGCTAGTGCGGAAGCCGAAGTCATCCCAGTCATCGGCCACTAGGACCACAGCCTCGGGGCCTGAGCGTACCGGCGTGCCTTGGGGTAGGACAATGAACTTCACCGGGTTGAGCCTCCGGTTCTGCGGCGGACACCCGCACTTCGGTCAAACTGAGTTTGGAACCTATCGCCTCGCCCTGCCAGGAGGATCGCGACGCCTTCGGCTAAGATCGCGCACCGATCCGACGAATCACGCCGCCACCCACACCGTGATCCCGTTTGCGTAAGTTTGACCTACGTAAGACTCCTCTTTTTGCACCCTTATGCCCACTCTTCCTCGGCGAGTGGCGCTTCATTTAGCTGGTCACGAAGGCTCCGCCAATTCGGCATGAATCTCTCCATGAGCTTGGTGAAGCGCTCATCATGGTTGCGTTCAAGATAGTGCGTCATCTCATGGACAACAATGTACTCCAGGCAGCCTGGAGGCTTCTTGGCAAGTTCGACGTTGAACCAGATGCGCCCGGTCTCGCGGTTGCACGAGCCCCACTTGGTCTTCATACGCTTGATATTCCACCGCGGCACCGACACTTCGAGGACAGGTTCCCATTTGGCAATCAAATCCGGGATCACATGTCGCAACTGCTCCCGATGCCAACGGTCGAGCAACTCTCGCCGGCGTTCAGCTGTTGTGCCGACCGGGACATACAGCAGCAGTCGTTCACCGTCTAGCTCGAAGTGAGCCCGCCCGGGACGCTCCACGACCTTCATCCTGCGACGAACGCCCCACACATAGTGGGACTCGCCTGTGACCATCTCTCGCGTGGACTGCCGTGCAGCTGATCGAAGTCTCTCGCGCTGCTCTTTGATCCACGGTAGCCGTTGGATTACAGCGAGCCGCACCTGCTCACTGTCGAACTGGTGCGGCGCTGCTACACGGACGCGTCCCAGTGGCGGATAAACACCAATGTGCAGGTTCTTGATGTGCTTGTAGATAACGTCAACGTCGATGCCAAGAACGGTGAGAGAGACGCTACCGGTACTCATGGCGCGCCTTTAGCAGTTCCAGTAGCTCATCAAGCTGGTCGAAGTCGGCGGGCAGTGCCTGAGCGAGCGCGCGCTTGACCTTCTTCTCCTTCATCACGTTGCCCACCCACGAGTCGGGCTTGGTATGAAGAACAGTGGTGTCCACAACCACAGCCAGTTCCGGCGACTGACCGAAGAAATCAATAAGAGCGCGGCGAGCAGCGTTGTCAGCCCACTCCGGGTACTTGGTGTCTGACTCGCCCTTGCCGAGCTTGGACGCGTGCTCCAGGAGCTTCGCGAGGTACTCCTTGTAGTCCAGAGCATTCTGCCGCCGTTCCTCGAGTATGGCGTCGAGCAGCTCCGACATCTTGTCGTAGTACTTCGGGTTCATCGGGCGCTCATCGATGATCACCACGCGCATGTTGTTGGCGATCGTTTCCGCCACCGCTTCCGGGTCCTTCTTGATACCCGAGGGAAGCTTGTCGAGCGCGCCGGCTCCCATCTCGACGATCAACTGGATCAGCCCGGCTTCCTGGAAGTCGGATACCACCTCGGAGGGGCTGGCGCTGATGTACGTGTCGAGCAGGTGCCGCATGCCGGCCTCGTACTGCTTGAAATCGACGTTCTCGCCAGCGCCGAGCTTCACCTCTTCACGCACGTTGGCGTAGTGGGCGATCTCTTCCTTGATCGCTGCGGCTTCGGCGTCACTGTACCCAGCGGCCTGCATTTCATTGGCGAGGTTGCCGTACGCGCGGGTCACGGCTGCCACAGACTTGTAGAGCTCAACTCGCCTGGGCTCGTTGGCCTTGAGCTGCTCGGTGTTCCCCTGCTCCCGGGCGCAGAAGTAGTGCTGGTACTGGAGGGTGTTCTTTGGTGGCTCGACCGACTCACAGAGCGCTCGGATCTTCTCCAGGGCCTCATCGAGGTCGTCACGGGCCTTGTCGATCCGGTCTGACAGCAGCCCTTCGATGTCCTTCGTCTCGTAGCCTTCGAGAGCACCGCCGGTGTAGTCCGTGATCGCGGACTCAAGGGAGTTGAACAGGTCACGGTAGTCGACGATGTAGCCGTAGTCCTTGTCCTCGCCGTCAAGGCGGTTGACTCGGCAAATCGCCTGGAACAGACCGTGGTCCTGCATCTTCTTGTCGATGTACAGATACGTCGCGCTCGGGGCGTCGAAGCCGGTCAGGAGCTTGTCGACGACGATGAGCAGCCGCATCTGGCCCGGGTCATTGATGAAACGTTCCTTGACGTCCCTCTCGAACTGCTCGACCTTGCCCATCGCCTTGTCGGCAGGCTCGTCGAAGTGGTCCGCGAGCATCTGCCGGTAGATCTCGTATTGGCGCAGCCGTTCGGTCGCGCCGTGGCCTGAGTCTTCCTTGGCGATGTCACTCGACTCTGGTGTGTACGACGTGATGATGGCGCACTTGCCCTTGAAGCCAGCCTGAGTGAACAGCTCGTAGAACTTACACGCCTGGTAGATGCTCTGACTGACGAGAATGGCGTTGCCTCGGCCATCCGACAGACGGGGCTTGATCTCCATGTCGAACAGGATGTCGTTGACTATCTGCCGGGCCCTCGGCTCCGAGCTGACGACCTTCTGAATGGTGCCCCAGCGCTTCTTGAGCTCGGCGCGGGAGAGGTCCGTCATGCCGCGGGTCTTGGCCTCAAACCACTGGTCGACCTTCGCCGCCGAGGTCAGGTCCTGGTCGATGTTGCGAGCCTCGTACCGCAAGTCGAGCACGACGCCGTCGGCAACGCCGTCGTTGTACTTGTAGGTGTGAATGAAGCTGCCGAACCGCTGGACAGTGGTGTCCTTATCTTCCTTAAGGAGAGGCGTACCGGTGAAGCCGATAAACATGGCCCCAGGCATGAGCTCCTTCATGGCGTCGTGCATCTTGCCCGACTGCGTACGGTGGGCCTCGTCGACGAAGACGAAGATATTGCCCTTGGCATGGAAGTCCTTGGGGACAGTCGCCTTCAGCGCACGGATGAACTCGCTCTCAGCTTCATCCCGGGCGGCCTCGTCTTCCGAGCCACGAAACTTGTGAACCAGCGAGCAGACCAGCCACTCCTCGCTCGCATTCAATGTAGCGAGGAGGTCAGCGCTGCTCTTGGTGCGATAGATGGCCTCGTTGACTCCCTGGAAGACCTTCTGAATCTGATCATCCAGTTCGCTCCGGTCAGTGATGAGGAGCACGCGGGCATCCGGCTGATTCTCGCGAATCCACTTGGCCAGCCACACCATCGTCAGAGACTTGCCGGAGCCCTGAGTGTGCCAAATGATGCCGCCCTCGCGCTTGGCGATCCGCTCCTGAGCGGCCTTGACGCCGAAGTACTGGTTGTGCCGACAGGTCTTCTTCTGCCCCGCATCGAAGACCATGAAGTCGTGAACCAGCTCAAGCAGACGTTCCTTTGAGCAGAGCTGGGTCAAGGAACGATCCAGGGGGGCGGCGATGTCGGACGGCTCCCGCCATGCAAGCCAGTACTTTTCCGGCGTGTCGATAGCGCTGTAGCGCAGCCCCTCCACGTCGTTGCCGGCCATGACGAGCTGCACCGTCGTGAAGAACGACCGGATGAACTCAGGACGCTGGTTCCCGATGCTCTGGCGGATGCCTTCAGAGACGGCGACCTTTGAGCGCTTGAGCTCGATCGTCCCGAAAGCGATACCGTTCACGTACAACACGATGTCCGGGCGCTTGGTGTACTGCCCCAGCACCGTCACTTCCTCGGCCAGAGCGAAGTGGTTGGCATCCGGGTGCGCCCAGTCGACAAGCCACACCGTCTCCGTCTGCTCGCCGACACCCGGCTTGACCTTCACCCCGTAGCGAAGCAGGCCGTAGACGTCCCGGTTCGCCTCATATAGATCGCGGCCACCACCGAGCGAGGCATCGCTCTTCAGCTTGTCGATCGCCTTGTTGATGAGGTTGTCGTTGTAGCCCCGGGCACGGAGGTTCTGCGTGAGCAACTCCACGTCGACATTGGAGTTTGCAGCGCGGTACTCCCAGTTGCCGAGGTACTCGTAGCCCAGCCTGTCTCGGAACAGCTCAATGATGCGATCCTGAGTCTTGCGCTCGGGTTGCCCAACGTTGCTCACGCTGAGCCCTCCTCGACAGGTAGGCGAGTACGACCGGTCAGGAGCTGTTGCATCATGCCCTGCTTGATGCCTCGCGCCTTCGATAGCCGGTCACGAAGAAGGTTGATCTCGCGCTCGACATCGAGCATCGCCTCAGCAATTCGATCTTGCTCGTCAGGTGGAGGCGTAGGTACTTCGATCGCCAACAGTCTTTCTTTGGGGATGTTCTTCATGCTGCCGCTGGTTCCCGTGGCAAGTCCACGTACCGCACGTGAACCAGGCCCCGAGCTCAGGTAGTAGCCAAGCCATCGCATATTCACCTGCCGGTCACCGCTTCGCTTAGCACGGGCAAGCCAAAGCCGGTCAGGGAGATACAAGTTACTGTAATCGTGCTCAACGTAGCCGACTTCTCCGACTAGCGCTGGAGTGTTCATTCGGCTGATGATCAAGCTGTCTGCTACAGGGTTACAGTGCACCCGGCCAACATCCGAGGAAAGCACTGGCTTGGCCTCGCTCGGAATGAAGCGGCCGTTGTCAACTGCCGATGTCTTTAGAACGGCTACCCCACTAGAAGTATGTTTGGACGAACGAACGCTGACACCAGCTTCTAGCCCATCAATAAGCTCAGACAGGCTGCATCCAGGCCAACCAGAAAGGCGGAACTCGCCAGTCAGGAGGTGCTGCAACATGCCCTGCTTGGTCGCCTGCTTCTTGGCGATCATCAGCTCGAGTGCGGCAACCAGCTGATCTACGCCAGAAAGGGCTACGGCAATCGTTCGTTGCTCATCGACGGACGGCAATGAAATGTGCACCGTCCTCAGGTCGCGCTGGCCGACGTTAGCCCGGATCCCTCCCTGGCCGCGAGCAACAATCTGCTCGCGCACGCTATGCGTCCTCAGCGCGTACTTCAAGTAGTCCGTATCGAGGTTATTCGTCTTGGGTCGTGCTCGAAATACAAATCCACCAAAGACGACCGGGGAGTGGCCGAGATAGACCGCAGCTAGCGCTACCTCATCCTGCGTTTCAGACGTCCGGTTAAGAAGCACGTCACCATATCGGACCTGGTACCTTGCCACCAAAGAGGACGCAAGCTTGATGCGGCCACGGATATCAGCTTCGGTCAGAGCCTCGTTCTCGATTACATCAAGAACGTTGATGAATGGAATCCCCTCGCCGTAGGCTGACTTGTCGGCATTGACGCCATTACTAAACTCGAAGAGCTCCCCAAGTGTAAACGCCTTCCATCCTGATGGAACTACTGCGCGCTTCATCACACGATCCCCATGTCTGCCAGGTGGCCGGCAACTTTGGTTTCCAGCTGCTCCAGCTCGGCGCCAAGCGCTCCGACTGTCTCGGCGTAGCGCTCGCCGAGCTGCTGGATCCGGCCGACCAGAACATGCGTCATGGAGTTGACCACGCCAGCGATGCGATCCGCGATTACGGCGTGCCACTTGTCATCGAGCACAAGCTGCTTGACCTCGGGCAGCGTGAGGTCGCCATACTTCTGAAGGGTCGCGAGATCAAGCGCGGCCTGAGCCTCCTTGGCGGCCTTCTTGGCGACAGCCTCTTCGTTATAGAGCTTGATCAAGTGCTGCAGCGCCTTGATCTCCTCCGCGTCAGCTCCCTCATGCCGGGCCACCTTAAGCCGCGTCGCTGCAAGGGGCTTGGAGATCTTGTCGCCATCCATAGCCTCAGCAAGCAGGCCGTCTTCAACGGCGTGCTCCTCGATGTACTCCTCAACAGCACGGTTTGCCTCTTCGGCAGCCGTGTGCAGTGCGTCGACCTTGGACTGCTCGTCCGCGAAGTACCGAGCGACGACGAGCGCCGGCGGGATCAGGTCCATCTTGTACCTCGTGGCCTTACGCCCCGAGCCAATGACAAGGTCTGGAGTCTCGGAGAGCTTGCGCTCCTTGTCCTCGATGGTCTTGCGGGGCTTGGCCGCGTCGCACCACCCGTCGTTCATGACGAGGAAGACATCGTCGTGCACGACGTCGTCCCAGTAGGTCATGAGTTGCTCGTAAACGTCATACTCGTCGAGCAGAGGAGTGTTCTTGAACCGGGCCAGCAGGTCGTCGCTGATGCGAGCGATCAGGTCCTTGGGGACGGTGTCCGGGTTGAGCGCTTGCAGGACCGGCCGGTGCGCGGCGAACCAGTCGTCAACCTGGCTGCGGACGTCGGTGACGAACTTCTGGAACTCGTCGGAATCCACGACGGCCTGTTGCACCTCAGCCACGCTGACAGCCAGGTCGCTGTAGCCGGGGCGGTTCGGCTTGAAGAGCGTGGTGCGAAGGCTCGGGAACGCCTCCCAGTACCCGTTGAGTGCCTCCAGGTCGTGATCCGGGATCCCGCCGTGGAGGTGGGCGTGAAGGTCCTGGATATCTTCAGGCTCGGAGGAATCGATGTACCGTGGGATGTTGAGGTTGTATTCGTTCTTCGGGGCGACGATCTCGTGGATCGGCACCATACGCGAGTAGCGCTCGATGGTGGTCTGCTTGTTGAAGACGTCGACGATCTTGTGGATGTCCTGGCTCCGGAGACGGTTCTTGTTACCGACCTTCATGAAGCCCTTGGAGGCATCGATCACGAAGACGCCAGTTCGCGCCTGGGCATTTTCCTTGTCGAGGACGATGATGCAGGCCGGAATGCCGGTGCCGTAGAAGAGATTCGCAGGCAGGCCGATGATGCCCTTGATGTATCCGCGGCGCAGTAGTTCCTTACGAATGTTGGCCTCGGCGTGACTGCGGAACAGTACACCGTGCGGCAAGATGACTGCAGCCTTGCCATTGCTCCTGAGGGACTTGAGGACATGAAGCAGGAAGGCGTAGTCGCCGTTCTTCTCGGGCGGCCGACCGAACTCGAAGCGACCATAGTCATTTTCCAGGCCGTTGCTCCACGACTTGATCGAGAACGGCGGGTTGGCGACGGCGAAGTCGAAGGTCTGTAGCCGTGCGCCCTGGGTGAACTGCGGGCTGGTAATCGTGTCGCCCTTGCGGATGTCACGGTCCTCGTAGCCGTGGAGGATCATGTTCATCTGGGCCAGCGCCCAGGTGGCGTTGTCCTTCTCCTGACCGTAGATGGTGAGGCCACGTGGGGCCTCGTCAGCGACCTTGAGGAGCAACGAGCCGGACCCGCACGTGGGGTCGTAGACCGTGTGGTCTTGCCGAGTGCGCGCTCCGATACCGACGATCTTGGCGAGTACGCGCGAGACCTCGGCGGGGGTGTAGAACTGGCCCTTCGATTTGCCCGACTCCGTGGCGAAGTGCCGCATCAGGTACTCGTAGGCGTCGCCAAGTAGGTCGTCTCCCTCAGCGCGGCTATCTCGGAAGTCGAGATCAGCGAAGATCGTTACCAGCTTGGAGAGGCGATCCTGCATCTCCTTGCCTTTGCCGAGCTTCTCCTCGTCGTTGAAGTCGGCCAGGTCGATGACCTTTTCGAGTCCGTTGGCCTCGGCGAGCTTACCGATGATCTTGTTGACCTTATCGCCAATCTCCTTGTCTCCCTTGAGTGCGACCATATCGTCGAAGGACCCGCCGACAGGGACGTCGATCAAGGAGTTCGGATCGGACTTGGCCTTGTCCGTCACGTACTTCACGAACAGCAGCGTGAGGATGTAGTCCTTGTACTGGCTGGCATCCATGCCGCCGCGCAGCTCGTCGCAGCTCCGCCAGAGCGAGCTGTACAGGTCCGACTTCTTGAGAGCCATTACCACGCCACCCCCTTGCCAGCGCCGAGCCCAGGGCCTGACCGAGGTCCTGCGGTGAGGTGTTTGTGTGACCTGTCCATCCTTCGGCGCCCATCCTTCGCATGCCGGTGCACGACAGCAGTGCCACTAGTGGCAAAGTCCAAGCTTAAGTGCCTCAACGATAGCGCTGGGCGCTGACACAGGATGCCGTTAGCGTCCGGCGCTCAAGAGCCTGGACGCGACAGTCCGTTGTGGCGTGTTCACTAATCAGTTGTCAAACAAGACGTGTGTTGGCCGATGGTGCACGTTGGGGGGTTGGGTAGCTGGGCCTGTATTGCGGCGCTGGGCTCCTCGCCGGCTACCAGGGCAGCGAGGACTCTTCAGATCTGCTGTCGGGTTCCAGTGCTGCGCGGAAGTGTCGTGACACTGGCCGCCGCACATGCGTAGGACCAGCACGAATCCAGCACGGTGGGGCTGACCTGGGATGACGACAGGTGGCGGGGGATGGCAGCGGGGCCACCCCGTGGTGGGGCGGCCCCGCCGTGACCTGTACGTTTGCCAGGTCAGCGAGACTGTGCTAGGGCGGCCGTCACACGTTGAAACGGAACTCCACCACGTCGCCGTCGCGCATCACGTAGTCCTTGCCCTCCATGCGGGCCTTGCCGCGGGAGCGGGCGTCGGCGACGGAGCCGGCGTCCAGCAGGTCCTCGTAGGAGATGACCTCGGCCTTGATGAAGCCCTTCTGGAAGTCGGTGTGGATGACACCGGCCGCCTCGGGCGCCGTGGCGCCCTTGGGGATCGTCCAGGCCCTGGCCTCCTTGGGGCCGGCCGTGAGATAGGTCTGGAGGCCGAGGGTGTCGAAGCCGACGTGGGCCAGCGTGGCCAGTCCCGGCTCCTGTTGGCCGACCGTCTGGAGCAGTTCGAGGGCCTCGTCCTCGTCGAGCTCGGCGAGGTCCGCCTCCAGCTTGGCGTTGAGGAAGATCGCCTCGGCGGGGGCGACGAGCGCGCGCTGCTCGGCCTTGAACGCGTCGTCCGTCAGCTCGTCCTCGTCGACGTTGAAGACGTAGAGGAAGGGCTTGACCGTCAGCAGGTGGAGCTCGTGCAGCGGCTCGGCCGCCTCGGTGCCCTGGGCGATGCCGGCCGAGAAGAGGGTGCGGCCGTCCTCCAGGATGGCCTTGGCCGACTCGATGGCGGCGACGACCGGCTGCCGGTCCTTCTTGATCCTGGCTTCCTTCTGGAGCCGAGGGAGGACCTTCTCGACGGTCTGCAGGTCGGCGAGGATCAGCTCGGTGTTTATGGTCTCGATGTCGCTCTTCGGGGAGACCTTGCCGTCGACGTGGACCACGTTCTCGTCCTTGAACGCCCGGATCACCTGGCAGATCGCGTCCGACTCGCGGATGTGGTGGAGGAACTTGTTGCCCAGGCCCTCGCCCTCGCTGGCGCCGCGCACGATGCCGGCGATGTCCACGAAGTCGACGGTGGCCGGCAGGATCCGCTGCGAGCCGAAGAGCTCGCCGAGCCTCGCCAGCCGCGGGTCGGGCACCCCGACGACGCCGATGTTGGGCTCGATGGTGGCGAAGGGGTAGTTGGCCGCCAGGACGTCGTTCTTGGTCAGGGCGTTGAACAGGGTCGACTTGCCGACGTTCGGCAGGCCGACGATTCCGATCGTGAGCGACACGTGAGACTTCCCGGACGTGAATGCGTGGACGGTGGGTCGGCGGCCATGGGTCGATGAGCCGTGGGCCGGTGTACCAGTCTACGGGCGCGCCCCGCGCCGACTCCCCCGGCGGGTGACCGGTCGACCGACTGTCATATGGGCCGCAAGCGTGTCCATCGCCCTTTTCACCGCCTTCGCCGCATTACCTTGGTGCCGTGGAACACACTACGCACACAACTCGTCACCCTCTGCACCACGCGGAGGCCGCGGTGCGGGCGAGGGTGCCCCGGCCGGCCGGGCGGGCGCCGGCGGCCGGGCACCGGCCGCGCCCGGGGCGGCGGCTGCCCAGGGCGCGGCTCACCGGGCTCGGCTGCGGGGTGCTCGCGGTGGTGTCGATGATCGCCGCCGCCTGGTTCTGCGAGCTGCTCGGCGGCGCGCCGACCTGCTACGGGGTGCTGTTCGTCGTCACGGCGGCGGCCGTCTCGCTGTGGGTGCGGCCGGCCGACCTGATCTGCGCCCCGGTCGCGGCGCCGATCGCGTTCGCCGTCGGGCTGCTGACCACCGGGGGCCTGCTGGAGACCGTGACGGACCTGGCGCTCAGCGCGCCCTGGGTGTTCGCCGGCACGATGACGGCCTGCGCGATCACCCTGACCCGCTCCGCCCTCCAGCTGATCCGCCGGCGCGCGAGCCGGCGCGCGGCGGCGGCCGGCTAGGTCCCCGCCTGGGCGCCGGCGTTGGCCTCGACGCGGCGCTCGGCCGCCTCGGCCTCCGCGCGCAGGTCGCGGCGCAGCTCCTTCGGGAGCGAGAACTGGATGCTCTCCCGCATCGGCTGCACGACGTCGACCTGGCCGAAGCCGCGCTCGGCCAGCCAGGCCAGGACGCCGTCCACCAGCAGCTCGGGGACCGAGGCGCCCGAGGAGAGCCCGACCGTGGTCACGCCGGCCAGCCACGCCTCGTCGATCTCGTCCGCGTTGTCCACCAGGTAGGCGGCGTCGGCGCCGGCGCCGAGCGCCACCTCGACCATCCGCGCCGAGTTGGACGAGTTCCGCGAGCCGACCACGAGCACCAGCTCCGCCTCGGCGGCGACCTGCTTGATCGCCGTCTGCCGGTTCTGCGTGGCGTAGCAGATGTCGTCGCTCGGCGGGTCGTTCAGCAGGGGGAAGCGGCGCTTGAGGGCGTCGACGGTCTCCATGGTCTCGTCGACCGAGAGCGTCGTCTGGGAGAGCCAGACCACCCGCGAGGGGTCCTTGACCTCGACCCGCTCCGCTTCCTGCGGGCCGTCGACCAGCGTGATGTGGTCGGGTGCCTCGCCGCTGGTGCCGACGACCTCCTCGTGGCCCTGGTGGCCGATGAGCAGGATCTCGTAGTCGTCCTTGGCGAAGCGGACGGCCTCCTTGTGGACCTTGGTGACCAGCGGGCACGTGGCGTCGACGGTGGCCAGCCCGCCGCGCTCGGCCTCCCGGTGCACCTCGGGGGCGACGCCGTGGGCCGAGAAGATCACGATCTGGCCACGCGGCACCTCGGACGTCTCGTCGACGAAGATGGCGCCCTTGCGCTCCAGCATGCCCACCACGTACTTGTTGTGGACGATCTCGTGGCGCACGTAGATGGGCGCCCCGTACTGCTCGAGGGCGCGCTCGACGGCGATCACGGCCCGGTCCACGCCCGCGCAGTATCCACGGGGGGCGGCGAGAAGGACGCGGCGGCTGGTGTCAGACGGGTCGACCATGCGCCTATCGTACGGGGGCGCTCCGACAGCTCCGCGGGGCCCGTTGTCAGTGCTCGACGATAGCGTGGGCGCATGGCTGTGCAGACGTCGGCGGAGGAGCCGATCCCGGTCGGCGAGGTGAGCCGCCTCATCGGAAGTTGGGTCGAACGCCTGGGCGCGGTGTGGGTGGAGGGCCAGATCACCCAGCTGAGCCGCCGGCCCGGGTTCGGGGTGGTCTTTCTCACGCTGCGCGACCCGGCGCAGGATGTCTCGCTCCGAGTCACCTGCTATCGCGGGGTGTTCGACAAGGTGGCGGACGTGATAACCGAGGGCGCGCGGGTGGTGGTGTTCGGCAAGCCCGAGTGGTACGCGCCGCGCGGCGAGTTGTCGTTGCGGGCGGCCGAGATCCGCGCGGTGGGCGTGGGCGAGCTGCTGCTCCGCCTCGACCGGCTCAGACGGGCGCTCACCGCCGAGGGGTTGTTCGCCGCCGAGCGGAAGCGGCCGCTGCCGTTCCTGCCCGGCTGCGTCGGGTTGGTGACGGGCCGTGCCTCGGCGGCCGAGCGCGACGTCCTGGAGAACGCGCGGCTGCGCTGGCCCGCGGTGCGGTTCGCGGTGCGGAACGTGGCGGTGCAGGGCGTGCACGCGGTGCCCCAGGTGATCGACGCGGTCCAGGCGTTGGACGCGGATCCGGCGGTCGACGTGATCGTGGTGGCCCGGGGCGGCGGCAGCGTGGAGGACCTGCTGCCGTTCTCCGACGAGGCGTTGGTGCGGGCGGTGGCCGAGTGCCGCACCCCGGTCGTCTCGGCGATCGGCCACGAGCCCGACTCCCCGCTGCTCGACCTGGTGGCGGACGTGCGGGCCTCCACCCCGACGGACGCGGCGAAGCGCGTCGTGCCGGACGTGGGCGAGGAGCTGCTGCGGGTGCGGCAGTTGCGGGAGCGGTGCCGGCGGGTGCTCGGCTCGCTGATCGACCGCGAGGAGCGCGGTCTGGCCGCGGCGCGCAGCCGGCCGTCGATGGCGCGCCCGCACCGGATGGTGGACGGGCGCCAGGAGGAGCTCACGGCGCTGCTCGAGCGCTCCCGGCGCACGCTGCGGCATGTGTTGGACCGGGCGGCGGGCGACCTGGAGCACACCAGGGCGCGGGTGTTGGCGCTCTCTCCCGCGGCCACGCTGCGGCGGGGCTACGCGGTGCTCCAGCGCGCCGACGGCGCGGCGGTGCGCGCGGTGGGCGAGGTCGCGGCGGGCGAGGAGCTGCGGGCCCGGGTGGCCGACGGCGCCTTCCCGGTCACGGTCGGCGAGCCGACGGGCGAGGCGTAGGGCGGAGAGGCGGAGCATAGGGTGACGGACATGACGGACGCGGAGGGTGGCGCCGGCGCGGCGCTCGGCTACGAGCAGGCGCGGGACGAGCTGGTCGATGTCGTGCGGCGGCTGGAGGCCGGCGGCGTGACGCTGGAGGAGTCGCTCGCGCTCTGGGAGCGGGGCGAGGAGCTGGCGCGGATCTGCGGCCACTGGCTGGAGGGCGCCAGGGCCAGGCTGGACGCGGCGATCGCGGAGGGTGAGGGGGCGGC
>NZ_SMKI01000848.1 GCF_004348415.1 Streptomyces hainanensis
GGCCGGCGGCGGGGCGGACGACGCGCTCGTCGACTCGATGCCGGAGCCGACGAGCATGGCCTGAGCCCGGCCTGCGGTCGGCGGTCACCGCCGCCTACGATGCCGGGACATGAACGACGCCAGCACCACGCCGCCGCCCGCGCCCGCGCCATGGCGCGGGCAGGGGCCCGTGCTGGCGGCCGTCGCCGCCGGCGGCGCCCTCGGCACGGCGGCCCGCTACGGCGCCGGCCTGCTGTGGCCGACGCCGGCGGACGGCTTCCCCTGGACCACGCTGCTGGTCAACGTGGTCGGCTGCGCACTGATCGGGGTGCTGATGGTGCTGATCACGGAGGCGGGCCCGGGACGGGAGCCGCACCGGCTGGTGCGGCCGTTCCTCGGCACCGGCGTGCTCGGCGGGTTCACCACGTTCTCCACCTACGCGCTCGACATCGAACGCCACCTGACGGGCGGACGGCCGGTGACGGCCGTCTGCTACCTGCTGCTGACCCTGGCCGGCGCGCTCACCGCCGTCCTCGTCGCGGCGACCGCGACCCGCCGACTCCGGCGGAGGCCGGCATGACGGGCCTCCGGCTGACCGTGCTGCTCGGCGAGGACGACACCTGGCACGGGCGCCCGCTCGCCGCCGAGATCGTGCACCGCGCCCACCGGGCCGGCCTCGCCGGCGCGAGCGTCTTCCACGGCGTCGAGGGCTTCGGCGCGTCGTCCGTGGTGCACACGCAGCGGCTGCTGTCGCTGAGCGAGGAACTGCCGGTGGCCGTCCTCGTGGTCGACGCGGAGGACCGCGTCCGGGCGTTCCTGCCCGAGCTGACCGAACTCCTCGCCGGGCGCGGCGTCGCCACGGTCGAGCCGGTGGAGATCCTGTGAACTGGCTCCTGGTCCTGGCCGGCGGCGTCGTCGGCGCCCCCCTGCGCTACCTGACGGACCGGGCGGTCCAGTCGCGCCACGACGCGGTCTTCCCCTGGGGGACGCTGACGGTCAACGTGACGGGCTGTCTGGTGCTCGGCGTGCTGACGGGCGTCGCGCCGTCCGAGTCGCTGCGGCTGTTGCTCGGCACGGGGTTGTGCGGGGCGTTGACGACGTACTCGACGTTCTCGTACGAGACGCTGCGGCTGGTGGAGGGCCTGTCTCTT
>NZ_SMKI01000849.1 GCF_004348415.1 Streptomyces hainanensis
TAAGAGACACCCACCCGCCCTACGACCGGCCCCCGTTGAGCAAGGACCTGCTCGCCCCTGGCGAGCCGCCGCGGATCCCCGAGTACCTGCCGGGCGGCGCCGCCGCCTACCGGCGGACGGGCGTCGAGCTCCGGCTCGGCGAACCGGCCACCGGGCTCGACCCGGACGCCCGTCTGGTACGGCTCGGGGAACGTGAACTCGGCTACGACGCGCTGGTGATCGCCACCGGCGCCCGCCCCCGCTGGCCGGCGGCCGTGCCCCGGCTGCCCGGGGCGCACGCGCTGCGGACGCTGGACGACGCCCTGTCCGTGCGGGCCGCGCTCGACGCGGGCGCCCGCACCGTCGTGGTCGGCGGCGGCTTCGTCGGCGCCGAGGTGGCCTCGGCCGCCAGGCGGCGCGGGCTGCCGGTGACCATCGTGGAGGCGCGCGCCACCCCACTGGTCCGCGCCGTCGGCGAGCGGGTCGGCGCGCTCTGCGCCCTGGCGCACTCCAGGGCCGGCACCGAACTGCGGTGCGGCGTCGAGGTGGTGGGCGTCGAGGGCGACGGGCGCGTGGAGCGGGTGCTGCTGTCGGACGGCACCGCCGTCCCGGCCGACCTGCTGGTGCTCGGCGTCGGCGCCGAGCCGGCCACCGGGTGGCTGGCCGACTCGGGGCTGCCGCTGCGCGACGGCCTGGTCTGCGACGCCACCCTCTCGCCCGGCGCCGAACGCGTCTTCGCCGCCGGCGACGTCGCGCGCTGGCACAACGCCGCCACGGACCGCGAGATGCGGCTCGAACACTGGACCAGCGCGGCCGAGGGGGCCGCGGTCGCCGGCCACAACGCGGTGACGGACGGCCCGCGCCGCGCCTTCGCGACCATCCCCTACTTCTGGTCGGAGCTCTACGGCACCCGGATCCAGTTCGTCGGCGTGCCCGACGCCGACCACGTCGAGGTGCTCGGCGATCCGGAACAGGGGCGGTTCGCCGCCCTCTACCACCGGGACGACCGGCTGGTCGGCGCGCTCACGGTGGGTTGGCGCCCGCCGGCCGCGCGCTTCCGCGCCCTGGTCAGGCGGCGGGCCGCCCGCGACGAGGGACTGGCCCTGGCCGCCCGCGGCGCCGCCGCCTGATCCCACCCCGACAC
>NZ_SMKI01000850.1 GCF_004348415.1 Streptomyces hainanensis
CCACCGCCGTCCGCGCCACCGTCAGCCGGCTGCGCGGCAAGCTCGGCGACCGCGTCGTCATCGCCGCGGACACCGGCCGGGGCTACCGCCTGTGCGGCTGAGCCGACTCCGCAGGCCGCCGTTCCGCCGAGGCCGTGGCCCCGGCGGCGGGGGCGTCGGTGCGTTCGCCGGGTCCGCGGGCACCGCGGTAGTCCCGGGCGGCTCCGACGCGGCGGACCCGACCGGCGCCGGCAGCGCCCGGTCCCCCGCGGACGGCGGCCGCGGCCCCCACGACGAGGGCGGCCGGTCGGGCCCCGGGCCGTCGAACGCGAGCAGGTTGGTCGCGGCCCGCCCCAGCAGCGCCGTGAGCTCGGACGGCAGCCAGTAGCCGTTCCCGGCGCGCTTCCGCGCGAACGGCGCCAGCCCGGCCAGATCCAACCGCTGCGCCGGGTCCTTCGCCAGACAGTGCAGCACGATGGTGCGCAGATCGCCCCGCAGCGGCCCGTCCTCCGGGCCGAGGCGGGGCGGCTCGTGCAGCACCCGGTACATCACGGTGGGCCCCTGCGCCCCGTCCCACGCGAACGGCGACGCCCCTGTCGCCGCGTACGCCAGCACCACGCCCAGCGCGAACACGTCGACGGCGCCCGTGGGTTCCTCGCCCCTGATCTGCTCGGGCGCCATGTATCCGGGGGAGCCGACCGCCCCGTTCGTCCGCGTCACCGCGCTGGCGTCCACCGCCCGCGCGATGCCGAAGTCGATGACCTTCGGCCCCTCCAGCGTCACCATCACGTTCGACGGCTTGAGGTCGCGGTGGACGAGCCCGCTGCCGTGGATCGCCGACAGCGCGCTCGCCAAGCCG
Organism: Streptomyces hainanensis; assembly: GCF_004348415.1. Classification (GTDB taxonomy): domain Bacteria; phylum Actinomycetota; class Actinomycetes; order Streptomycetales; family Streptomycetaceae; genus Streptomyces; species Streptomyces hainanensis. Next base: position 839 of record NZ_SMKI01000850.1, read on the forward strand.
TGGGCCAGCGCCCACACCGAGGGTTCCGGCAGCGGCCCGTACAGCGGGTCCACCACCTCCCGCAGCGAGGCGCCGGCCACGTAGCCGGTCGCCACCCAGGGGACGTCCGACTCCACGTCGTGGTCCAACACCGGCGCCGTCCAGGTGCCGCTGACCCGCCGGGCCGCCTCGACCTCGGCGCGGAACCGCCGCCGGAACCGCGGGTCCCACGCCAACTCCCCGTGCACGACCTTGACCGCGACCATCCGCCCACCGGGCGCCCGCCCCAGGAAGACC
>NZ_SMKI01000851.1 GCF_004348415.1 Streptomyces hainanensis
GGTCGGGCGGGCGTCAGCGAGCGGATGTTTCCTCCTGGGGCGTCCGGACGGCTCGGTCAACTGAGCGTCGAGAGGGCGTAAAGAAACCGTCAATAGTTAGCATATCAAACGATTATTTTTGCGCCGGGGGGACGTCACCCTCACCCGCTCCTTACGGCATGATCCAGTCTGTGACCAGACGCATCATGCTGCTCGACACCGCCTCGCTGTACTTCCGCGCCTACTTCGGCGTGCCGGAATCGGTCCGCGCCCCGGACGGCACCCCCGTCAACGCCGTCCGCGGGCTGCTCGACTTCATCGCCCGGCTGGTGGCCGACCACCACCCGGACGATCTCGTCGCCTGCCTGGACGAGGACTGGCGCCCGGCCTGGCGGGTGGCGCTCATCCCGAGCTACAAGGCCCATCGGGTGGCCGAGGAGCACGCCGAGGGCCCGGACGCCGAGACGGTGCCCGACACGCTCTCCCCCCAGGTACCGATCATCGACGCGGTGCTCGACGCGCTGGGCATCGCCCGCGTCGGCGCCCCCGGCTACGAGGCCGACGACGTGATCGGCACCCTGGCCGGCCGCGCGGCCGGCCCGGTCGACATCGTCACCGGCGACCGCGACCTCTTCCAGCTGATCGACGACGCGCGCGGGGTGCGGGTGCTCTACCCCGTCAAGGGCATGAGCACGCTGACCGGCTTCGACGGCGCGGCGCTGCGCGCGAAGTACGGCGTGGACGGGTCGAGCTACGCCGACCTCGCCCTGCTCCGCGGCGACCCGAGCGACGGGCTGCCCGGCGTGGCCGGCATCGGCGAGAAGACCGCCGCCCGGCTGCTCGACCAGTTCGGTGACCTGGCCGGCATCCTGGCCGCCGTCGACGACCCGCGCGCCACCCTCACGGCCACCCAGCGGAAGCGGCTCACCGAGGCCCGGGACTACCTCGCCGTGGCCCCCACGGTCGTCAGGGTGGCCACCGACGTGGCGTTGCCGCCGCACGACGCGGCACTGCCGACCGCGCCGCGCGACCCCGAGGCCCTGGACGCGCTGAACGCCCGCTGGGGCCTGGGTGGCTCCCTGACCAGGCTGCTCAGCGCGCTCCAGCGCTGAGCGGCCCGGCCAACCCCACCCC
>NZ_SMKI01000852.1 GCF_004348415.1 Streptomyces hainanensis
GGGTGACGATCTCCCCGCCGGGACGCACCTGCTCCAACCACGCGGCCGGCACGCGAGGAACACCAGCGAGACGTACGTGATCGACCAGTGGAACAGCCGCATTTCCTTCAGCTTGGCGCCCCTCACCCCTGCCCTGGCCCTGGCCTGGAGCGCGTGCGCCTCCCACAGCCACCAGATGCCGGCCGCGGCCGCCACCGTCGTGTAGAACCAGCCGGCGTAGCCCAGCGGCCACAGCAGCAGCGAGACGCCGACCATCACCCAGCTGTAGATGACGATCTGCCGGGCCACCGCCAGGTTGCCGGCGATCACCGGCAGCATCGGGACGCCGACCTTGGCGTAGTCGTCGCGGACCCGCATCGACAGCGGCCAGTAGTGCGGCGGGGTCCAGAAGAAGATCACCAGGAAGAGGATGACCGCGCCCCAGGAGAGCGTGCCGGTCACCGAGGACCAGCCGATCAGCACCGGCAGGCAGCCGGCGATGCCACCCCAGACGATGTTCTGCGCGGTGCGGCGCTTGAGCCACATCGTGTAGACGACGACGTAGAAGAGCAGGGCGCCCAACGCGAGCCCGGCCGACATCCAGTTGACCAGGAGGCCGAACCACACCGTGGAGACGACGGCGAGGGTGATGCCGAAGACCAGCGCCTCGGTCGGCCGGACCACGCCCGTCACGAGCGGCCGGTTCTTGGTGCGCTCCATCACGGCGTCGATGTCGCGGTCGATGTACATGTTGAGCGCGTTGGCGCCGCCCGCCGAGAGGTAGCCGCCGAGGCAGGTGATGAGCACCAGCCACGGGTCCGGAACCCCGCCCTCGGCGAGGAACATCACGGGGACCGTGGTCATCAGCAGCAGCTCGATGATGCGGGGCTTGGTCAGCGCGACGAACGCCCTGATCCTCTCCCCCGGTGTCCAACGAACCGAGGCGGAGCCGAGCCCTGCCACGGGACGCGAATCAACGGCCGTCACGGACACCCCTGGTTGTACGACATCGGCGATCGGTTGTGCTCCGTCACTCTAGACGCCCGACTTACACGGCTTGTCACCGGGGGTGCCCGTGTCACGGGCCGGTGAACGGGGGTGAGCCTGTCTCTTATACTCATCTCCGAGCCCA
>NZ_SMKI01000853.1 GCF_004348415.1 Streptomyces hainanensis
CCGCTCCACCGCACCCTCGCCCCACCGAAGCGCCATACCCTGAACCACCCCAGATCCCCTGGATTCCCCGATCCACTCCGTTCCCGAACGGCCCGGGAGCGTGGACGGAGGAGCCCCCTGCCTGGGCCCGGCCGATTCGGCCCTCCTGAGGAGACGTGATGAGCGTACGGGTCGTGGTCGCCGACGACCGCCGGCTGGTGGCCGAGGCGTTGGCCTCCGCCCTGCGGGTGCGCGGCCACCGGGTGCTCGGCGCCGGCGCGCCGGCCGTGCGGGCCGCCGATCTGGCGGTCAGCAAGCAGCCGGATGTCTGCCTGTTCGGCCTGGCCGCGCCGGACGCGCCGGGTGCCCTCGACCCGGTGCTGCGGATGCGTCGCGAGTGCCCCAGGGTCGCCGTGGTGGTGCTCGGCCCGGTGCCGCGCCCGCGCGGCGTGGCGGCGGCGTTCGCGGCCGGCGCCCGCGGCTACGTGCGGCACGACGAACGGATCGAGGGCGTGGAGCGGGCCATGGTCAAGGCCAAGGCGGGCGAGGCGGCGGTGGCGCCGCAGCTGCTGCGGGAGGCGTTCGCCGACCTGCTGCACCCGCGTACCGGACCCGACGCCGAGGGGGCCAGGCTCGCCGCGCTGCTCACCGAGCGGGAGGCGGACGTGCTGGCCCGGATCGTGGAGGGCGAGGACACCCGGCGAATAGCGGCCGGGCTCGGCGTCGCGCCGAGCACCGCGCGCACCCACGTGCAGCGGCTGCTGACCAAGCTGGGCACCGCGTCCCGTCTCGAGGCGGCGGCGCTGGCCGTGCGCACCGGGCTGCTCGACCACCTCCCGGCCGGCCGCCGCCTCTGATCCGGGCCCCCGGCCGCCCCGTCCACGACAACCCTCTCCTTCCTCTCCTTTGACGCCGGACGTGGGGGTATGCTTCCTTATGTTTGATTCTGTTGGAGTGTGCCGATCCCGACACGGGCAACGACGCTGACACCGAAGCGTGACCCACCGCATCTGATCTGGACTGGGTGATGAAGAGGACCACGACCCGCCTCGCCGACGGCCGTGAGCTGATCTACTACGACTCACGCGACGACGCCGTCCGCGACTCCCTCGACCGCCGCCCCCTCCAG
>NZ_SMKI01000854.1 GCF_004348415.1 Streptomyces hainanensis
GAGCGAGGGGGGCCTGGAGGGCGAGGGGGGTGCCGAGCCACCGTCGGAGGACGAGCAGGCGGCCGCCTACCGGCAGGTTCTGGAGGCGTTCCCCGAGGGGCGGGTGGTGGTCCGGGTGCTGGACGCCGGTGCGGACAAGCCGCTGGCCTTCCTCAGCCCGGCGGCCGAGCCCAATCCGGCGCTGGGCGTGCGGGGGCTGCGGGCGCTGCTCGCGCATCCCGACGTGCTGGACACCCAGTTGCGGGCGCTGGGCCGGGCCGCCGAGGGGCTGCCCTGCTATCTGGAGGTGATGGCCCCGATGGTCGCCGACCGGGCCGACGCCAGGGCGTTCGCGGACGCCTGCCGGGCGGCCGGGCTGACCGCCAAGGTCGGCGCCATGGTGGAGATCCCGTCGGCGGCGCTGCGGGCGAGGTCGCTGTTGCAGGAGATCGAGTTCCTCTCGCTCGGCACGAACGATCTGGCGCAGTACACGTTCGCCGCCGACCGGCAGGTCGGCGCCGTCTCCCGGCTGCAGGATCCGTGGCAGCCGGCGCTGCTCGACCTGGTGGCGCTGGCCGCCGAGGCGGCCAAGGCCGAGGGCAGGAGCTGCGGGGTCTGCGGGGAGGCGGCCGCGGACCCGCTGCTGGCCTGCGTGCTGACCGGGCTCGGCGTCACCAGCCTGTCGATGGGCGCGGCGGCGATCCCCTACGTGCGGGCCACGTTGGCCAAGCACACCCTGGCCCACTGCGAACGCGCCGCCGCCGCGGCCCGCACGGCGGACAGCGCCGCCGCGGCCAGGGACGCCGCCCGCGGCGTACTGGCCGCCGAATGACGGACGACTGCCGGGGCCCGGCCGGCGGCCCCCCGACCTGCGACCTGCCCGCCCGGCGTGGGGCCGGCCGGGTCGGTGTCGGGACCGACGGCCGGCGGGCTGCTGGCCGGGGGACGCGGCGCTCGGCTCGATGGTCGGCACCGGCGGGCGGGCCTGACTGCCCCGGCAGCCGCCGGGACACCGCCCGACCAGGCCAAGGCCCCGGCGGGGGCCGCCACGCCGGTTGGCGGGGCGGCGGGATCTGGCCGCCTGGCCGGCCCGCCGGGCCGGCAGGCCGACGCGGTGTTCAGGGG
>NZ_SMKI01000855.1 GCF_004348415.1 Streptomyces hainanensis
CCCCGGCCCCCGACGCCATCGCCTACACCGTCTTCACCTCCGGCTCCACCGGCCGCCCCAAGGCCGTGCCCATCACCCACCGGGCGATGGCCACCTACCTGGACTGGGCCGTCGACACCTTCGGCTACCGCGCCGGCGACCGGCTGGCCCAGACCGCCTCCGTCTGCTTCGACGCGTCCGTGCGGCAACTCCTCGCCCCGCTGCTGGTCGGCGCCACCGTGCACACCCTGCCGCGCGCTCTGCTCCGCGACCCCGAGGCGCTGCTCGACCGGGTCGTCCGGGACCGGATCACCGTGTGGAGCTCGGTGCCGACCCTCTGGGAACGCCTGCTGACCGCCGCCGAGACCCGGGTGCGGCGCGGCGCGCCCCGGCCCGACCTGTCGGCGCTGCGCTGGATCCACGTCGGCGGCGAGGCCCTGCCGGCCGACCACGTCCGCCGCTGGTACGACCTGTTCGGGCCCGGCCACCGCGTCGCCAACCTGTACGGGCCGACCGAGGCCACCATCAACGCCACCTACCACCTCGTCGACGCCCGCCCTGGCGACGACGTGCGCCAACTGCCCATCGGCCGCCCCGCCGCCGGCGCCGAGGTGGCGGTGGTGGCGGAGGACGGCCGCCGCAGCGCCCCCGGCGAGGCGGGCGAACTGCTCATCGCCGGCACCGGACTGACCCCCGGATACCTCGGCGACCCGGAGCGCACCGCGGCCGCGTTCACCGTGTTCGACGGCAGACGCTGGTACCGCAGCGGCGACCGGGTCAGGCAACGGCCGGACGGCGTCCTGGAGTTCCTCGGCCGCCTGGACGACCAGGTGAAGATCCGCGGCCACCGGGTCGAACCCGGCGAGATCGAGGCGGCGTTGGGCACCCACCCCGCCGTCGCGCGGGCCGCCGTACTGCACCGGGACGGCCGGCTCGTCGCCTTCGTGGAACCCCGCCCGGACGGTCCCGCGCCGGAGCCGACGCGACTCCGCGGTGAACGCGGCGCCCGGGTCCGGCCAGTCGAAGGCGACGGCGGTCAGCCGCAGGTGGGCGCTTGACGAGATCGGAAGGAACTCCGTCAGCCCCTGGACGAGCCCGAGGATGATCGATTCGAA
>NZ_SMKI01000856.1 GCF_004348415.1 Streptomyces hainanensis
CCGCTATTCCCCCCACTACTCCCCCGCGATGATCTCCCCCTCGCGGGACTGCGGCTCGGCCGCCGACCCCTCGGTCGCGTTCCTCGGCACCGGCCGGTCCTCACGCAGCGCGCTCCACACCTCGCGCGACTGGCGGTCCAGCGGGACGACGCGGTTGCGGTCCCTGGGGTCCAGGGCGACCGGGAGCGTCAGCATGTTCATCTCGTCCGGATCGATGCCCTTGAGGGTGCGGGCCAGGCCGACCAGCTTCGAGGCCGAGGCGAGTCCCGAGTCGGTGGTGACGGAGCGGGTGGTGGTGTCGGCGATCTCGTAGAGCCGGCGCGGGTCGCCGAGCAGCCCGATGCCGCCGACCTGCCGGGCCAGGGCCCGGACGAACGAGTGCTGGAGCCGGATCCGCCCGAGGTCGCTGCCGTCGGCGAGGGCCTTCCTGGTGCGCACCAGGGCCAGCGCCTGCTCCCCGTCGAGGGTGTGGGTGCCGGCCGCCAGGTCGAGGTCGCTGTCCTCGTCCCTGACCGCCTGGGTGGTGGTGACCTCGACGCCACCGAGCGTGTCCACGAGCTGCGAGAACCCCTTGAAGTCGACCTCGACGTAGTGGTCCATCCGCACCCCGGACAGCTCCTCGACCGTCTTCACGGCACAGGCCGGCCCGCCGACGCTGTACGACTCGTTGAACATCACCCGCTCCCGCGCCGGCTCGGTGCCGCCACCGGGCCGTTCGCAGGCGGGCCGGTCGACGAGGGTGTCCCTGGGGATGGAGACGACGGTCGCGGCGTCCCTGGCCTCGTTGAGGTGCACGATCATCGCCGTGTCGGCCCTGGCGCCCTTGTGCTGCCCGTACGCCCCGTGGGTACCGGCCCGGGAGTCCGAGCCGAGCACCAGCAGGTCGAGCGACCCGTTGGGACTGTCCTCTGGCCGGTCGCGGCCGAGGGCGCGGTCGATGTCGACGTGCGAGATGTTGCGGTCGAACTTGACGTACAACGCGGTCAGCCCGGCTCCCGCCAGCAGCACCAGCAACGCCAGACACATCGCCCCTACCCGCACCACCCGCCACAGGCGCCGCCTCGCCGACCCGCCATCCACCTTTGGGG
>NZ_SMKI01000857.1 GCF_004348415.1 Streptomyces hainanensis
CTCGTCCCCCTTCCCCTTCCCCCGGCAGACCGGGACCTGGTCAGGGAGTGGATCCTGACCAGGCACCGGTGACGTCCAGGCTCTCGTCGACCTGTGCGACCAACTCCGGTGTGATCGCCTCCGGGGTCCCGGACAGCTGGATCAGGGACGGGATCCCGTTGCTGTCGCTGATGGCCCAGACCTGGCCCCGGTACTCCTGGCCGGCGGACTGGTAGGTGTACGAGGTGTTGGCCCGGTCCTCGCCCGTGCGGAGCGCGGTGGTCGGCGCGAAGTCGTCGTTGGTCGCACCTGTTTCCTCGACGCCGTTGACGAACCAGTCGATGGCCTCCTGGGCGCTCATCGGCATGCCGCCGGGGATGAAGCCGATACGGCCCGCCACCCCGCCGTCGCCGTCGTCGAGCTGGTGGACGTAGGACCAGCCGTCGGCGTCACCCACCGACTGCCAGTCGGCCGGGACCCGCGCCGTCAGGTGTTCGGCGGTGACCGTCCGGAGCTCGGTGTCCAAGTCCGGCGCGGTGGTCGACTCCACGGCCTCGGACTCGCGCCCCACCGGTTCGAGGTCGCCGGCCTCGAACGAGCAGGCCGCGAGCGTCGACGCGAGAGCCAGAGCGGCGATCACGGCCAGATTCGAACGACGGGTACGCATGGGTGTCACTCACTTCACTTCCTTGGACGTCGCGCTTCGTCGGCGAGCGCCCCGAGAACAGGTACGACGTGTCACCGACCGCGCGGGCCGGTCTACTTCTCGAACAGCCGGGCCGGTCGTCCGGACCTGGCCGTCGGCGCAGCGCCTCGTGCTTCCACCGCACCTCGACGCGGGCGCCGTCGGCGCTCCGCGCGGCCCGCGAGGGGCCCCGGCCCGGGCTCCCGCACAGGTGCCGGTGTGCTCCACGCCGTCGTGCGCCCCGTCGGAGCGAGGAGTGGGGACGCGACAGCGGTCGCGAGACGGGTTCCGAGTCACGAGAAGGTTCTCCCGGAGGACGGTCGAACGAGATCATCCGCAGGTTAGGCCGACGCGCCCGCGCGTTGTGTCGGTCGTTCGCACCACATGTCGACGGGGGCGGGCGGCTGCCGGCGTCGGCTCGGGG
>NZ_SMKI01000085.1 GCF_004348415.1 Streptomyces hainanensis
CCATGGGGCAGCCGCGGTCGACCTGGTCGGCGAGCGAGTCGTCGCAGAGGTCCATGCCGCCGCGGGTGCCGCGCGTCAGTCGTTCTCGTCCCGCTTCCGGTCGGCGTCCTTCGGCTCCTCGGCCTCGGCGGCGTCGTCCGCCTTCCCGGAGTCGTCCGCTTCCCTGACGTCGTCCGCCTCTCCGGCGTCGTCCGCTTCCGCGGCGTCGTCGGCCTCCGCGGCGCGGTCCCGCTCGGCGGGCGTCGTAGGCTCGTCGGAGCCGAACGCCTCGTCGGTCTCGTGCCTGCGGTTGCGCCGCACGCTCAGCGCCACGCCGATCGCGACGCCCGCCAGCAGCCCGAGGACGATCACCCACAGCACCACGCCCAGGCCGCCGCCGCTGTCGTCGTCCGCGGTGCCGTCCCCCCGGCCCGCGCCGTCGTCCGGCGCCGGGCCCAGCGCGTTGAGCGTGTTCACCAGGTTGGTGCCGCCGAACTCGGTCGGCGAGTCGCCGCCGGCGTGCGCCGCGAGCACCAGCAGACCGACGGCCGCCGGGCTCTGCGTGTAGTCCGGCCACTCGCCGTGGTGTTCGCGCAGCCAGCCGAGCGGACCCGCGAGCGCCGCCTCGTCGCCGAGCGCGGCCAACGCGATGATCGCCTTGGCGGTGTTGCCGAAGTCCGGCAGCCGCTCCGCCTCCTCGTCCGGGGTGGCCGAGGGGGCCATCAGGTACTGACCGTTGTCGGCGAGCGTCACGGACAGCCGGGCCGCGCCGGCCAGACCCGAGGTGAGCTGCGGTGACAGCGGAGCCCCGGCCTCGTCGCCGGCGGCGCCGTCCGTGCCGTTCTCCGTACCGCCCTCGGTGGCGGCCGTGTCGTCGGTCGGCTCGTCCGTCGGCTCGTCGGTCCGGTCCGCGGGGTCGGTCGGCTCGTCGGCGGACCGGTCGGCCCCGTCGTCCCCGTCCTCCGGGGACTCCGGGCTGCCGCCGTCACAGGGATCGAAGCCGGGCGCGGTGGCGGACACCGCCTCCGGGTCCACCAGCAGGCCGCTGCCCGCCGCGGCCAGCACCGCGTCCACGGTCGCCGCGTCGTTGGCGGTCAGCTCGCCGGACTCGGGGTCCGGCTGCCAGGCGAACGCGCCGCGCTCGCCCTCCGGCGCCTCGCAGTCGAGCTGGAGCGCGGCCAGCGCCTCGAAGGGCGAGTTCCCCTCCCGAAGCACCTCGGCCGGACTCTCGCCGGCGGCCGAGAACGCGCTGCTCACGAGCGCCGTGGAGTTGGCGTCGCTCGGCCCGCCCGGGTTGTAGCTCCAGCCGCCGTCCGCGTTCTGCACCCCGGCCAGCCAGCCGAGGGCGGCCGACACCCGCTCGTCGTGCCCGCCGAGCGCCGCCAACGCCTGCGCGGCGAGCGCCGTGGCGTTGGAGTCGGCCGCCGTCACGTCGTCGCACGGCTCCTGCGCGTTGGCCCGGAAGGAGAGGAAGGAACCGTCCGCGCACTGCTGCCCGAGCAGCCAGTCCACGGCCGCCGAGCCCGGTTCCAAGCCGGCCGCGTCCTGCGCCAGCAGGGCGATCGACTGCCGCAGCACCCCGTCGTACGTCGGATCGCTCCGCCCGAAGAGGGCGTTCGGCGCCGTGGCGGCCGGCGCCGCCGCGGCCGCCGGATTCGCCGCACCCGGCTGACCGAGGACGACGGTGGCGGCCAGCGCCACGACACCGCCGGCCAGCGCCGCGCGGCGGAGCGGCCGCTGACGAGAGTGGTTGAACACCTGGGAAGCCTTTCGCTGTGCTGGCCCGCCGGCACGGCCGACCGGCACGCGCGGCGACGCGCCGCTGGATCCCGGGATCGGAGCCGAATCCGCCGGCACGCGCAGCACGGGGGTGACTGTCGGCCGTCACTCTATCCGGCCGGGCGCGGCCCGCCTGTCTCGATATCGGTCGGCGGGTCGGGGCCGTGTGCTACGACCGCCGCCCCCGGGCCCGCCGACCCGCCTCGGCGCCGCCTCGACGCCCCTCGACTTCCGTGCGCCGGACGGCGCTTGACCGCCCTCCCGGCGAACCCGGCACGTGCCCGCACGTGGTGATAATCACCAGGTCCGGGACGTATCCGCCGGAGGTGATGGCGGGTTAGGGTCGATACCCGTGGGTAGCAACGGATATCGAGGGGGGACGCGCGTGACGGCTGGGGCCGGTGTGGACCACCCGCTCAGGATCGCGTTGCTCACCTACAAGGGGAATCCCTTCTGCGGCGGCCAGGGCGTCTACGTCCGCCATCTCTCCCGCGAACTCGCCGCGTTGGGACACCAGGTGCGGGTCGTCGGGGCCCAGCCCTACCCCGTGCTCGACGACGGCGTGCCGCTGATCGAGCTGCCCAGCCTCGACCTCTACCGGCAGCCCGACCCCTTCCGCACGCCGCGGCCGGCCGAGTACCGCGACTGGATCGACGTGTTGGAGGTCGCCACCATGTGGACCGGCGGCTTCCCCGAGCCCCGCACGTTCGCCCTCCGCGCCGCCCGCGAACTGGCCGCGCGGCGCGACGAGTTCGACGTCGTGCATGACAACCAGACCCTTGGCTACGGGCTGTTGCCCGCCACCCGCCGCCTCGGCCTGCCCCTCGTCACCACCATCCACCACCCCATCACCGTCGACCGCCGCCTCGAACTGGCCGCCGCCGAGAGCCGCAAGCGCCGCTACTCGGTGCGGCGTTGGTACGGCTTCACCCGGATGCAGCGGCGGGTCGCCCGGCGGCTGCCGACCGTGCTCACCGTCTCCGGCTCCTCGCGCCGCGAGATCATCGAGGACTTCGCCGTGCCGCCCGAGCGGGTGCACGTCGTCCCGATCGGCGCCGACACCCGCCTCTTCCACCCGGACCCGGGCGTCCCCAGGATCCCGGACCGAATCGTCACCACGTCCAGCGCCGACGCGCCGCTGAAGGGCCTGGTCCACCTCGTCGAGGCGCTGGCCAAGCTGCGGACCGAGCGCCCCGGCGCCCACCTGGTGGTGGTCGGCGACCGACCCCGGCAGGGGCCCGTCGCCGACGCCCTCGACCGCTTCGGCCTCGACCACGCCGTCGAGTTCGTCAAGGGCATCAGCGACGCGGCCCTGGTCGACCTGGTGCGCGGCGCCCAGGTGGCGTGCGTCCCGTCGCTCTACGAGGGCTTCTGCCTGCCGGCCGCCGAGGCCATGGCCGCCGGCACCCCGCTGGTCGCCACCACCGGCGGCGCGATACCCGAGGTCGCGGGCCCGGACGGCGAGACCTGCCTCGCCGTCCCACCGGGCGACGCGGGCGCCCTGGCCACCGCGCTGGCCAGGCTGCTCGCCGACGACGACCTCCGCGCGCGCATCGCCGCGGCCGGCCGGGAGCGGGTCCTCGCCCGCTTCACCTGGCACCACGCGGCCCGCGCCACGGCCGACCACTACCGGCGGGCGCTGCGCGCGACGGCGGCGAGAAGCGAGACAGGGACAGGGACAGGGGGTTGATCGGGTGCTGACCGTGGACTTCACACGGTTTCCGGTCGCCGCGGGCGACCACGTGCTGGACCTCGGCTGCGGCCAGGGCCGGCACGCCTTCGAGGCGTACCGGCGCGGCGCGCACGTCGTAGCGCTCGACCGGAACGCGGCGGACGTCCGGCACACCGCCGGCTGGCTCGCCGCGATGCGCGAGGCCGGCGAGGCGCCCGAGGGCGCGAGCGCCCTCGCGCTCCAGGGCGACGCGCTCGCGCTGCCGTTCGCCGACGACACCTTCGACGCCCTCGTCGTCTCCGAGATCATGGAGCACGTCCCGGACGACAAGGGCCTCCTCGCCGAGGCCGTCCGCGTGCTGCGCCCCGGCGGCCGGATCGCCGTCACCGTGCCGCGCTACTTCCCGGAACGCGTCTGCTGGGCGCTGTCCGACGCCTACCACGAGGTCGAGGGCGGCCACATCCGCATCTACCGCGGCGACCAACTCGTCCGCCGGCTCCGCGAAGCCGGGCTCCGCCCCTACGGCACCCACCACGCGCACGCCCTGCACGCGCCCTACTGGTGGCTCAAGTGCGCGTTCGGCGTCGACAACGACCGGGCGCTGCCGGTGCGCGCCTACCACCGGCTGCTGGTCTGGGACATCATGAAGCGCCCGCTCGCCACCCGGGCCGCCGAGCAGCTGTTCGACCCGATCCTCGGCAAGAGCCTCGTCGTCTACGCCACCAAGCCGCACACCCCCGCCACGGCCCTGGCGGCCGCGTGACCAGCGCGGAGCCCGGCGCCGAGCCGCTCGCCCTGTCCGGGGTGCTCACCGCCGCCGAAGCCGACGACACCGCCCGGGCCATCGCCGGCGAGCAGCGCGCGGACGGCGCCATACCCTGGTTCGCCGGCCACCACCTGGACCCCTGGGACCACGTCGAGGCCGCGATGGCCCTGGACACCGCGGGACGCCACGAACAGGCGGCCGCCGCCTACGACTGGCTCGCCCGCCACCAGAACCCCGACGGCTCCTGGTACGCCGCCTACGCCGAGGGCGACGCCACCCGCCCCACCGACCTCGGCCGGGAGAGCAACTTCTGCGCCTACCCCGCCGTCGGCGTCCTCCACCACTACCTGGCCACCGGCGACGAGGCGTTCCGCCGCCGCATGTGGCCCGTCGTGCACGCCGCCGTCGAGTTCACACTGGGGCTCCAGCAGGAGGGCGGCCAACTCGGCTGGCGCCGCGACCCGGACGGCACGCCCGTCACCGACGCGCTGCTCACCGGTTCCTCGTCCGTCTACCAGTCGCTCCGCTGCGCCCTCGCCCTCGCCGACCTGGCCGCCACGCCGCAACCCGACTGGGAACTCGCCCTCGGCCGCCTCGGGCACGCCGTCCGCCACCACCCGGAACGCTTCCTCGACAAGTCCCGCTACTCCATGGACTGGTACTACCCGGTCCTCGGCGGCGTCCTGCGCGGCTCGGCCGCCCGCGCCCGCCTCGCCGGCGGCTGGGACGACTTCGTCATCCCCGACCTCGGCGTGCGCTGCGTGCGCACCAACCCCTGGGTCACCGGCGGCGAGAGCGCCGAGCTCGCGCTCGCCCTCTGGACGATGGGCCTGGAACGGCGCGCCGTCGAGGTGCTGCGCTCCATCGGGCACCTGCGCGCCGAGGGCGGCCTGTACTGGACCGGCTACGTCTACGCCGACGAGGCCGTCTGGCCGGCCGAGCTCACCACCTGGACCGCCGGCTCCCTGCTGCTCGCCGTCGCCGCGCTCACCGGCGACACCGCGACCCGCGCCGTCTTCGGCGGCGCCGGACTGCCGCGCGGTCTCGAAGCCGACTGCTGTGCGTGAGCCGACCCCCGTGCGTGAGCCGGGGCCCGGTGCGTGAGCCGACCGCCATGCCCGACGCGGCGAGGGCCCGCCAGGACGGTGTGTCGTCCCGGCGGGCCCTCGCCCGTGAGTCTTCGAGGCGCGTGACGTCAGCCGCGCTGGATCCCCGAGGTGTCCTGCAGCACGCCGCGGCGGCCGTCCTGCGTCTGCGCCACCAGCTGCTGGCCGCGCTGCTCGACGGCCAGGTACCAGGTGCCGGGCGCCAGCTCGGCGATCGGCGTCGGCGCGCCGTCCTCGCCGTACAGCGGGCGGGTGGCCGGCACCGCGAACCAGAACGGCTGGAAGTTCGGGTCCGGCGCGCCGGCCCCCGCGGCGGGCGCGGCCTGCGTCGGCTGGAACGGCTGCGGCGTGGCGGGCGCGCCCGCGCCCGGACCCGGGTAGCCGTAGCCCGGCTGCGGCGCGCCGGCGCCGGGGTAGCCGTAGCCGGCGGGCTGCGGGGCGGCGGTGGTGCTCGGGCCGGTCAGCGGCGCGCTGAGCGCGGGCACCAGCGGCGTCGCGACGGCGACGGCGGCCATCAGCAGGGCGGCCAGCAGGCCGAGGATCAGGCCGATGCCGGTGTCGAGGCCGAAGCCGCCGCCCAGCGACCAGAGCGCCGCCCAGGCCGAGGTGACGGAGAGCGCGGTGCCCCACTGGTTCAGCTTCAGCCCGCCGAACTCCTTGTCGGGCTGCGGCAGGAAGCGCGAACCGACGATCGCCGCCGCGCCCAGGACGCCCGCCAGGAAGACCGACGGGAGGATCGGGAAGATCTCCGACTCCCAGGCGTTGACCCCGCCGCCACCGCCGAAATCGTTGCTGGGTGCCGAGAAGGTGTCGAGGAAAGAGGCGATGAAGAGCAGGACCGCTGCTCCGATCACTACAGCGTCGCCTCGGGAGAGCGAGCGGTTGTTCACGTCAGAATCCTTCGTGGTTCTCGTCGTCATGGTCTGGTCAGATGGGGGCGGGCCCCATCGTATGTATGAAGTTCTGGACGAAGCCCTGGGAACGGTTGGACTGTTTCCTACGCGACACGCTTGTGATGCCGTCGTGACTTCTTTCTACGGGTCAGATCCCCGGCGCCAGTCGTCTCAGCACCCGCAGCGTGCGGTGCGTGGCGACCTCGCCGAAGGCCCCGCTCGACACCGCGCGCCGCCAGATCCGGTAGGGCGCCTGGCCGCCGTCCGCCGGGTCGGGGAACACGTCGTGGATCACCAGCAGCCCGCCGTCGGCGAGCTGCGGCACCCAGCTCTCGTAGTCGGCGGTGGCATGGGCGTCCGTGTGGCCGCCGTCGACGAAGACCAGGCCGAAGCGGCCGCCTCCGCCCCCGCCGAGCGCCGCCGCGGCCCGCGGGGATCCCCCGACCACCGCCACGACGTGTGCCTCGAGACCGGCGTCCGCCACCGTACGCCGGAAGAAGGGGAGTGTGTCCAGCCGTGTGGCGTCCGCGGCGTCCAGCAGGTCGGGGTCGTGGTACTCCTGCCCCGGCTGCTGCTCCTCGCTGCCCCGGTGGTGGTCGACGGTGACGACGACGGTGCCGGCCCGGCGGGCGGCCTCGGCCAGCAGCAGCGTGGAGCGGCCGCAGTAGCTGCCTATCTCCAGCAGCGGCAGCCCGAGGCGGGCCGCCTCGACGGCCGCCGCGTGCAGCGCCCGGCCCTCGTCGACGGGCATGAAGCCTCGTGCCGCCTCGAACGCCGCGAGAACGCCCTCCGCGATCTCCGGCGTCGTGCCCGGTCCCGTCACGCGTCCCCCTGTGGTCCCGTTCCTTGCCGCCAACATGCTGCCCTATGGGCGGCCGGACGACGCGAGCGGGGTCAGCCGACCCGGGCGAGCGGCGCCTGTTGGAGCGGGACGGGCTTGGTGACGGCGAGGGGCGGGGGCGGCCCGACGACCCCGACGCCCTGCGGCGGCTCGGCCGCGGCGGCCGGGGCCGGCCCGGCCATGAGGGGAGCCGGCTCGCTCGCGGGCGTGGGAACGGGCGCGGGCGCCGCGTCGGCCACGGCCGGTTCCGGCTCCGGTTCCGGTTCGGGCGACGGGCCCGGCTCGGGCTCCGCCGCCGGCAGCGGAGCGGACTCCGGCGCCTGCGCCGTATGCGGTGTCGGTGTCGGGGTCGGGGTCGGCGTCACGGCGCCGTCGCTTCCGCCCTGCCCCGCGGCTCCGCCGAGGCCGTTGCCCGCGTCCGCCGCGACGGGCGCCGACGCGGCCGCCGGGGCCGACGTCGTGGGCTGCGCCGGCTCCGCCGGGGCCGCCGGCTCCGGCACGGACGCCCGCTCCAGGCCGCACGGCACCACGGGCGTGCTGTACGGCAGCAGCAGCCAGCCGTCCGTCGTCCAGCGGCCGGTCCCCGGCAGCCAGCCCTCGGGCGCGGCCAGATGCCGCAGCTCCCGCTGCCGCGGCTGCCACACCGCCACCCAGTCCGCGCTCGCCGTCGTCATCCGCAGCGCCACCGCGCACGCCTCCGGCATCAGCACCTGACCTGGCTGGAGCGCGAACGGCGTCACCGTCACGTTCTCCGGGTGCAGCGCCTCGGGGAACCGCACCGGCAACTGGCTGCCCAGCACGCCCCAGCCGATCCGGTCGGTGCCCGGCGCGTCCGAACGCACCAGCAGCAGCCCGCTGTCCGGGTCGGCCAGCAGCAGCCGGTCGTTGCTGTCCTCCGCGATCCGCAGCAACTCCGTCGGCTCGCCGCCGTGTTCCACGTCCACGGTGACGGTGCGGGTGCGGCCCTCCGGGTCCGTGCGGTCGAGTGCCAGCAGCCGGCCCGAGGCGTCGAGCCAGGCGCCGCCGGAGCAGCGCCCGGCGAGCACCGTCACCAGCTCGGGGCCGAACGCGCCCCCGCACACCAGCCACAGCGCCGTCGTGTCCTCGTGCCTGGCCAGCGCGTACACCCGGGCCCCGTCGGGCGCCGGCGGCAGCAGCGTCAGCACCTCCGACTCCACGGCGCCGAGCGGCAGTTCGCCGGTCTCGGGGCCCGAGGGGTAGAGCAGCGAGAAGTGGTGGCGGCCGTCGGCCCTGCGGCCGATCAGCACCCGCCCGTCGGCCAGCGGCATCAGCTCGCTGGCCGGGTCCTCGGGCTGCGTGCCGGGCAGCCGGACCGCGTAGGGCTCGGGGCCGTCCAGCGTCCACCGCTCGGGACACCAGGCGTCCGCGCCGTCCACCGAGACCAGCCGCGCGGCGTAGCCGCCACCCGCCGCGACGGTCAGCGGCGCCGGACGGAACGCGGATGGTCCCGGCACACGCGCCGGCTCCGTGACCTCGGCCGTCATGACTCTCCTGCCTTTCGCGCCCACAGCGGGCGGACCCGGTGTCGATCATCGCGATCACGACGATCGCCATGATCACGGCGATCACGGCGATCACGGCGATCACGGCGATCACGGCGATCATCACGAACTCCGGCGATGGGAGATCTCTGGTACACGGGGACGCTCACCTCCAGCCAGGACGCTAGGTTCGTACTGCCAGCCGAACAACTCGGCTTGAGCTGCTTCACGCATAAGGGTGACGGTTACCGGATTCTCATGATCAACCGGGGTCGCGTGTGCGTGGTTCGGACCGTGGCCGGGAGCGCGGAGCCCCGTCCTGGGGGCGCCGCCCAGCGTTGGCTGGGGGAGGGTGACGGTAGCCTGGGCGCGTGCCCGTACTCTCCGACGTCATCTCCGCGCTCGACACCCTCTGGCCCCGCGAGCGGGCCGAGGAATGGGACGCCGTGGGACCGGTCTGCGGCGACCCCGACGCCGAGGTGCGCCGGGTGATGTTCGCCGTCGACCCGGTCCAGGGCGTCGTCGACGAGGCGGTGGCGATCGGCGCCGACCTGCTGGTCACCCACCACCCGCTGTACCTGCGCGGCACCACCACCGTCTCGGCCGACACCTTCAAGGGCCGGGTCGTGCACACCCTGATCAGGAACGGTGTGGCGCTTCACGTGGCCCACACCAACGCCGACCGCGCCGACCCCGGCGTCTCCGACGCCCTCGCCGGCGCGCTCGACCTGCGGGTCACGGGACCGCTCGTCCCCGACCCCACCGACCCCCAGGGGCGGCGCGGCCTCGGCCGGCTGTGCGAGCTCGACCGCCCGCTGCCGCTCGGCGAGTTCACCGCGCTGGTCGCCGCGCGGCTGCCCGTGACCGCCCAGGGCGTCCGGTCCGCGGGGCCGCCCGACAAGCCGATCCGCACCGTCGCGGTCTGCGGCGGCTCGGGCGACGGGCTCTTCGACCGGGTGCGTGCCGCCGGCGTCGACGCCTACGTCACCGCCGACCTGCGCCACCACCCCGTCTCCGAGGCCCGCGAGCACGCCGGCGACCTCGCCCTGGTCGACGCCGCCCACTGGGCCACCGAGTGGCCCTGGTGCGCGCTGGCCGCGGCCCAACTCGACACCGTCTCCGAACGGGAGGGGTGGGGTCTGCGCACCCACGTGTCCCACCGGGTCACCGACCCGTGGATCACCCACCACCCCTCCCTCAGCAGCAGTGAAGGAGCCCCCAACTGAACGCCGCGCCCGCTGACCAGATCCGGCTGCTTGACGTCCAGGCACTGGACGTTCGGCTCACCCAGCTCGCGCACCGGCGCGAGAACCTGCCGGAGCACGCCGAGATCCGCACCCTGGAGGCCGATCTCACCCAGCAGCGCGACCTGTTGGTGGCCGCGCAGACCGAGGAGGGCGACACCGCCCGCGACCAGACCAAGGCCGAGCAGGACGTCGACCAGGTGCGGCAGCGCGCCGCGCGCGACCAACAGCGGCTCGACTCGGGGCTGGTGAGCAACCCCAAGGACCTCTCCAACCTGCAGAGCGAGCTGGCCTCCCTGGCCAGGCGGCAGGACGACCTGGAGACCATCGTCCTGGAGATCATGGAGCGGCACGAGGGCGCCACGGCCCGGGCGAAGGAACTGGCCGCGCGGCTCGACGCGTCGCAGGCCACCGCCGCCGAGGTGGTCCAGCGCCGGGACGCCGCCACCCAGGACATCGACGCCGAGGTCGCCGCCGTCCGCAAGGAGCGTGCCGAGACCGTGGCGCAGGTGCCGGCCGACCTGCTGAAGCTCTACGACCGGCTGCGCGCGCAGCAGGGCGGCATCGGCGCCGCGCGCCTCTACCAGCGGCGCTGCGAGGGCTGCCGGCTCGAACTCAACATCACCGAGGTGAACGAGGTGCGGGCGGCGGCGCCCGACACCGTGGTGCGGTGCGAGAACTGCGGCCGGATCCTGGTCCGCACCCCCGAGTCCGGGCTGTGAGCGGGGGAGTTCGGGGGCGCCAGTTCCTGGTCACGGCCGACGGCGGTTCCCGGGGCAACCCGGGCCCCGCCGGCTACGGCGCCGTGGTCAGCGACGCGGCGACCGGCGAGATCCTGGCCGAGGCCGCCGAGTTCATCGGCCGCGCCACCAACAACGTCGCCGAGTACCGGGGGTTGATCGCCGGGCTGCGGGCGGCGCGCGAACTCGACCCGGCGGCGCGGGTGCTGGTCCGGATGGACTCCAAGCTGGTCGTGGAACAGATGTCGGGCCGCTGGCAGATCAAGCACCCCGACATGCGTCCGCTGGCCGCCGAGGCCCGCACCGTCTTCCCGGCGGGCGCGGTCCGTTACGAGTGGATCCCGCGCGAGCGCAACAAGCACGCGGACCGGCTCGCCAACGAGGCGATGGACCGGGCCAAGTCCGGCTCGACGGCGCCGGCCGGCTTCACGGTCCGCCGGAACGCCGACGGCGCCGGCACCGCCGCGGACCGGACCGCCGCGGACCGTCCCGCCGATGCCGCCCCCGCCGTCGGCTGGGCGCGGCCCACCGGCGTGGCGACCACGTTCGTCCTCCTGCGGCACGGCGAGACCCCGCTCACCTCGGAGAAGCGGTTCTCGGGCAGCGGCGGCGGTGACCCGGAGCTGTCCGACACCGGCCGTCGGCAGGCCGAGGCCGCCGCGCGGGCGCTCGCCGACGCCGGCATCGAGGCCGTCGTCAGCTCGCCACTGGCCCGCTGCCGCGGGACCGCCGACATCGTGGCCGGGGCGCTCGGCCTCCGGGTCCGCATCGAGGACGGCATCCGCGAGACGGACTTCGGCGCCTGGGAGGGGCTCACCTTCGCCGAGATCCAGGAACGCCACCCGGCCGACGTGGCCGCCTGGTTGCGCGACCCGGACGCCCAACCGACGGGCGGCGGCGAGAGCTTCACCGCCGTCGCGCGCCGCAGCGCCGTCGCCCGGGACCGGATCATCGCCCGGCACGCCGGCCGCCGGGTGCTGGTCGTCAGCCACGTCACCCCGGTCAAGTCGCTGCTGCGGCTGGCCCTGGAGGCGCCGCCGATCGCCATGTTCCGCCTGGAGCTGTCGCCCGCCGCGTTCTCCGAGATCGCCTACTACCCGGACGGCAACGCGTCCGTCCGTCGCTTCAACGACACCGGCCACCTGGCCGGCGTCACGGCCGGGTGACGCACCGGGGAGGCCGACGGCGGCCCGCCGTGCCCCCGGGCCCACCGACCGGCTACAGCTCGCTGACCACCACGTCCAGCCGGCCGGGGCCCGGGGTCTCCACCAGGTAGCCGAGGTCGCGCAGGGCCTCCGCCAGCCGGCGGGGGGCCCGCGGCAACGCCCCGGCCGTCAGCAGGTCGCGCAGCAGCCGGCCCTTGGTGGCCTTGTTGAAGTGGCTGACGACGGACCGACGTTCGACGCCGTCCACGATCCGCGACTGCAACACCCGCACCGTCACCGTGCGCGCCGCCAACTCGTCGGTCGGCCGCCACATCGCCGCGTACGCGGACGACCGCAGGTCGAGCACCGGGCCGCTGCCCGCCTCGGCGGGCAGCGCCGCCGCCAGCGGCTCCCGCCAGTGCGCGGCGAGCGCCCCGATCCCCGGCAGCCGCACCCCGCCCGAGCAGCGGTAGGCGGGGATCCGGTCGGTGATCCGCACCGCCCCCCACAGGCCGGAGAAGACCAGCAGCGAGGCGCGTGCCCGCCGCCTGGCCGCCGCGTCCAACGAGGCCAGGCCGAGCGCGTCGTACAACACCCCCGTGTAGAGCTCACCGGCCGGCCGCGCCGGCGCGCTCCGCAGCGCCGCGTTGCGCGCCACCTCGGACCGCTGCCGCTCGGTCAGGCCCAGCACCTCGCGGGCCTTCACCTCGTCGCCGGTGCACAGCTCGACCAACTCCGTGAGCACCGCATCCCGCGCCCCCGTGAGTGCCGGCAGTGACAGCGAACCCGGATCCAGCGGCGCCCCGGCGCCGTCCCCGGCCTTGCCCTCCGAGGGCGGAAGCAGCACGAGCATCGGCCCAGCGTACCCGGCGGCGCGGGTAGGATGGCCGGCACGGCGGACGAGCCGGCCGGGCGGTCGCGACGGGATCCCAGCGGATCCCGCCGAGGAACGTCCGGGCTCCACAGGGCAGGGTGGTAGGTAACGCCTACCTGGGGCGACCCACGGGAAAGTGCCACAGAAAGCAAACCGCCGGGGCCGCGCGAGCGGCATCCGGTAAGGGTGAAACGGTGGTGTAAGAGACCACCAGCGCCCAGGGTGACCTGGGCGGCTCGGTAAACCCCACCCGGAGCAAGGTCAAGAGGGAGCACGGCGTGCTCCTGCGCGGACGACCGAGGGCTGCCCGCCCGAGTCCGCGGGTAGACCGCTTGAGGCCGGTGGCGACACCGGCCCCAGATGGATGACCGCCTCCCCGCCGGCCGCGAGGCCGACGGGAGACAGAACCCGGCGTACAGGCCGACTCGTCCGTCGCCTGCGTTTTCGCAGGTCAGAGGGGTTATTTGGGGGCGATTCCGGACGCCGGGTCGAATCGGGGGCGTTTTTCACCTCTTCGTGGCGTGGTCGACACTGGCCGCCGCTTCGGTTTCCTGGCTCGCCGGATGGTCGCCGGATGGTCGCCGGCAGGTTGGACGTGCGGTTCGTCGTGGGTTCCGAGTCGATCGGGCGGGCGCTCATGGCCTCCGGTGTCCCGGAAAGCGCCATCAGCATGGTGATCAACGGGATGGACGCGGGCCGGTTCCGGTAGGAGAGCGGCGGCGATCGTCAGCCGTACGGGGTCGGCCAACGCCTTCGCGCCCATGGCCGCCTGCTCCAACTCCGCCGACCGGGCATCCGGCATCCGGGCGCGGATCTCCTCGGCCACCGGGAGGTCAAGGCACAGCAGATCGCAGGAGTCGGCCTTGTCGTCGGCCATGTCGAGATCCCTCTTCGTCAGCAGGCTGGCGAACGCCGCGCCCGGGCCACACCGCGAACGGCCGGACGCCGATGGTGAAGCCGGCTGTCGCGATGCTGATCACCGCGCCGGCGGGGGCGACCGCCAGGGCCTCGGCGATGGTCCGGTGCGCGCCCACGGTTCTGGGCGCGACGCGGATCGGGTCGTCGGTCATCGACCTGCTCCTCCCTGGGAGTTGTTGGGGTCCGGTTGGCTCGGGTCCGGTTGGGGCGGAGGCGGGGGTGCGGTGATGCCGAGCGAGGCGCGGATCTGCGGGCCGAGCACGAGATAGAGGAGGCTCTTGTCCATCAGCTTGCCGAGGACCGGCATCACCAGGAAGTCGATCACGCCGGCGCGGTGGTAGAGGCGGGCGGCCATGGTGTTCTGCATCATGCCGCGCACGGCGCCGATGCTGACCGCGCCGGCCAGGCCGGCCAGCGCGCCGGCCAGGCCGTAGAAGGCAGCGGCGCCACCCTCCAGTTGGTGCCGGTTGCCCTCGGAGTCCTTGACACCGAAGATCGCGGCGCCGGCCGCTCCGGAGGCGAAGCCGGCCAGGGTGCCGATCCCGGCGTTGAGGAAGAAGTCGTAGGTGCCGGCGCGCCAGCGCAACACCTTCTCGTTTCCGGCGAACTCGACGCCGACGTTCTCGTCGTTCTGGCGGTAGTTCCAGGCGTTGCCCTGGTCGACGCTGCCCATGCCGGACTTCCAGGCGCCACGGTGGCCCGCCCAGTTACTCAGACCACCCACGAGGGACTTGACACCCGCGGAGATGGCGGCGTTGAACGCCGCCTGCTGGACGTCGGTGAGGGTGAACGGGGTGCCGGTGGCCGCCGAGACGATGCCGAAGACCGCGAGGTTGAGCAGGAAGTCCAGGACGAACTCCTGCCCGAGGCCCACCGCGAGCGCAGCCATGTTGTTGGCGAGGAACGGGGTGTAGAGGGACTCGGCCGAGTGCACCCCGCCCCCTGGCTGGCTGGTGACGGCCGGGCCCCATCTCCAGAGCAGCGGCTCGCCCCATGCCCGCGTGAAGCCGCGGAACTCGTTGGGGAAGTCGATGAAGTGCGTCTCGCGGCCCACGAGATGGGTGGTGCCGAAGGTGTCGCGCGCGAAGATGCTGCCCGCGATGGTGCGTTCGTTGACGACGGTGTGGGTGTTGCCGGCGCCGAAGACGTGCCGGCGCCACTGCTTCTGCCAGGTCTCCGACTCCAGGAACGAGCCGTCGGACAGCCGCTTCATCTCGCGTACCGTGATGCCGGCGTCGAACTCCTTCCATGCACGGTAGGCGTCGGCACCCTGGGCGGCGCCCAGGTCGTTGGGGGTCGGGGCGTACTCGCGGACCCGCCAGGGGTCGAGGGTGAGGCTGTCCCGCGCCCAGTTGCCGCTCTTCGCGTACGGCGGGATCTCCTGGATCCGGACGGCGCCCGCGCTGTCCAGGTGGTCGGCCCAGCGGGCGCCCGGCTTCCAGTCGTTCATGACCTGCCCGGTGTCGCCGTCGTACCAGCGGCGGACGCGGACGTCCTGGTTCCCGAACCGCTGGACCTCGCCGGTGGTGTCGGTCTTGTTCCAGCGCCAGGTCGGCGGATGGTGGGCGTCGCCCGGCAGCCGCCAGCCGTCCACGGTGACGCCGCCAGCCAACAGCCGGTGTTCCCTGACCAGTTGGTTGTTCGCGTCGAAGTCCTGGAACGAGTGGCGGTCCCAGCCGCGGTAGTGGATGTCGTTGTTCGCCGCGTACTTGCGGGCGCCGCCTGAACCGTCGGTGCCGATCCAGCGGTTGGGTCCGTCGGTGCGGATCTGGACGCCGCCCCCGCCCGTGCCGAAGGTGTCCTGCCGGGCGACGACCGTGCCATGGGGGTCGCGGATCTGCCAGTCCGTGTTGCCGCCCTGGTGGCCGGTGCGGCGGAAGTCGAGCGCGGTGCCGGCCGGGTTCTCCATGGGGCGCGGCTTGTACTCCAGGATGGTGCCGTCCTTGAACCCGACCCTGGCGATCCGCCAGTCGGCGGCGTTGGCGGTCGGCGTGAACGGGTTGGCGTGGGTCGCGTCGGTGCGGAACCGGTCCACGAACAGCACGTCGCCGGCCGTCTTGTTGCTGCCCGGCGGCAGGTGGACGCCCCCGAAGTCGGCGTTGTCGAAGCTGCGGTGGCCCTCCAGCTTGCCCGCGCCCTCCGACCAGGGCTGGTAGTGGTTGGGCAGCGTCACGCCGTCGGGCAGCTTGACGTTGTCGCCGACGGTGAGGTCGTTTCCGTTGGTGAGCTTGCGGGTCTCGCCGACGAAGTCCCCGGCGTGGCCGATCCGGAACACGCCGTTGCCCTGCTGGCTGGTGAACTGGATGCCGTGGTTGACGACCCCGGTGGCGTTGGTCTGCTCCCAGCGGGCGATCTGCATCCTGCTGTCCTTGGCCCAGGCCCCCTGGGTGCCCGGGCCGAGGTCGGTGTGCCGGTACTCGGAGCTGAGCACCGACCGCCAGGCGTTCGGCGGCCGCTGCTCGGCGATCCGGTGGATGGTGAGGAGGTCGCCGTTCTTCAGGGCCGAGATGCCGCCGACCTCCTTGCCTGTGGGGGCGATGCCCTTCCACTCGTTGCTCCAGCTGCCGTTGGCGTTGATGTCGTGCGCGTGGTAGCGGCGCAGGTGGTCGATATTGCCCCAGCCCGCGACCCGGCTGATCTTCTGGTGCACCACCTTGGTCTCGCCGGTGGCCGCGTCGTCCATCGTGTCGATCCAGGCGCGGCCCGGGCTCCACTTCCTGGTGCCGTCGGCGACCTGCTTGAAGTCGCCGTCGAATCGGGTCCAGTTGCTGGTGCTGCCGTTCCAGTAGTGGGCGTTCATGCCGCGCATGTCGGCGATGACGTGGCCGCCCTGCGGGTTCTCCCGGAAGTGGCGCACGGGGTTGCCGGCGTTGTCGTAGTCGACCCAGGCGCGGCCGCTGACGCTCCACTTGCGGCGGCCGAAGTCGCCGATGTTGCCGTCGGACCTGATCTCCGACCAGTGGTCCCGGCTGCCGGGGCCGTAGGGGACGCCGTTGCGGCCATTGAGGCTGGGGGCCGCGACGTGGCTGTCGAGGACGTTCCCGTCGGGCAGCATCCGGCGGTCGAAGACGGGGGTGCCTGAGTGGGAGGTGAGTGAGATGTGGCCGCGCTCGCCGCCCTTGACGTCGATCTTGCCGAAGTCGTTCCAGCCCGGGTTCCGGGGAGGTGTGGCGCCGGCGACGCCGGTGTTCCTGGTCCAGGTGGGCGCGTCGGGGTTGGTGCGGAAGTCGAGCAGGAAGTGCTGGTTGCCGACGGCCTGTCCCTGGTGGAAGACGTCGATGCGCTGTGCGGTGAGCTTGCCCGTGGCGCTGTAGTCCGCCCACTCGTTGGCGCGGGCGCCGAAGCCGTCGACGCGGTAGCCGCCCGGCTGGGTGTGGATGGTGCCGTGCGTGGTGATCGGGGTGAGTTCGCCGCCGCGCAGTTGGAGGTTGGTGGGGTTGGTGATGTCGAGGTAGCGGGAGTCGACGCCGTCGGACAGTTCGAGGACCCGCAGGTTGGTCGGGGCGCCGCCGTCCGCGGCGTGCAGGGTGACGTTGCGGATGTTGGTGGTGGCGTCGGGGGCGGCGACGGAGACGTCGAGGTGGCCGTCCTGTCGGTAGAGCCGGAAGACGCCGCCGTCGTCGTTGACGCGGAAGCCGGGGTTGGCGTTGGCTCCCGTCTGGGGCCTGGGCAGCACGGTGCGGTCGGGGATGACGACGCGATGGTTGTCGAGGAGTTCGTAGGCGCGCCGGCCGACGTCGCCCTCGAACTGCCGCATCCGCGCGAACTGGTCGACGCCGCCGGTGCCGGCGCCGGGCAGCCGGGTGTCCTGGAATTGGAACGCGCCGTCGCCGCCGAACCGGGCGACGATGTCGTTGCCCGGGGTGGCGACGGTGAACTCGCCGCTGGGCAGGCGGGTGAGGGTGACGTTGGGGGCGGGGGTGCCGTCCGCGTTCCGCAGCCCGATCCCGGCCGGGTTGGTGGTGTCGACGAACGCGAAACGCGAGGGCTGTCCGGGCTGGTTGAGGGTGAGGACGTCGTGGGTGACGCGGCCCTGGTTGTCGATCGCCAGGCCCCGGCCGTTGATGTCGAGACGGAGGCCGGTGCTGTTGCCCAGCTGGTCGAACTGTTCGGTGACGGTGGCCGACGCCGTGGCGCGGTGGCCGCCCGGCGGCGTGATGGTCGCGACGGTGTTGCCCTGCCTGACCAGCAGGTCGTGGCCGTTGAGGTTGGCCCCTCCCCCGTTGACGCGGAAGGTCTCCCACTGCAGCGAACCGTCGTACGCGTGCACGGTGTTGCCATGCCCGTTGGGCACGGTGACCAGGCCGCCGCGGACGGTCCCGCCGGCGATCGGGGCGCCGTTGCCGGCGTGCAGGACGGGTGCCGCACTGCCGGGCGGCACCGGCAGATGGCCGAACGCGTCGAGACCGACGCCGTTGCGCCCGACGAACTGCGTCGCGGTGCCGACCAGTTCGCCGGCCTGGTTGACCAGGGCATGCGGCCCCGTCGCCACCGGGACCCGGAAGGTGCCGGTGGTGCCGTGCGCGACGCCCGGGGTACCGCCGACGCGGGGCGGGGCGCTGTTGGGCACCGTGACGTCCTGACCCACCAGCGGGCCCCTGCGGTGATGGACGAGGTCCTCGATCAGCGTGCCGTTCGGGTTGTACGTGCTGGTCACGTCGCCGGCGACCTGCTGGAAGTTGCCGTCGGCCTGCCGGGCGATCCCCGCGAACGCGGTGCCGTCGGCGGCGCGGAATGCCGGGTTCGTGGCGTCCGCCACCGGGACGTGCGCGAACACGTTCCTGGTCGCGCCGCCGTGACCGGTGAGCTCGAAGACCCGGGACAGCTGGGTGCCGGTGGCGTCCAGCGAGACGTGGACGCCGCCGCCCTGGAGACGGGTGCCGCCACCGACCTGCGGGTGCGGGGTGACGCCGCCCAGCGCCTGCCCGTCCAGGCCACGGACCACCGGGCCACCGGCGGTGCCGGCGACGGGCACGAACACGTGGTGGCCGCCGGCCGGCGCGCCGGCCACGGCCGTACCCGGCACGGGGAGGACGTGGTGGGTGATGGCGCCGTTGGTGTCGACGACTATGCGGTTCGGTCCTGCCGTGATGAGGTGGTGGCCGTTGATGTGGGTGCCGAGCCCGGTGACGGCGTTGTCCACCGTGGTGATGGTGCCGTCCGCGCCGGTCCGCAGTAGGACGGGGGCGCCGCCGGCCGTCTCGTTGAAGCGGAGGCTGGTGCCGCCGAAGCCCGGGAACGTGCCGAGGTCGACGTTGCGGTGCGTGGTGAGCCCGGTCGGCTGGGCGTCGGTGATGCGGACCGTCCAGTCGCGCGAGATGCCGCCGCCGAGGTCGTGGTGGATCCGCACCGTGCCCGCCGTGTCGCCCGCGGGGGCGGTGATGGGCGCTCCGTCCGGGCGGGTGGCGCCGGTGACGGTCGGCCCGCCGGGGGCCAGGTCGTCGATCTGGAGGTCCACCTGGCCGAACCTGGCGTCGGTGAGGGTGGCGGTGCGGTCCATGGAGAGCAGTTCGACGCCGTCGCCGTCCACCCGGAAGCTCAGGTCACGGGTCACGCCACCCCCGAGGTTCTGCTGGGCCCGGAACACGTCGGCCGGGTCGCCGACGCCGCGGGTCGCCGTGATCGGGGCGTTGTTCCCGGCGATGAGCTGGACCTGGGTGACGCCGCCGGCGTCGTCGAAGCTGACCGCGACGCGGACGCCGGGCAGCCCGTCGATGCCGACGCTCCGGCTGTGGGCGCCCTGCGGCCCCAGGGGGCGGGGCGCCGGGGTGATCGCCTCGGTCTCGGAGACCCGGACGATCGAGGAGTCCAGCGGCCCGCCGGTGGAGCTGGAACCGCCGAGCGGGCCGGTCGAGCGGCCGGGCGGCGGCGGCAGTTCCCCGAGCTCCTCCAGCGCGTTCAGGGCCGGCGGGTCGCCGAGCCCACGCGGCGGGACGAGGGAGGACGAGCCGACCGACGGGATGTGGCCGCCGGGCGGGTTGCCGAGGGTGTGCGCCGGCGGCGTGCCCAGGGTGTTGCCTGGTGCGTGCCCGGGCGGGGGGCCGAGCACCTGGGAGGGCACGTTGACCTGGCCGCCGGGCAGTGGGGTGCCCTGGGTGAGGGCCGGGTTGATGTTCGATACGCCCTCGGTGGTGTTGGTCGTGGTGGTGCCGCCGTGCGAGCCCGGGGTGGTCGTGGTGAGGTCGTCGGTGCTGTTGAGGGCGCCCGAACCATTCGGGGTGAAGGCTGTGTTGACCGTCATCTCGCGGAAGTAGGCGGGTGGTGGGGCGTTGTGGGTGAGGCCGAGTTCTTCCAGGGCCCGCCACATCGCGAGGTCCGGGTTGATGTCCCAGAGTTTGCCGCTGAACAGGTCGGAGACCGACCGGCCACCGCCACCGCCGCCGGTGGTGGTGGCCGGTCGGTCTCCGAC
>NZ_SMKI01000858.1 GCF_004348415.1 Streptomyces hainanensis
GGTGCAACGCCGTCAACCCCAACGCCCGGTCAGTATCCGTGATCCGGAACTCGCGCATCGTCTCCTGAAGCGCGTTCACCAACCCACGATGGCCGATCATCACCCCCTTCGGCTGACCCGTCGAACCAGACGTGAACAACGCATACGCCAGATCATCCCCGCCCCGCACCGGCTCCGGCGAAACGGAACCGTCCAACCCATCCGGCAACGGCCGGTCCACGCACAGACGAGAAATCCCGTCCGGCCACGAGAGCGAGGCGTCCAGGTGCGACTGCGTCAACACCAGCCCGACCTCGCCGCGCTCCAGCAGGCCGACCAACCGCTCCGCCGGCGCGCCCGGGTCGACCGGCAGATACGCGGCGCCGGAAAGCAGCACCCCGTAGGCCGCGACGACCTGCTCCCAGCCCTTGTCCATCACGATCCCGACCAGGGAACCCGGCCGGACCCCCTGATCCCGCAACCACCACGCCACCTGGTTCGCCTCGTGACGCAGCTCCCGATACGTGACCGAACGACCGGACGTCACCACCGCCACCTGATCGGGACGCCGACCCACCTGCTCCAGGAAGAAGTCCTGGGCCAGCTTTTCGGGGATCTCGTGGTCGGGTCCTGTGCCGTGCTCCAGCACCCGCTGGTGACGCGCGGGGAGCGGTTGCGCTTCGACGGCCTGCCACTCGGCTCCATCGTCGGCGAGGTTCTGGAGCAGGGTGTGGTGGGCGGCGAACATGTCGCCGACCATCCCCTCGGGGAACAGTTCCTCCACCACGTCCCAGTTGAACAGGAGCTCGCCCTCCCGCTCCTGCACCTGGTAGTCCAGCCAGACCTGCGGGGTCTGCGAGATGTTGTGGACGGGGGTGAGGAGTTTCTCCAGGGAGTTGGGGTCGTCGTCGGACAGGGCGAGGGTGCTGGTGAGGACGACGGGCATGAGGGCACGGTCCATGCCTCCCTGGTGCCGCATCAGTTCACGCAGCACCCGCACGCCGCTGACGTACTGGTGGCTCAGGTCGTTCCACAACCGCTCCTGCAGCCGCCGCGCCCGCACCTCGAACGGCTCACGCTCCCGGTTGTCCACCTCCAACA
>NZ_SMKI01000859.1 GCF_004348415.1 Streptomyces hainanensis
GACTCGCCCCGCCGCCCGGCCACTTCCAGGCCGTCCGCCGCCGGGCCGTGGCCCGCCGACGCCGTCGGCTGTTCGCCGTGTCCACCGTAACCGTCGCCTGCCTGGCCGGCGCCGGCCTCACCACAGCCCTGCTGGTCCCCGGCGGCGGCTCCGACGGCGACCGGCCGCTGGCCGCCGAACGCCCCGGCGGCACCACCGTGCCCAGCCAGTCGACCGGTCAGGACTCGCCCGACCCGGCGCCGGGCACCGCGCACCCGGACGGCGGCCGCGAGACCCCGCCGCTCTGCGAGTCCGAGCTCCTCGACCCCGCCGTCACCACCACCGAGGGCGCCGCCGGCTCGACATACCTGACAGTCACCCTCACCAACGTCGGCGACGCGCCCTGCGCCATGACCGGCTACCCCGGCGTCTCGTTGGTCGCCGGCGACGCCGGCGACCAGCTCGGCAGCCCCGCCGAGCGCGACCCGTCGGCCGGCGACCCGGTCCGAGTCGAACTCGCCCCCGGCGCCGCCGCGGCCGCCGAGCTGCGGGTCACCCAGGCCGGGAACTATCCCGAGGACACCTGCGGCCCGGTGGCCGCCCGCGGCCTGCGGATCTACCCGCCCGACCAGCGCGCCGCCCTCTTCGTGGCCCACGAGGGGCTCACCGGCTGCGCCGCCGCGGACGTCGGCCTGCTGACCGTCACCGCCGTCCGGCCCGCGGAGACCGGCTGACGGTTACCCGGGGAACTTCTCCGCCGTTGGGAGCAACCCCGCATGTCGGGTGCCGGCCGCGCCGCACGGATCGTGCAGATTGCAGGGAGTCCCAAACACCCCTCTCCGGGAGGAATGCTCGTGCGTATCCGTTCCGCGCTCGCCGTCGCCGCCATCACCGCCTCGATCTTCGGCACCGCCGCCGTCACCACCACGGCCGCCGCCGACGCCGTCGTCAACATCGACCTCACCCGCTTCGACTTCTGCAACGTGTACGGCCAGACCTGGGCCGACATCGTCGCCAACCAGGGCACCGAGAAGAACTACACGGCCTGCTCCTTCAACGCGATCAAGGCACACTGAGCACCCTCCCGGATCGCCCCCGGC
>NZ_SMKI01000860.1 GCF_004348415.1 Streptomyces hainanensis
GGTCGACGGCACCCCCGCCCTGGTCTCCCTCCACGACGGCCACCCCGTGGCGGTGCTGGCCTTCACGATCGCCGACGACCGCATCACGGAGATCGACAGCTACCCGGACACCGCGTCCCTCGCCACCCTCCGCATCGCCTACCTGCCCGACTGAACTCCCCCACCCGCGCGCGGAACGCGCCGTGCCGACCGGCGAAACGGGGCGACGGCCCCGCCGAATGGTGCGGGCATGCGGGCCCCGCCTACGGCGGGAAAGGGGGCGCCCCGTAGTTGGCCGGCCCGGGCACGGGCACCGGCGCCCGCCCGCGGCGGGCAACCGCGAGCCCGGCCCGGCCGGACACACAACGCGCCATGCCGGCACCGCGCCGGCGGTGCCTGTGGCGGGACGGGGCGCTGGCGGCCTCGGCGCCGAAGGCGCGCCGCAACCGGCGCAGCCGGACGGCCCCGGGCACCACGCCGGCCACGCCGAGCGCGCCCCCGCACGGAACGAACGCCGCGCGGCAGGCAGCCCCGGCACAGCCGGACGCACAACGCGCCATGCCGGCCCGGCAGACACCGACCCCGGCCCCCGCCCGCAGCGGGACGGGGCGACGCCCCGGAGGGAGCGGGCGCCCCGGCACCGCCGGACACCGCAGGCGCCGCACGGGCGAGCGGCCCCGGCACCGAAGGCGCGCTGCGGCCAACGCAGCCAGCCGCCCCGGGCACCACGCTGGTCACGCCGAGCGCCCCACCCGCACGGAACGAACGCCGCGCAGCCGGCAGCCCCGGCACAGCCGGACACGGAACACGCCGTGCCGGCCCAGGCAGACACCGACACGGCCCCCGCCCCGAAGGGAGCGGGCGCCCCGGCACCGCCGGACACCGCAGGCGACGCGCTAGCGAGCGACCTCGGCGCCGAAGGCGCGCTGCGGCCAACGCAGCCGGACGGGCACCGGCGTACCCCGCCCGCGGCAGGCAGCCCCGGCACAGCCGGTCGCGCAACGCGCCGTGCCGGCGGCCCCGGCATCGCCGGACACCGCAGGCGCCGCGCGGGCGAGCGGCATCGGCGAACCCCGCCCGTGGCGGGAGGGGG
>NZ_SMKI01000861.1 GCF_004348415.1 Streptomyces hainanensis
GGCGTAGATGGACTGGTCGGCGTCGCCCACCACGCACAGCTCGCCCGGGTCCTGGGTGCCCACCAGCAGCTTGATCAGCGTGTACTGGGCGATGTTGGTGTCCTGGTACTCGTCGACCAGGATGGGAACGGGGTCGAGTTGCGGCACCTGCGCTGTCTGGTGGCCATCGTCGACGCCGGTGGGTTCACCGATGCCGCGTATGAGCTGGGGATCTCGCAGGCCGCCGTCTCGCGGAACCTGGCTGCGCTGGAGCGGGCGCTCGGCGTGCGGTTGCTGCACCGGACGAGTCGTGAGGTCGTCCCCACGTCCGCGGGCGTGGCCGCGTTGGCGCGGGCGCGGGTGGTGCTCGCCGGGGTGGCGGAGCTGGTCAGGGAGGCCACCACGGGGCACGGCCGGTTGAGTATCGGCCATGCCTGGTCCGCGTTCGGTCGGGCCACCACGGAGTTCCAGCGCCGCTGGCGGGAGCGGCATCCGGAGACCGAGCTGCGGCTGATCCGCCACAACACGCCCACCGGCGGGCTCGCCGAGGGGCTGTGCGACCTCGCGGTGATCCGGGCGCCGATCGACCTGCGGTCCTGGTCGCACGTGGTGATCGGCCACGAGCCGCGCTACGTCGCCCTCGCCTCCGACGACCCCTGGGCCCGCCGGCGCGGCATCCGGCTCGCGGAGCTCGCCGGCCGCACGCTGGCGGTCGACCGCCGCGTCGGCACCACGACGCTGGACCTGTGGCCCGAGGGCGAGCGGCCAGCCGTCGAGTACACGCGGGACATCGACGACTGGCTCGCCGTCATCGCCACCGGTCGCTGCGTCGGGGTCACCCCGGAGTCGACGGCGGGCCAGTACCGGCGCGACGGCATCGTCTACCGCCGGCTGCGGGACGCGGAGCCGGTGGCCGTTCGGCTCGTGTGGCGGACCGAGGATCCGCATCCCGCCACCCACGCCGCCATCGCGCTGGCGGTCGACCTCTACCGCGGGGGCGGGTAGGCGCCGAACTGGTGGAAGGCGTCGAGGACGAGGGTGCCGGTGCGGACGGTGATGGTGGCGGTGTGGGGGCCGGGT
>NZ_SMKI01000862.1 GCF_004348415.1 Streptomyces hainanensis
GCGGGGATCTGGTGGAGTCCGACGACCACCCGGTGGCTCCGGCCGCCCGGGGCGGACTCGTCGTGGTAGCGGCTGACCAGCGTCGCCACGGTCTGGGCCAGTTCCTCGGCGAAGGCCGTCCGGTCGGCGGCGGAGGCGAACCGCACCTCGGCGTCGATACCGAAGCTGGCGACCCGCCGGCGCGCTCGGGAGGCACCGGTCACCAGCGCGCCGACCTCCTGCACCAGCCGGGCGCCGAGCGCCAGCAGCCAGCGGGCGGAGAGCTGGTCGGGGGACCGGGAGGGGTCCGGACTGACGGCCGCCAGGGCACTGGGCGAGATGACGTACGAGGCGGCGGTGGCGCGGTACACCCGCTCGGTGACGTTGCCCTTGCGTCGCTCCTCGGCCAGCTCGACCAGCCCGTGACGCTCCAGTTCCTTGAGGTGGTAGTTGACCTTCTGCCGGGGCAGCCCCAGGCGGCCGGCCAGCATGGCGGCCGAGCCGGGCTCGGCCAGGGCGGCGAGGATCCGGGACCGTATCGGGTCCAGGGACGCCTCGGCCGCGGCGGGTTGTTCGATCACAGCGACGTCCAGCACGTCTCCACCCTGCTACCGACAAAAAAATTTGTCAAGGAGGGAAGAGTTGTCGGCGGCGTGGTGTGGCCAGAAAGGTTCGCGAGGTTGTGGTGGCTAGCCTCGACTGCGGATCATCGACATCAGCAACCCGTGGGTCTCGGTGTCAGCGGCCACCACAAGCCCGCGGCCCACCTGACCGACCTGACCCGTCGGATCGATCGGTCCGATCGGACCGATCGGACCGCCGTCGATCCCGGTGACCACGCAGCCGGCGGCCCGGCACACGGCGATGCCCGCGGCGAAGTGCACGCTCTGGGACAGGTCGCCGCCGTCGGTGACGTACGCGGCACGCTTGCCGGAGGCGACCCAGGCCAGCGCCAACGTCGTGGACACGACCCGCGGCCGGAACCGCTCGACGAACCCGGTCCTGCCGAACCTGTCGGATCAGGCCCTGGCTCCCCCGGGCCCAGCGGCCTGGGGGACGGACGGGGGCTGTCTCTTAT
>NZ_SMKI01000863.1 GCF_004348415.1 Streptomyces hainanensis
CCCCCCACGGCCCGCACCACCCGCCGGGCGCCGGCGCGGTGCGATTCCCCCAGGTCGCCGCCGGCCGGCCGACGCGCGCCGAGCGGCAGGGCACGCTCGACCGCGTCGAGCGCGGCCCGGGACAGCGGGTCACCGCCGGCGACATCGCGGCCCTCCGCTCGGTCGCCAACCTCTTCCGCGAACTCGACCAGACCTACGGCGGCGGCCACGCCAGGCAGGCCCTGGTCCGCTACCTGGAACACGAGCTGGAGCCGATGCTCCGCGGCAGCTACGGCGAGCAGACCGGCCGCCGGCTGTTCTCGGCCGCCGCCGACCTGACCCGGCTCGCCGGCTGGACCGCCTACGACATCGCCGCCCACGGCCTGGCCCAGCGGTACTTCGTCCAGGCCCTGCGCCTCGCCCAGGCCGCCGGCGACCGCAGCTACGGCAGCTACGTCCTGGTCTCGATGAGCCGGCAGGCCGTCTACCTCGGCCACGGCCGCGAGGCCGTCCAGCTCGCCAGGGTCGCCCAGCAGGGCATGGCCAGCTCGGTCGCCCCCGTCGTCCAGGCCCTGCTGCACGCCGTCGAGGCGCGCGGCCACGGGCTGCTCGGCGAGGTGCGCAGCTGCACCGCGGCGCTGGCCAGGGCCGAGCGCGCCCTGGAGTCCGCCCGGCCCGGCGAGGACGTCCCGGCCTGGGCCCGCTTCTTCGACGAGGCGCAGCTGGCCGACGAGTTCGCCCACTGCCACCGCGACCTCCAGCAGTACCGCGCCGCCGCGCGGCACGCCGAGCGGTCCCTCCAGCTGCGGCCGACCAACTTCGCCCGCAGCCGGCTCTTCTGCCGCGTCGTGCTGGCCAGCGCCCGGCTCGGCCTCGGCGACGTGGAGCAGGCGTGCGGGCTGGCCGCGGAGGCGGCCCAGCAGGCCATGGAGATGCGGTCGGCCCGGGCGCACGAGTACATCCAGGACTTCGACCGCCGCCTCGAACCGTTCCGGGACGCGGCGCCGGTCCGGAGCTACCGGGAGCGGGTCGCCGCGCTGACGTAGGGGGTGGGTTTTCGCCATCTGCCCACCCACC
>NZ_SMKI01000864.1 GCF_004348415.1 Streptomyces hainanensis
GCTCGTGGCGGGCCCGGCCCCCACCACGACGACGCTGCGCGGCGACCCGACGAGACCTCGCGGCGAGTGCCCGCCACGAGCACCGGTGGCCGGCGCGGCCGACCCGGCAGCGACCCGCGGCAGGCCGTCACCCACCGCGGGCGCCTCCGGCGCGGCGGCGCCGCGCGCCTGCGGTCCATCCGCCGCAGGCGGATCGGTCGGTGGCGGCGACACGCCAACGCCCGCATCCGCAGAAAGCCGCTGGCGCGCCGCCGGCGCAACGCCACCCGCCCCAGGCGAGGCGGATGCCCCGGCCCGGGCAGTCCGCGCCCCCGGCGCGGCGCCGGCCGACTCCGCCGAATGCGGGGCCGAAGGCCCGGCCTCGACAGACTGCGCCCCCGCCGCAGGCGGCTCCACGCCGCCGGGCGACACCGGCCGCTCCCGCGCCTCCGGCGCGGCGGCGCCGCGCGCCGACCCGGCGCCAGCCGACGCCACGGGGGCGGCAACGCCCGGCGCCGGACCACCACCCGCCGGAGGCGGCCCGGCGCCAGCCGGTTCCGCCGTGGGCGGGGCCGGAGGCCCGGCCCCGTCGGACCGCGCCTCCGGCGCCAACGCACCGGCCGGCGGCGCCGGCACAGGTGTCGGGCCCGTGGTCGGCGAGACCCGCATGCCGTCCCGCACAGGGACCAGGCAGGCGCGTTGGGGTGGGGTGTCGTCGATGGTGACGAGGCAGTCGTGGCAGGAGCCGATGCCGCAGAAGAGGCCGCGGGGACGGGCGTCGACACGCGTGGTGCGCCAGGCCGCGATGTCGTGGGCGAGGAGGGCGGCGGCCACGGACTGGCCCGGCCGGGCCGGGAGTTCGCGGTCCTCGAAGAAGATCCTCACGCGGCGTGCTCCCAGCGTTCGGGCGCGAAGGGCGCCAGGTCCAGGGTGGGATCGGCCCCGGTGAGGGCCTGGGCGAGCAGGTGGCCGGTGCCGGCGGAGAGGCCGATGCCGGCGCCCTCGTGGCCGCAGGCGTGCCAGAGCCCGGGCAGCCGGGGGTCGGGGCCGATGACGGGGAGGTGGTC
>NZ_SMKI01000865.1 GCF_004348415.1 Streptomyces hainanensis
CCGCCCGGCTGCTCGACGCCGACCGGCCCGGCCCGGCCGCCGCCGTGGTCGCCGGCCTCGAGGAGGACGGCCGCACCGCCGTCCTGGTCACCCTGGACGGCGCTCCGGTGGGCGTGCTCGGCATCGCGCGGACCCGGCCGCCGCTGGACGAGGGGAACGAGGACTGGTCCTACGGCGTTCCGGCCAGCTATCTGCGGGAGCTGGTCGCCTACTGGCGGGACGGCTACGACTGGCGCCGGGCCGAGGCGGCCATCAACGCCCACGAGAACTACCGGGTGGACGTCGCCGGCGTCCCGGTGCACTTCCTGCGCAAGGCCGGCCGTGGGCCCCGCCCGATCCCGTTGGTCCTCACCCACGGCTGGCCGTGGACGTTCTGGCACTGGTCGAAGGTGATCGAACCGCTCGCCGACCCGGCCGCGTTCGGCGGCGACCCGGCGGACGCGTTCGACGTCATCGTGCCGTCGCTGCCCGGCTTCGGCTTCCCCGGCCCGCTCACCGGCTTCCCCGACGTCAACTTCTGGAAGGTCGCCGACCTCTGGCACACCCTGATGACCGAGACCCTGGGGTACGAGAAGTACGCCGCCGGGGGGTGCGACATCGGCGGGATCGTCTCCAGCCAGCTCGGCCACAAGTACGCCGACGAGCTGTACGGCATCCACATCGGCTCCGGGCTGCCGCTGAACTTCTTCACCGGCCCCCGCGCCTGGGACTTCGCCAGGAACCGGCCCCTCACCGACGACCAACCGGCCGAGGTCCGCGCCCGGATCATCGACCTGGACCGCCGTTTCGCGACCCATGTCGCCGTGCACATGCTCGACGGTGCCACCCTGGCCCACGGGCTGAGCGACTCGCCGGCCGGGCTGCTCGCCTGGCTGCTGGAGCGCTGGAACGCGTGGAGCGACCACGGCGGCGACCTCGAATCGGTCTTCACCAGGGACGACCTGCTCACCCACGCCACGATCTACTGGGCGAACAACTCGATCGCCACGTCGATGCGTTACTACGCCAACGCCAACCGCCACCCCTGGACCCCCGCCCACGAC
>NZ_SMKI01000866.1 GCF_004348415.1 Streptomyces hainanensis
GTGCGGTGGTGCGGGGTGTGCGGGGTCAGCCGTGGAAGGGGAGGCCGGCGCCGTCGACCAGCGCGCCGTCGTCGGTCTCGGCGGCCAGCAGCGAGGCGCTGCCGTCGCTGACCGGCACGATGCCGAGCTCCAGCAGCTCGGCCATGGCGCCGGTCGCGGCCAGCTCGCGGACCTGGAGCTGGTAGCGGGCGGTGGTGCGGTAGGTGCCGCCGCCGTCGTCCCCGGTGCGCTGGAGGAAGCCGGAGTCGGCGAGGAAGCCGACGGCCTTGCCGACGATGCCGGTGGTGGAGCCGGCGAGCCGCCGCGCGTCCTTGGTGGCGCCGGTGGCGCTGCGGCGGGCGTACACCCGCCAGGCGGCCTCCAGGCCCGGCGCGTCGCTGACCGGGTCGGTGTTCTCGCCCTCGCCGGCGGCCCGCTCCTCCAGGCGGCGGCAGGCCTGGCGGACGAACGCCTCGACGCCGTTGACCGTGATCCGGCCGAGATAGCCGTCGTCGGCGAGGTCGGCGGGGCGGGGGAACGCGAGGGCGGCGACGGCCAGATGGGCCAGGCCGTGCAGGAAGCGGTCGGCCGGGTCGGCGGTGGCGCGACGCGCGTACTCGCCCATCCGGACGGCGAAGACGGAGTCCTCGCCGGCGGCGACGGCCATGCCGGCGCGGGTGGAGACCTCCAGCACCACCAGGCCGAGCCCGGTGGCCACGGCGTCGGCGAGCCGGGCGAAGGGGGGCTCCTCCTGGTAGCGCCGGAGCAGCCCGCCGTACTCGGCGTCGCGCGCCGGGGAGAGCTTGGGTTGCAGGCCGAACGAGACCAGCCGGGCCGCGTCGGCCGCGTCGGCCGGCGTCGGGCCGCTTCGCGGCGGGGCGGGGGGCTGTTCGCCGGTGGGGTCGTTCATCGTGCGTCCTTCGCTGCGCGGCTTGGCGGTCGGGGCCGGCTCACCGGCCGGGCCCCGGCGGCGGCGCGCCGCCTCATCGGAGTGGCTCCGTGGGGGCGGCGTCGGGTGAGGTGGTCGGAGTGGGGACGG
>NZ_SMKI01000867.1 GCF_004348415.1 Streptomyces hainanensis
CGGTGGGGTCGAGCCAGGCGAGTTGGTAGGCGTCGTCCTCCGCGGTGCCGGTCAGGACCCGGCCGTCGGCCCGGTCGGGGGCGAACAGGCGGGTGTCGGGCGGGAGTTCCGCGTCCCAGCGGCGGTCGCCCGTCAGCAGGTCGTGGCCGGCGAGCCGGCCGGCGTCGTCGCCGGCCAGCAGTGTTTCGCCGGCCAGGGTCACGGTGTCGGGGACGAACGGCAGACGCCACAGTTCCTCGCCGTTCTCGGCGTGGGCCACCGTCTCGCCCGCCTCGCGCAGCAGCACCGGGTCGTCGGCGAGGATCTCCGGCGCTTCGGACCGCGCCTGGCCCGTCCACAGCACGGCCCCGGTCTCGGCGTCGTGGACGGTCAGGCCGCACGGGCCGAGGGCGACGATCCGGGAGCCGGCGTGTCGGACGGCGGTCACGTCGGGCTCCGCGAGGCAGTCGGGCGGGGGGAGTTCGTCGCCCGAGTCGCGGGCGAGGCGGTGGAAACCGGCCGGGTCGCCGGCCTGGTCCAGGTTCACGGTGACCGCCGACTCCCCCACCGTGACGGTCGGTTGGTCCACCTCTCGGGTGAACTCCCGCCACCACGGCAGTGATCCGTTCCTCGTGTCGACGACGGCGAGCACCGCGCACCGGCCGTCGGCCGAGCGGAAGAAGACCGCGCCGACGCCGGCCCCGTCGACGGCCGCCGAGGCCGCGCACGGCGGCCCGGCCTCCGGCGGGGCGCCCGCCACCCAGCGCACCGCGCCGTCCACCGTGTCGTAACCGGTCACGCCGGCCTCCGAGACCACCGTGACCACGTCCTGGTGCGGCCAGAGCCGCAGCGGCCCCGCCGACCCGTCGTCGGCCGGCGCCCGCCACACCTCGACCGCCGCCGACGGGCCGGTCGTCGGCGCGGGCGTCTCGGCCGCGATCGGCTCCAGCGGCTCGTCCTCCCGGCCGCCCAGCACCACCCAGGCCGCGAGCAGCGCCAGCAGCACCACCCCGACCGGGGCGACGAGCCCTAT
>NZ_SMKI01000086.1 GCF_004348415.1 Streptomyces hainanensis
GTGGTGGGGGGCGAGCCGAGGGCGCGGAGCCAGGAGGGGCCGCTGAGCAGTTCGAGCAGCAGCAGGAGCCGGGTCAGGGGCTCCCACTCGGGATCGTCCTCGGCGTCGACGTACCGCTCGGGACAGGTCAGCAGGGCCCACACGGCCTTGCCGTGGCGGTCCGGGGTGGTCCAGCCCCAGCTCCGCGCCAGCGACTCCAGGACGTGCAGCCCGCGGCCGGACTCCTGGAAGTAGTCCGGCTGCTTGACCCGCGGCACCTCGTGGCCCGGATCGAAGACGGCGCAGAGCACGGCGCCGTCGCAGTGCACCAGGCTGAGAAGGAACGGTTGCTCTGGGGTGGCGGGCGCCAGCGGGCGATGGTCGGCCGCGATCGGGCGGCCGTAGCGCACGGCGTTGGTGACCAACTCGGAGACGATCACCAGGGCGTCGTCGAGGAGCGCCCCGAGGCCCCAGCCGTTGAGCGCCGAACGCGTGCTGTCCCGTGCGGACTTGGGCGAATCGGACGAGTTCGCCAGCGGGAAGGTGGCGAATCCGGCCGTGTCGGCCGCTCCTGTCCGGGCCTTCGGCGCGCGGTAAGGCGCCATGGCGGCGAACGGGAGAGCTGTCATGACGACCTCCGGACGATCCGACTTCACCCTGGGCAGTGGCTCCGCAGGGTCCATCCTCACTGAACCGAGCGTATCCCTGCAAGTACATCCGAAAGAACCGATGCAAGAACAGATGCAAGAACAGATGCAAGAACACTCGGACTTGGGGCAGTATTCGGTCAGAAGCTGTCCACGTGGACCACCGGACGGCACGCACGCGAGTGCCGCAAGAAGAACGTAGGAGTCCTCATGCCGCAGTTCGTCAACGGAGTTCCGGCCGGCTCGCTCAACGGCGCGGCCTGGCGGAAGAGCGGACGAAGCAACCCCAACGGCAACTGCGTCGAGATGGCCGGCCTGCCCGGCGGCGACGTCGCGGTGCGCAACTCCCGCGACCCGCAGGGCCCCGCGTTGATCTACACGCACGCCGAGATGACCGCGTTCCTCCAGGGCGCGAAGGACGGCGACTTCGACGATCTCGTCCGCATCGACTGACCTGGCACTCGACTCGGCCGATACCCCATGAATCGCCCCGAGTTGCGCGGCGGCGACTGTACGCAGCGATCGAACAGTGCAACACTTGGGCGCGGATTCAACACTCAGGGGACACAGACATGTCGTCAGCTCAGCCAAGCACAGCCTCGTCGGTGAGGGACATACTCGCTCACCCGCGCGGCGGGCCCACCGTGCTGCGCATCGTGCTCGGCACCCACCTGCGTCGACTTCGTGAGGGCTGCGGGATCACCCGCGAGGCGGCCGGCGACGCCATCCGTGGTTCGCACGCCAAGATCAGCCGGCTGGAGCTCGGTCGGGTCGGCGCCAAGGAGCGGGACATCGCCGACCTGCTCACCCTCTACGGCGTGTTGGACGAGGAGCGGCGCGGGCAGTTCCTCGCGCTGGCCCGGCAGGCGAGCAACCCCGGCTGGTGGCAGAAGTACAACGACGTGGTGCCCAGCTGGTTCGAGACCCTGATCGGTCTCGAGGAGGCGGCGTCCGTCATCCGCACCTACGAGGTGCAGTTCATCCCCGGCCTGCTGCAGACCGCGGACTACGCCCGCGCCTGCATCCGCCTCGGCAACCCGCGGGCCTCCGAGCGGATGATCGAACGCCGCGTCGAGCTGCGGATGGAGCGGCAGAAGCTGCTCCACAAGCCGCACGCGCCGCGGCTTTGGGCCGTGATCGACGAGGCCGCGCTGCGTCGGCCGCTCGGCGGGGCCGAGGCGATGCGCGCCCAGATCCGGCAGCTGCGTGAGATGGCCGAACTGCCCAACGTCACCCTGCAGATCGCGCCGTTCCGGATCGGTGGCCTCTCGGCGGCCGGCGGTCCGATCACCGTGCTGCGGTTCCAGGAGCCGGACCTGCCGGACATCGTCTACCTGGAGCAGCTCAACAGCGCGCTCTACCTCGACAAGCGCGAGGACGTCGAGGACTACCTCGCCGTCATGGACAACCTGTGCGCCACCGCCGAACCCCACGGCAAGACGGGCGACTTCCTCGACGGACTGCGCTTCCTCGACGGGCTGAAGACCAACCTCTGAGCGGTCACCCGGTGCCGAACCGCGCGTCGAGCCACGCGACCAGGCCGGCGCCGACCTGGTCGCGGTTGGTCTCGTTGAGGATCTCGTGCCGCGCCCCCGGGTAGGCACGCCAGCTCAACTCCCGGGTGCCCGTGTACCTGAAGTCCTCGAGCAGCTCGTGGACCAGCGTCAACCCCGAGTGGCACGGGTCGAGTTCGCCGACCACCACGTGCACGGGCAGGTCGCGGGGGATCCGCGCCTGATGGGCGGGGTCGTTGGTCTTGCGGACCCCGAGCACCCAGTCGAGCGCCAGCCCCGCGCTGAACGCGAAGCCGCAGCGCTCGTCCGCGACATAGGCGTCGACCTCGGCCGGGTCGCGGGAGAGCCACTCGAAGCCGGTGCGGTGCGGATAGGGATCGTTGAAGGACGCGAAGAGATCGGGCACGAAGGACGACGGCGCGGCCCGGCCGCCCCGGTCGATCTCGGCCCGCAGCCGGTCGGTCGCGCCCTCCGGGTCGCAGCCGGGCAGCGAGCGGAAGGTCCCGCAGAGGACGAGGCCGGCGAGCGTGTCACCGTGCTCCTGGGCGAAGTCGCGGGCGAGTTGGGAACCCATGCTGTGCCCGAACAGCACCAACGGGACGTCCGGAACCCGGAGCCTGGCGGCGTCGCCGACGGCCCGCAGGTCGGCCACCACCGCCCGCCAGCCGGAGTCGCCCGCCACGCCGAGCCCGCCGGTCCGCTCGGCCGTCGCCCCGTGGCCACGGTTGTCCGAGGCGACCACGGCGTAGCCGTGCCCGGTCAGGAGGCGCGCGAACCGGTCGTAACGCACGGCGTGTTCGGCGGCGCCGTGCACCAACTGCACCCACCCGCGCGGGCGTTCACCATCCGGCGGCAGCCAGGTGTAGGTGGTGACGGGCAGCCCGTCCGTCGCCGTGGTGACTCCGACATCCATGGCACCCTCCTCGTCCGCGGGGCAGGACCTCGGCCAGTATGAACCGTGCGGGGCCGCGTGGCAGCTCCGCGACGTCGTCCCGTCGGCGGCCGGCCGAGCTGGCGCGCCGGGAAACCGGATCTTGCCCTGGGGCGTTCGGCCGTCCAGGATGTGGCGGTCGGCGTGTTGTACCCGAACAACGAGGTGAGGCCAAGTGACAGCCCGGGTGACGGTCGTGGGGGAGGCCCTCGTCGATCTCTTGTGGAAGACCGGTGCCCGGGATGTGCACGCGGCGCCGGGCGGCAGCCCGGCCAACGTGGCGGTCGGCCTGCGCCGGCTGGGACGGCCCACCACGCTGCTCACCACCTGGGGCGACGACCCGCCGGGCGAGCTGGTGCGGGCGCACCTGGTCGAGACGGGGGTGGCGGTGACCCGGGTGCCGGCCGACACCGACCGCACCATGGTGGCGCTCGCCTACCTCGGCACGGACGGCTCGGCCAGCTACGACTTCCTCGCCTCCTGGGATCCGCGCGAACTGCCGGTGCCCGAGGACACGGCGGTGCTGCACACCGGCTCCCTGGCCGTGGTGATCGAGCCCGGCGCCTCCCGGGTGCTCGAACTGTGCCGGGCGCGCCGGGCCGCCGGCACCACGGTGGCGGCCGACCTCAACGTGCGGCCGGCCGTGCAGCCCGACCGGGACGCCTACCGGGAGGCGGGCCTGCGGCTGGCCGGCGCGGTGGACGTGCTCAAGGCCAGCGACGAGGACCTGGCGTTCCTCTTCCCCGGCAGCGGTCCCGCGGACGCCGCCCGCACCCTGTTGGCAGCCGGCCCGCGGCTCGTCGTGGTCACCCTGGGTGAACGCGGAGCGCTCGCGGTCACGGCCGCGCACGAGGTCGGCGTGGCGGCGCCGGCCGTCACGGTGGTGGACACGGTCGGCGCGGGGGACACCTTCCAGGCGGCGCTCCTCGACTCGATCGCCGAAAGCGGCGCCCCGCCGGCCGCGCCTGACGAGCTGTCGGCCGTGTTGCGGCGCTGCGCGACGGCCGCCGCCATCACCTGCACCCGGATCGGCGCCGACCCGCCCACGTGGGAAGAACTGGCGGCGTTGTGACTCCCCTGTGGGGGAGATGAGATGGGGTTAACAATTAGGAAACGCCAGCGGCGTTGAGGTCCCGTCAGGACTCGTCTGCTTCTCGCGGTGCCCGAACCCGACAGTCGCTCAGATGATACGATCGCCGCGCTTGCCAAGCGAGCTGAGGGCGCGTAAGACAACGGCCATCGGAAATCAGCCAAGCCACAAGAGGGTCACCCCGAGGAGCGTTATGCCGACATCCGGGCATAGTGAGCCGACCCGTGGGCTGAGAGGGCCTCGTCGCGGTGCCAGGCCGGTTGGCGGGGTGAATCCACCTCGGGGGACGTCGGATTCGACATCAGGGCACCCTCTTGTCTTCGTACCTGGCGGTCTAGCTTAAAGAGAATCTCATGACGCAATACATGCAGGATCCGGCGCTCTGGGGTCTGATTGCTGGCACTCCCCTTGCTGCAGCCGTGATTTACCGAGGCCGTAAGTCGGCGGCGAGGCTCCGTAAGGAGAACGCGGAGCTGGCAGCCCGGCACGCGGAACTCGAAAGCACCCTTTCGGAATCTGTCGAAGACGCCAGAATCCGTGCGGAGGACGCCACCAAGACGGCGCTGAAATCCGCCATGCGTACCCTGCAGGGACTCGCCAACGAGCAACAGTTGGCGATTTCGAAGGTGCAGGAGAAGTACGGCGACCAGCAGATCCTCCAGGACCTGCTCGACATCGACCACATGAACTCGCAGTTCGGTCGACGGGCACAGTCCGTAGCCGTGCTCTGCGACGGCTGGCTCGGCCGCCAGCGCGCGGTCGCCTCGCTCTACGACGTGGCGCGCAGCGCGAAGGGGCGTGTCCGGCACTACACCCGTGTCGAGATCCGTTCGCAGACCAGCTTCGCCGTCGCGCCCCGGGCCGTCGAGCCCGTGGCGCTGGTGCTCGCCGAGCTGCTGGACAACGCGACCAGCTACTCGGCTCCCGAGACGGCGATCGACATCAACATCCGCACCGTCCCCAAGGGCGTCTGCGTGATCATCGACGACGCCGGCGTCGGCATGAACGAGGAGGAGAAGAGCCGGGCCGCCAGGCTGCTGTCGGGCGATCACCCCGTGGGCGTCACCGAGCTAGGCAACCCGCCCCAGTTCG
This sequence comes from Streptomyces hainanensis, assembly GCF_004348415.1. Taxonomy (GTDB): domain Bacteria; phylum Actinomycetota; class Actinomycetes; order Streptomycetales; family Streptomycetaceae; genus Streptomyces; species Streptomyces hainanensis. The sequence continues at coordinate 5,254 of NZ_SMKI01000086.1, forward strand.
GCTTCGCGGTCATCGGTGTGCTCGCCGCCCGCTACGGATTCACCGTCTCAGTCGACTCGGCTTCCCCGTACGGCGGCGTGCGGGCGGTGGTCCTTCTCCCTCAGGAGCTGCTCACCAGCATGCCCGAACCCGAGACTCCCGCCGTGCCCGAGAGGACCGCCGCCGCCGAGGAGCGGCCGGCCCCGACGACCACCGCCGGCGGCCTGCCCAAGCGCAGGCGGCGCGGGCAGATGGCGATCGTGCCGCAGTCGAGGACCGAGTCCGAGTCCGCCGCCGGGCGGACGAGCGAGGAGACCGCGTCGATCATGGGCGCTTTTCAACGGGGCACGCAGTCAGGTCGCAAGACCGATCCGAGCAGGGAAGGATTTGAGGTTCAGTGAACACCGAACTGTCGTGGATGCTTGAGAGCGCCCTGGAGGTCCCGGGAGCACGCCACGCCATCCTCGTCTCGGCCGACGGTCTGCTGATGGCCCGCTCCAACGACGTCGACAAGGACGAGGCCGACACCATCGCCGCCGCCATGAGCGGCATGCAGTCGCTCAGCCGCACCGTCGCCGGTTTCGGCGGCGACGCGCGGATGCACTGGCGGCAGACCGTGGTGGAGTTCGACGGCGGCTGGGTGTTCCTCATCTCCGCCGGCGAGGGCGCCTACCTCGCCGTCTCCGCCGCGCAGACCGTGGACATGGCAGACATCACCTTCCGCATGCAACAACTCGTCGGGCAGCTCGGCAAGGTACTGACGACCCCGCCTCGTGAGAACTCCGGTATTCAGGCATGACCACACCCCAGGAACCGGACCGTGACGACATCGAAACGCTGGAATCCGGCGAATTAGTGCGACCGTACGTCATTATCAACGGGCGCGGCTTTTCCGACGGAAACCGTTTTGATCTGGTCACGTTGGTGACGGCGTCAGCCGACTCCGAGCAGCGATGGGGGCAACTCGACCCCGAAATGCGCGGCGTGGTCGACCTGTGCGACGGCGGTTACCTCTCGGTCGCCGAGATCGCCGGGCATCTGGGCCTGCCCATCGGCATCGTCAAGGTGCTCCTGGTCGACCTGGCCGAACAGGGTTACATCCTTACCAGGGCCCCGATCCCGCCAGCCCAACTCGCCGATATCAAGGTTCTTCAGGAGGTGCTGGATGGACTCCAGGCTCGGTTCGGCTGACGGCGTGCATCTGGCCGACAAGGTCCAGATCGCGGCGAAGATCCTTGTGGTGGGCCACTTCGCGGTCGGCAAGACGACTTTTATCGGCACACTCTCGGAGATTCCGCCGCTGCGCACCGAGGAAACGATGACGCAGGCCGGCGCGGAGATCGACGACCTGAAGGGAGTGCGCGGCAAGACGACGACCACCGTGGCCATGGACTTCGGTCGGCTGACCCTCAGTGACCGACTTGTGCTCTACCTGTTCGGAACGCCGGGACAGCAGCGCTTCGTTCAGGTCTGGGAGGACATGACCCGGGGTGCCCTCGGCGCGCTGATCCTGGTGGATCCGGAGCGGCTCAAGGACTCCTTCGCCGTCATGGACCTGGTCGAGAAGTACGGCATCTCGTACGCCATCGCCGTCAACTACTTCGACGGCTCCCCGTCACGCTCCGAGGCGGAGCTCAGGGAGGCGCTCGACCTGCTCCCCGAAACCCCGGTTGTCACCTGCGACGCCCGCGACGAGAAGTCGTCGGCCCAGGCACTCGTGGCTCTCGTCCGCTATCTGCAGAGCCGCACCCGACAGGAGTAAGAATGGAATTCCCCTCAGGCTCCCCGACCCCGCCGCCTGGGTGCCCCGCGCACCAGTCCCAGAACGGCAGCGCGCCGACCCACCTTGAGCGAGTGCCGCTACACGGGCCCGAGTTCTCGGCCGACCCGCAGCGATTCTACGAATATCTGCGCCAGTACGGCCCGGCCGCTCCTGTCGAGGTCGCGCCCGGAGTGCCGGTCACCCTGGTCACTGAATACTCGGCCGCCCTCCAGGTGCTCCAGTCGCCCGACCTGTTCTCCAAGGACGCCCGGCGCTGGCGGGATCTCAACGAGGGGCGCATACCGCTGGACAGCCCGGCGCTTCCCATGATGGTCCACCGGCCCAACGCCTTGTTCGCGGACGGCGCCGAGCACCTGCGACTGCGCCAGGCGATCAGCGACAGCTTGGCCAAGGTGGACACGCACCGGCTCAGCCGGCAGGTGGAGCGGATCTCGGCCTACCTGATCGAGCAGTTCAGCACCCGTGGCACGGTCGACCTGATCGAGGAGTACGCCAAGCTGGTCTCGCTCCTGGTGGTCAACGACATCTTCGGCTGCCCGGCCCACCTCGGTGACCGGCTGGCCGAAGGCTGGGCGGGGTTGTGGGCCGGTGAGGACGCCGATGCCGCGAGCAAGCTGATCGGCGAGAGCCTGGCCGAGTTGGTCGCGTACAAGCGGGCCCAGCCGGGGGAGGACGTCCCCTCGTGGATGCTCCAGCATCCCTCGGCGCTCTCCGACGAGGAGATGGTCAACCAGCTGTTCACGATGACGGGCGCCGGCGCCGACCCCGTCCGCAACCTCATCGGCACAGGCCTGATGCTCGTCCTCTCCGACGAGCGGTTCTACGGCGGGCAGTACGGTGGCGCGCTGCTGGTCGAGGACGCGGTGGACGAGGTCCTGTGGAACAACCCACCGGCCCCCAACCTCGGTATCCACTACCCCACACGCGACATCGAGTTCTTCGGCATGAAGCTGTCCGCCGGCGACCCCGTCGTGGTGAGCTTCGCCGCGGCGAACACCGACCCCGCCCTCTCGGCCTCCCGGCAGATGCTGAGCAAGCGTGCCCACCTCGCCTGGTCGGCGGGACCGCACGCCTGCCCGGCGAAGGACCCCGCCACCCTGATGGCCGTCGGGGCGATGGAGAAGCTGCTCAATCTGCTGCCCGACATCGAGCTCGCGGTGCCCGTCGAGAACCTGAACTGGCGGCCCAGCCCGTTCCAGCGCGGGCTCGTCGAACTCCCCGCCAGCTTCACCCCCGTCCAGCTGCGGAGCCGGACGCCCGACCCGGCCAGGCCCACCGCCGCGGCCCAGCCGGTCGACGCCACCCCGTCCACCCCCGCCAAGGGCGGCTGGTGGAGCTCCTTCCTGGCCCGCTGGCGCTGACGCGTCACCGAGACCCACTCCGCCGCCCCCGGCCGACACCCGTCGGCCGGGGGCGGCGGCGTTTCCGCCGGCGCTACGCGTCCTCCAGCCGGAAGCCCACCTTCAGGCCCACCTGGTAGTGGCCGACCACCCCGTCCTCGACGTGGCCCCGGATCTGCGTGACCTCGAACCAGTCGAGGTTGCGCAGCGTCTTGGCCGCCCGGGCGATCCCGTTGCGCACCGCCGCGTCCACGCTCTCCGGCGAGGAACCGACGATCTCGGTCACCCGGTAGATGTGCTCGCTCATGCCGGCCTCCATGCCAGGACGAAGAAGAAGACGAAGGGCGACGCGGGGCACCGGACCCCGCCCCACCTCCACCGTGCCCCACCGCGCGGACACCCGCGACACGGCCGCGACCAGCGGTGCTACCCTCACACGCGGGCCGTGACTGGCGCGTCGGGATGGGGGCAACCATCGGGAAGCGGCCCGAGCTGTGCGATGTGGAGCCGTGCGCCTGGGCCATCGCGACTCATGCTGTCAAGGAGGCCCACCATGACCCACGAGCCCGCAGCCGACCCCACCGTCTCCACCGCCTTCCGCAGCGGTCTCGACGTGGTCCGCTCCGTCGAGCCGCGGATCGCCGACGCGATCGGCGCCGAGATCGAGGACCAGCGCGCGTCCCTCAAGCTGATCGCCAGTGAGAACTACGCCTCCCCCGCCGTGCTGCTCGCCATGGGGAACTGGCTGAGCGACAAGTACGCCGAGGGCACCGTCGGCCGCCGCTTCTACGCCGGCTGCCGCAACGTCGACACCGTGGAGTCCATCGCCGCCGAGCACGCCCGCGAGCTCTTCGGCGCCCAACACGCCTACGTCCAGCCGCACTCCGGCATCGACGCCAACCTCGTCGCCTTCTGGGCCGTCCTCGCCCAGCGGGTCGAGAGCCCGGCCCTGGAGCGGGCCGGCGCCCGCCAGGTCAACGACCTCAGCGAGGAGGACTGGGCCACCCTGCGCCGCGAGCTCGGCAACCAGCGGATGCTCGGCATGTCCCTGGACGCCGGCGGCCACCTCACCCACGGCTTCCGGCCGAACATCTCCGGCAAGATGTTCGAGCAGCGCAGTTACGGCACCGACCCCGAGACCGGCCTGGTCGACTACGACGCCGTGCGCGCCGCCGCCCGCGAGTTCCGGCCGCTGATCCTGATCGCCGGCTACTCCGCCTACCCGCGCCTGATCAACTTCCGGATCATGCGCGAGATCGCCGACGAGGTCGGCGCCACGCTGATGGTCGACATGGCCCACTTCGCCGGCCTGGTCGCCGGCAAGGTCCTCACCGGCGACCTCGACCCCGTGCCGCACGCGCAGATCGTCACCACCACCACCCACAAGTCGCTGCGCGGCCCCCGCGGCGGCATGGTGCTCTGCGACGACTCGCTCGCCGACCAGGTCGACCGCGGCTGCCCCATGGTGCTCGGCGGCCCGCTCCCGCACGTGATGGCCGCCAAGGCCGTGGCCCTGGCCGAGGCCCGGCAGCCCGCCTTCCAGGGCTACGCCCAGCGCGTCGTCGACAACGCCCGCGCCCTCGCCGAGGGCCTGCTGCGCCGCGGGGCCCGCCTGGTCACCGGCGGCACCGACAACCACCTCGCGCTGATCGACGTCTCCGGCTACGGCCTCACCGGCCGACAGGCCGAGGGCGCGCTGCTCGACGCCGGCATCGTCACCAACCGGAACGCGGTGCCCCGCGACCCCAACGGCGCCTGGTACACCTCCGGCATCCGGGTCGGCACCCCCGCGCTGACCACCCGCGGTCTCGACACCGCCGGCATGGACGAGGTCGCCGAACTGATCGACACCGTGCTCTCCCGCACCACCCCGGGCACCGCCAAGAACGGCAAGGCGTCCAAGGCCACCTACCGGCTGGAGGAGGGCGTGGCCGACCAGGTCTCCAAGCGCGCGGCCGACCTGCTCGCCAAGCACCCGCTCTACCCCGGGATCGACCTGAGCTGAGCGTGCCCGGCATCCGGCTCCTCCACCCGCACACCACCCCGGCGACCGAGGCCGAGGCCAGGGCCGTCCAGGAACGGTTGCGACCGCACACCCTCCTGGACGGCTCAGGCCCCGCGCCCGGCGCCCCGGGCACCGTGGTGGTCGGCGTGGACGTCGCCTACGACGACGCGCGCGACACCGTCGCGGCCGCCGCCGTGGCGCTCGACGCGGCCACCCTGGCCGAGGTCGGGCACGCCACGGCGGTGGACCGGGTGGCCTTCCCCTACGTGCCCGGGCTGCTCGCCTTCCGCGAACTGCCGGCGGTGCTCGCCGCCCTCGGCCGGCTGACCACCACCCCCGACCTGGTGGTCTGCGACGGCTACGGCCTGGCCCACCCCCGCCGGTTCGGGCTCGCCAGCCATCTCGGCGTGCTCACCGGGCTGCCCGCCATCGGCGTCGCCAAGAACCCCTTCACCTTCCGGCACCCCCCGCCCGGCCCGCGGCGCGGCGACTGGGCCCCGCTGCTCGACGGCGACGAGGAGGTCGGCCGGGCCCTGCGCACCAGGGACGGCGTCAAGCCGGTCTTCGTCTCACCCGGCCACCGCACCACCCTCGCCGACGCCTGCGCCCACACCCTGGCGCTGACCCGCGGCTACCGGCTCCCGGAGACCACCAGGCTCGCCGACCGGCTCTGCCGTCAGGCGCTGCGGGACGCCAGCCCGTCCGACGGCTGACGCGCGTCCCCCAGCGCGTCGAGCGCCCGGTCCACGTCCGCCTCGGTGTTGTAGACGTGGAAGGCGGCGCGCAGCCCGCCGCCACGCGCTGCCACGCGCACCCCGGCCGCCGCCAGCCGGGCCTCGGCCCCGGCGGCACCCGGCACCGACACGATGGGGGAGTCGCCCGGCACCGCCGCCAGCCCGAGACGCGCGAGACCGGCCCGGAACCGGTCCGCCAGCGCCATGTCGTGCGCCCGGATCGCCGGCCGGCCCAACTCCGCCACCAGGCCGAGCGACTCGACCGCCGCGAGGTACGGCAGCAGCGCGGGGCTCTCGTCGAACCGCCGCGCGCCCGGCGCCAGTTCGGCCACCGGGCCGTAGGGGCCGCTCCGGGAGGCGTCGGCGGCCGTGAGGCCCGCGTGCAGCGGGACGAGCCCGCCACCGTCCTCCGGCACGGTCAGGAACGAGGTGCCGCGCGGGCAGAGCAGCCACTTGTAGCCGGCGCACACCGTGAAGTCGAAGTCCCCGGCGGACATCGGCAGCCAGCCGAGTGCCTGGCTGGTGTCCAGCAGCGTCCGCGCGCCGTACCGCCGGGCGGCGGCCCGGACCGCCGGCAGGTCGGCCGTGCGGCCGTCCAACGACTGCACGGCGGAGAACGCCACCAGCGCCGTGGCACCGTCCACCGCCCCGGCCAGCTCGGCCAGCGGCACCTCGCGCAGCCTGATCCCTGGCCGCCGCGCGAACGGCGTCACCAGCGAGGTGTACTCGTCCTCGGGACAGAGCACTTCGGAGCCCGGCGGCAACGCGGCGGCGATCAGCGCGGCATGGACCGCGACGCCGGAACCGAGCGCCACTCGTTCGGGTGAGATCTCGGCCAGTTCCGCATAGCCGGCGCGCACCGCCTCCAGGGCCGCCGCGTTGGCCCTCGGATCGAGCCGGCCCTCCTGCGTCTCGGCGAGCGCCGCCCGCAGCCGGGCGGCCGCCCGGGCCGGCAGGAGACCGTGGCTCGCGGTGTTCAGATACGACAGGGACGGCGCGTACTCGCCGCGCGGCAGGAGTTCCATGCCCCGAAGTCTGCTGAGCCCGCCGGCCGGCCGCCATCCCGTTTCGGCCTGGTCGGCGGTGATCCGGTCGGCCGGCACTGCCGGTTGTCGGGCCGGGACGCTAGGGTGATCCCCCACTCAGCGGACTCGGGAGGTCACGGTGCGGTACCTGAGGCAGGTGCGCGCCGCGCTGGCGGTGTCCACGGTGGTGCTGCTCTTCGGCTGCACCACCGCGGACGCGGGCGACGGGCCGGCGGACGACGGTGGCGGCGGCGACCGGAGCGCCACCGGCGGCTCCGCGCCGCCGGCCGAGGCGTCGGACGGGGCCTCGCCCCGGGTCGTCGCCCCGCCGGCCGACCCGGCGGCCGCCCTCGACCTCGCCGGGGCCGTCGCCGCGGGCCCCGCCGACCTCGGCGACGGGTTCGTGCCCCAGGACCCCTTCGAGTCGGAGCCCACCACCTGGGCGGTGCTCGACGAGGGCTGCGTCTGGCGCCGCGAGGCGCTGCCCGACGAGGTGCTCGCCAGCCTCTCGCGCTACAGCGAACACCCGGCGCCGGACGCTCGGGACGAGCCGTTACGCGTGATGTCCTCGGTCACCGTGCACCGCAGCACCACCGTGGCCGACGAGCGGATGGCGGCCACCCTGGAGGAGGGACTGCGCTGCCCCGAGCAGACCCTCAGAGAGGGCGAACGGATCACCGGGCTGCGCTCCGAGGGCGCCCCGTACGGGGTCCGTGGCCAGCTGGCGGCCGACGACATGATCCACGAGGGCGGCGAGTACCACGGCCAGGGGCCCGGCGGCCCCCACCCCTACCTGTGGGGGGTGGCCAGGCTCGGCCCGGTCACGGTGGCGCTCGCCGTCAAGGGCACCCGGGGCTACGACGAGGAGGACGTCGGGGCACTGCTCAACGAGGGCCTCGAACTGATGCTGTCGCGAGCGGAGAGCGAGCTGCGGTGAGGGATCTCGAACTGTCGGACCCCCGGCGGATCGGCGGCTACCGGCTGCTGCGGCGGATCGCCGACGGCCGCACCGGCGTCGTCTACCTCGCCAGGTCGCTCGGCGGCGCACCGGCCGCGCTCAAGGTGATCCGCCGTGAGCACGCGAGGGACCCCGAGTTCCGCGCCAGGTTCGAGCGCGACGTGGCCGCCGCCCGGCACGTGTCGGCCCGCTGCCTGGTCGGCGTGCTCGCCGCCGACACCGCGGGCGGCACCATGTGGGCCGCCTTCCCCTACGTCCCGGGGCCCACGCTCGCCGAGACGGTCGCGGCACACGGCCCGCTGCCGCGCGGCCCGGTGCGGACCATCGGGGCCATGCTCGCGGAGGTGCTGGCGGCCGTGCACCAGGCCGGCCTCGCCCACCTCGACGTGCGTCCCGGGCACGTGCAACTGGTGCCCGACGGACCCCGGCTCACCGGCTTCGGCGGCACCGGCACCGTCGGCGGCACCCCCGGCTACCAGTCGCCCGAGCAGGCCGGGGGCGGAGCCGTGCCGCCCGGTCCCGGCACGGACGTCTTCTCGCTCGGCTGTGTGCTGGCCCATGTGGCGACCGGCCGCCACCCCTTCGGCACCGGCACCGGCCGTGAGCTGCTGCACCGGGTGGTACACGAGCCGGCTGACCTGGCGGACGTGCCCCGCAGCCTGCTCGAGGTGATCGAGGCGTGCCTCGCCAAGGACCCGGTGCTGCGGCCCACCGCCGCCGACCTGCACGCCGAGCTCGCGGACGCCGGCGACACCGCGGGTGCCGGCCGCGCCGCCGGCTGGCTGCCCTCGGCGGTCGCGGCGGACGTCAACCAGCGCTTCCACGCCCGGCTGCCCGCGCCGGGGCCCGAGCTGTCCGAGTGGCTCGATCCCGAACCGCCGCCGCCCGCCCGGCGGCCGCGGCAGACCCAGCAGCCGCCACCCGAGCCGGTGCCCGCGCCGATGTCGTCGCGGCGCCGGGTGCTGACGGCGCTCGGTGGCGCCGGCGCGCTGCTGCTCGGCGGGGCGCTCACCACCAGGCTGCTGCTGCCGCGCTCCGGCGGAGCGGCCCCCGCCGAGGGCCGTGGCCAGTACGCCGTCGGGCTGCACGCCGACCTGAGCGGCCCGCACGCCAAGTACGGCAAGGGCCAGCGGCGCGGCGTCACCATGGCCGTCGAGGAGCTGAACTCGCTGGGCGACCTCGGGTTCTCGCTGAGCCTGCGCGAGGTGGACGACGGCGGCGACGCCGAGCGGGCGGCCGAGGTGGCGCGGTCGCTGATCGCCGACCCGGCGGTGATGGCCGTCATAGGCCCCACCGGGGACGCGGTCGCGCGGGTCGCGGCCGAGGCGTACGGGGCGGCCGGCATGCCGCTGTTCGTCCTGTCCGCGGGGAACTTCGCGCCGCGCGCCGCCGAGGACACGCTGCTCCTCGGGCGGCCCGACACGGCGACGGCGGCGGGCGCGATCCCGCTGGTGCTCGCGCAGGAGTTGGGCGCCAGCCGGGTCGGCCTGATCGACGACCGCACGGCGGACGAGCACAGCTGGCTGGTCACCCGGGCGGTCAGCGACGCCGTGGACCGGGCGACGGTGGAGCTCACCCCCAGGGTGCTGCCCGCCGGCACCCGGGACTTCGCCGAGGTCGCCGAGGAGTTCACGGCGGCCGGGGTGGACGCCGTGGTGTACGGCGGCCTGGCGGACGGCGCGGGGCGGCTCGCCGGCGCGCTGGCCGAGGCGGGCTACCAGGGGTCGGTGGTGGCCACCCAGGAGGCGCTGGGGGCCGCCTTCTTCGAGCTCGCGGGGGAGGCGGCGGCCGGCTGGTACTTCGTCACCCCGTACACCGATCCGATAGGTGACCCGGACGCCAGCGGGTTCGCCACCGTGCACCGGGGGAGGTTCGGCGGCACCGTCGAGCCCTACGCCGTCGAGGCCTACGACGCCACCCGGATGCTGGTCGACGCGATGCGGGCGCTGGCCCGCGAGCCGTCGGGCGTGACCAAGGGGACGCTGCTGACCCGGCTGCGTGACGCGGAGTACCACGGTCTCGGCCGGGACCTGGCCTTCGACGCCGGGGGCGGCTACGCGGGCGAGGGGCCGCTCGGCTACCTCTACAAGGCGGACGCGAACGGCGTGCGGTTCCGCCGCGCCCTCGACCCGGCGGCGGAGTGAGCGTGGCCCGGGTGCCGGGGCACCCGGGCCGTGCCGCGTGCGGTCAGGCCCCGCCGGCGTCGGTGCCGACCCGTACCCAGACCTGCTTGCCCTCCTCCGTGAGCGCGTAGCCGAGGCCGTCGGCCATCTCCCGGAGCAGCCAGAGCCCCCGGCCCTCCTCGGCCGTCCAGTCCGGCAGGGTGATCTTCGGCAACTCGGCCGAGCGGTCGCTGACGGAGACCTGGACGGCGTTGCCGAGCAGGGCGAGCTCCAGGGTGCAGCGGCGGTCGCCGACGTGCCGGGCCACGTTCGACAACAGCTCGGTGACCGCGTGCAACACGACCTCGGCGACCCGGGGAGGCTGTTCCCATTCCCGCATCGCGAGCGAGGCGAGCCGCCGGAAGTGCGCCAGATCCTCACGCCTGGCCGTCAGCAGCCAGCTGTACGAGAGACGTTGGACCTCGGCGTCCGGGCTGGTGAGAGTCATGATCCCTCCGGTGCTCCACGCGTTGTCAGGGAATGGGTGCGCTGTGTTACTTCTCGCACCCTGCCCCTAACTCCCGGCAGTCCGCAAGGAATTCAGCTACACGTGTGGAGTTCATATCACTCGAACGAGTGGTGGAGTTGACACCGGCTCAGATTGGTCTCCGGCGGGAGCGCTCCCGCGCTCGGGTATGGCCGAAAAACGTGGGGGAGGCGCCGCTCGGGCGCCTCCCCTCGCAGGTCAGGACGGGTTCAGCGCCGCCGCGACGGCGTCGGCGAGCGGGGTGGTCGGCCGGCCGACCAGCCGCGCCAGGTCACCCGAGGTGCCGGCGAGCAGCCCGCGGGCGATGCCGGCCGTGTCCACGTCGACGAGGATCGCCGCGAACGGCTCGGGCACCCCGGCGCCGGTCAGCACGGCCAGGTGCTCCTCGGCGGTGACGGACGCGTACCGGATCTCCCGGCCGGTCTGCCGGGAGAGCTCGGCCGCGTACTCGGCCAGGCTCCAGGCCGTGTCGCCGCTCAGCTCGTAGGCGGTGCCCTCGTGGCCCTCGCCGGTGAGCACGGCGACCGCGGCGGCCGCGTAGTCCGCCCGCGAGGCGGAGGCGATCCGGCCCTCGCCCGCGCTGCCGAGCACCACCCCGTGCTCCAGCACCGGGGCCAGGTTCTGGGTGTAGTTCTCGTGGTACCAGCCGTTGCGCAGGAAGCTGTACGGCAGCCCGGAGGCGAGGATGGCCTCCTCCGTGGCCTTGTGGTCGTCGGCGAGCCGGAAGTCGGCCTTCGGGCCGCCCAGCACGCCGGTGTAGGCGAGCAGCCCCACGCCGGCCGCCTCGGCCGCCGCCACCACGGCGGTGTGCTGGGGTATCCGCCGCCCCGCGTCGCTGCCCGAGACGAACAGCACCCGCTCGCCGGCGCGGAAGGCGCCCGCCAGGGCCTCGGGGCTGTCGTAGTCGGCGACCCGGACGCTCACCCCCCGGGCGGCCAGGTCGGCGGCCTTCGCCTCGTTCCGCACCACGACGGCCACCTGCTCGGCGGGGACCTTGTCGAGCAGCGCCCCGACGGCGAGTGTGCCCAGGTGGCCGGTGGCTCCGGTGACCACGTACATGCATGTCTCCTCGGTCTTGTTCTGTCGGTCATCGCGAGCCTAAGCTGCACACTAACCAAGGGAAAGTACCCACTTTGAAGTAAGGTACTGGTATGCAGGTAAGTGTGTTGCCCGCCGATGTGAACCTGGCGAACTGTCCGTCCAGGGTGCTGCTCGACCACGTCACGAGCCGCTGGGGCGTGCTGCTGCTCGCGGTGCTGCTCGACGCCGAGCGGATGCGCTTCAGCGCGCTGCGCCGCGCCGTCGGCGGCATCAGCGAGAAGATGCTCGCCCAGACGCTCCAGACCCTGGAGCGGGACGGTCTGGTGCTGCGCGAGGCGCGCCCGGTCATCCCGCCGCACGTGGACTACTCGCTCACCCCGCTGGGTCGCGAGTTCGCCGCCCAGGTCTGGGAGCTCACCAGGCTCGTGGAGCGCCGGCTGCCACGGGTGGTGGAGGCGCGGGAGCGGTACGACACGCGGAACGCCGAGCCGAGTCCCTAGCGGAACGCCCGGATGTCGGTGCCGCCTGTCACAATGCTCTGCGCGGCGTGGAGTGCGCGTCGCGAAGCCGGGAAAGCGCGGGAAATGCGGAGCGAGATCGTGACACAGTCCGTCGCAGGACGGTCCATCGAAACCAGGATCGCCGAGGAGCTCGGCGTAGCGGAGGGGCAGGTCCAGGCGGCCGTGGGACTGCTCGACGGCGGCGCGACGGTGCCGTTCGTCGCCCGGTACCGCAAGGAGGTCACCGGCGCGCTCGACGACACCCAGCTGCGCACCCTCGACGAGCGGCTGCGCTACCTGCGCGAGCTGGAGGAGCGGCGTGAGGCCGTGCTCGACTCGGTGCGGGCCCAGGGCAAGCTGGACGCGGCGCTGGAGGCCTCGATCCGCGGTGCCGAGACCAAGGCCCGCCTGGAGGACATCTACCTGCCCTACAAGCCCAAGCGCCGCACCAAGGCCCAGATCGCCCGCGAGGCCGGCCTCGAGCCGCTGGCCGACGGTCTGCTCTCGGACCCGGGCGTGCTGCCGGCGGCCGCGGCCGCCGCCTTCGTCGACGAGGCACGCGGCGTCCCCGACGCGGACGCGGCGCTCGCCGGCGCCCGGGCCATCCTCACCGAGCGGTTCGGCGAGGACGCCGACCTGCTCGGCGAGCTGCGCGAGCGGATGTGGCAGCGGGGTCGTCTCGTGGCCGCCGTCAGGTCGGGCAAGGAGACCGAGGGCGCCAAGTTCGCCGACTACTTCGACTTCGCCGAGCCGTTCGCCGAGCTGCCGTCGCACCGGGTGCTGGCCATGTTCCGGGGCGAGAAGGAGGAGGTCCTCGACCTCACCCTGGAGCCCGAGCAGCCCGAGGCGTCGGGCGGTGACCCGGCCGGGGCCCGGGAGGCCGGGCCCTCCTCGTTCGAGCGGGCCATCGCCCACCGCTTCGGCGTCGCCGACCGGGGCCGCCCTGGCGACACCTGGCTGGCCGAGACGGTCCGCTGGGCCTGGCGCACCCGGATCCTGGTCCACCTCGGCATCGACCTCCGCACCCGGCTGCGCACCGCCGCCGAGGACGACGCGGTGGCGGTCTTCGCGGCCAACCTGCGCGACCTGCTGCTCGCCGCGCCCGCCGGCACCCGGGCCACCATGGGGCTCGACCCGGGGCTGCGCACCGGCGTCAAGGTCGCCGTGGTCGACGCCACGGGCAAGGTGGCCGCCACCGACACGATCTACCCGCACGCCCCGGCCCGCCGCTGGGACGAGGCGCTCGGCCGGCTCGCCACCCTCGTCCGCGAGCACGGGGTCGAACTGATCGCCATCGGCAACGGCACGGCGTCCCGGGAGACCGACAAGCTGGCCGGCGAGCTGATCGCCCGGATGCCCGAGGCCAAGCTGACCAGGATGGTGGTCTCCGAGGCCGGCGCCTCGGTCTACTCGGCCTCCGCCTACGCGGCGCAGGAGCTGCCGGAGCTCGACGTGTCGCTGCGCGGCGCCGTCTCCATCGCCCGCCGCCTCCAGGACCCGCTGGCCGAGCTGGTGAAGATCGACCCGCGGTCGATCGGCGTCGGCCAGTACCAGCACGATCTGGCCGAGGTGAAGCTCTCCCGCTCGCTGGACGCGGTCGTCGAGGACTGTGTGAACGGCGTCGGGGTGGACGTCAACACCGCCTCCGTTCCGCTGCTCGCCCGGGTGTCCGGCATCGGCACCAACCTGGCCGAGAACATCGTGACCCACCGCGACCAGAACGGGCCGTTCACCAACCGTGGCGCGCTGAAGCAGGTGCCGAGGCTCGGGCCCAAGGCGTTCGAGCAGTGCGCCGGCTTCCTGCGGATCAGGGGCGGTGACGACCCGCTGGACGTGTCGGCCGTGCACCCCGAGGCGTATCCGGTGGTCCGCCGCATGGTCGTGGCGTCCGGCGGCGACGTGGGGGCCCTGATCGGCAACGGGGCCACGCTCAGGGCGCTGCGGCCGGCCGAGTTCGTGGACGACACCTTCGGCCTGCCCACCGTCACGGACATCCTGAAGGAACTGGAGAAGCCGGGCCGTGACCCGCGCCCGGCGTTCCGCACCGCCCGCTTCAAGGAGGGGGTCGAGAAGATCGGCGACCTGAAGGCGGGCATGGTGCTGGAGGGCGTGGTCTCCAACGTGGCGGCCTTCGGCGCCTTCGTCGACGTCGGCGTCCACCAGGACGGCCTGGTCCATGTCTCGGCGATGTCGCGGAAGTTCGTCTCCGACCCGCGCGAGGTCGTGAAGTCCGGCGACATCGTCAAGGTGAAGGTGCTCGACATCGACGTGGCCCGCAAGCGGATCTCGCTGACGCTGCGGCTCGACGAGGAGCCGGGCGCCGGCGGCGGGCGTGGCCGCGAGGAGCGGGGCCCGCGCGGTGAACGCGGTGAACGCGGCGGCGCCCCGCGGCAGCGGGACCGGCGCGGTGGCGGTGGCGGTGGTGGCAACGGCGGTGGCGGTGGCCAGCGCCGCGAGGCGCCGCCGGCGAACAGCGCCATGGCCGACGCGCTGCGCCGGGCCGGCCTGGCGCGGCCGGAGCGCGGCAAGCGCTGAATCAGCCAGGAAGCACGGCACGGCGGCCCGGACCGGCAACGGTCCGGGCCGCCGCGTTGTGAAG
>NZ_SMKI01000868.1 GCF_004348415.1 Streptomyces hainanensis
GGGCCCGACTTCGACGTGCTCGCCATGGACCCGGGCGACTGGCCGGGCGTGCTGGGTGCCGGTCTGCTGCCCGCGCCCGACGGCAGCTGCCAGGGCGTCGTGCTGCGCTACGACCTGTTCGGCGGTCCAGCCGCCGTCGAGGGGGATCGAGGCGCCGGTGAGATAGCCGGTGTGCGGGCCGCACAGCCACAGCACGGTGCCGGCGACCTCCGCCGGCTCGATCAGCCGCTTGATCGCCGGGCGCTCCAACATCACGCGCCGGACCACGTCGTCCGCCGCCATGCCGTGCGCCCGCGCCTGGTCGGCGATCTGGTCCTCGGCCAGCGGCGTGCGGACGAACGCCGGGCTGACGCAGTTGCTGGTGACGCCGTGCGGCGCGCCCTCGATCGCGGCGACCTTGCTCAGGCCCTCCAGGGCGTGCTTCGCGGTGACGTAGGCCGCCTTGTAGGGGCTGGCGCGCAGCCCGTGGACCGAGGAGATGTTGACGATCCGCCCCCAGCCCTGGGCGTACATGTGCGGAAGGGTGCGGCGGAGGATGCGGAACGGCGCCTCCACCATCACCCGCTGGATCAGCGCGAACCGGTCGGGCGGGAACTCGTGGAGCGGCGCCACGTGCTGGAGCCCGGCGTTGTTGACCACGACGTCCGCGTCGTCGGGCAGCGTGTCGACGGCGTCGGGCTCGGACAGGTCCACGACGAACGCGGTGCCGCCGATCTCCTCCGCCGTGGCCCTGGCGGCCTCCGCCGCCCGGTCCACGACGAGAACGTGCGCCCCGGCGCCGGCCAACGCGACCGCACAGGCCCGCCCGATCCCACTGGCGGCCCCGGTGACGAGAGCGGTACGACCGGTGAGGAACGGCGCGTCGGCGCCATCGGCGCCGTCGGCAGGGGGGCGGGGGTTGTTGTCCATGGCCGCACAGTAGGAACGCGGCGGGGCGGGACCGATGGTGGCGACCACCACGATTCGCCGGGCGGCGGTGGTGTCCACACCTATAT
>NZ_SMKI01000869.1 GCF_004348415.1 Streptomyces hainanensis
GGGCCGCCGGCCGCGGCGCGGCGGGCGTGGGGACCGGTGCGGGGGCCGGCGCCGGCTCGTCGTCAACCGAGATCCCGAAGTCGGTGGCGAGGCCCGCGAGCCCGCTGTCGTAGCCCTGGCCCACGGCCCGGAACTTCCAGGCCCCCTGGCGGCGGTAGAGCTCGCCCAGCACGAACGCGGTCTCGGTGCTGGCGTCCTGGCTGTCGAAGCGGGCCAGCTCGGCGCCGCTGTCCGCGTCGAGCACCCGCACGTGCAGGCCGGGAACCTGGCCGAAGGTGCCGCCGTCGGCGGAGGCGGCCACGGTCACCTTCTCGATGTCCTGCTCGACGGTGGAGAGGTCCACGACGAGCCGGTCGGTCACCGCGGCGCCCTGCGGCTGCTTGCCCTCGTACCGGACCGCGCCCGAGGTGTGCCGGGGCTGGTTGTAGAAGACGAAGTCGCCGTCCGAACGGACCCTGCCCCCACCCGTCAGGAGCAGCGCCGACGCGTCCACGTCCGGGACGCCGGCGGAGGAGTTCCAGCCGATCTCGACGCGGACCGACCGGGCGGGCACGGGGACGTTCGCACCTTTGAGCATCGTGGATTCCTCCGTCGGGTGGCCGTCGTCATGCCACCTGTTCTGCGGACACCGCCCACTATGCCATCCCGGCCGAGATCTCCCTCTGGGCGACCCCGGAAACAACATCATCTGAACGCCCATCGACGTTTTTTCCGGGATTCCTTCGGATTGAGCGCCGGAGGCCCCCCATGCCCGCGAAAAGACCCTCTAATCGGTCTCCCCAACGACCACATGGTGGGCTTAACTTATGGGGTATGACCTCCCCGCGCCCCTACGGCGGTGGCTACTCCTCACCGTCGTTCCCCGACACCCCCATCTACGACAGGCTGGTGGCCGAGCGGGGAACCCCGCAGATCGCGCCGATCAGGGTGCCGGCCGCGTACGAACCGATGGGCTATCCGGCCGCCGGCCAGCCCCTGTCTCTTATACAAATC
>NZ_SMKI01000870.1 GCF_004348415.1 Streptomyces hainanensis
GCGGAGGGGCGGCGTGGCCGGAGGGGCCGAACGCGGCGACTTCGGCTTTGATGTGAGGTGCGGCCCGGCGGGTGTGGTCGTCGGGTCGGCGTCGTGAGGCGGGTGAGATGGAGACCAGGCTGCAAGGGGTCGGCGTCAGCCGGGGCGTGGCCATCGGCGAGGTGCGCCACATGGGCACCGCGGTGCTGGAGCCGCCCGACACCCGGATCGAGCCGGCGCAGACGGCGCGCGAGCTGGGGCGCGCCCAGCAGGCCGCGACCGCCGTGGCCGCCGACCTGACGGCCAGGGGCACGCTGGCGGGCGGCGACGCCCAGGCGGTGCTGGAGGCGCAGGCGCTGATGGCGCG
Organism: Streptomyces hainanensis; assembly: GCF_004348415.1. Taxonomy (GTDB): domain Bacteria; phylum Actinomycetota; class Actinomycetes; order Streptomycetales; family Streptomycetaceae; genus Streptomyces; species Streptomyces hainanensis. Next base: position 347 of record NZ_SMKI01000870.1, read on the forward strand.
GGATCCCGAGCTGATGAACGACGTGGAGCGGCGGATCGCCGCCGGCTCCACCGCGGAGCGGGCGGTCTACGACGGCTTCGCCGCCTACCGGGCGCTGCTCGCGGACGCCGGCGAGTATCTGGCCGGGCGGGTCGCGGACCTGGACGACGTGCGCAACCGGATGGTCGCCAGGCTGCTCGGCGTGCCGATACCGGGGGTGCCGGACAGCGACGACCCCTTCGTGCTGATCGCGCGTGACCTGGCCCCGGCGGACACCGCGTTGCTCGACCCGGCGCTGGTGCTCGGCTTCGTGACGGAGGAGGGCGGCCCCACGAGTCACAGCGCGATCCTGGCCCGGGCCCTCGGGGTGCCGGCGGTCGTCGCGCTGCCCCGGGCCCTGGAGATCACCGAGGGCACGGTGGTCGCCGTCGACGGCTCCACGGGCGAGATCGTGGTGAACCCGAGCGACGCGGAGCGGGCCGAGCTGGCCAGGGTGGCGGCCGAACACCGGGCCGCGCTCGCCTCGGTGACCGGCCCGGGCGCCACCGCGGACGGCCACCAGGTGCCGCTGCTCGCCAACATCGGGGGCCCGGCGGACCTGCCGGCGGCGGTCAGGGCGGGCGCCGAGGGGG
>NZ_SMKI01000871.1 GCF_004348415.1 Streptomyces hainanensis
CCACCCGCCCTTTCCGATGCGCGCCGGCCCCGGCCCGGGCTTCGCCTGGGCGCGGCCGGGCAGGGCCCGCCGGAAGCCACCGCACCGGCGAAGCCGGCACCCCGGCCGCAGGCCACCGGCACGGCAGAGGCACGGTTTCGCGGGTCTGCCCGCAGGCCGACCCGCCGGCGCCCACGACTCCAGCGCCGGCGAAGCCGGCCGATCGGATGGCTCGCGCGCCGGCCTGCGGCCGGCCGACCCGGCCGCCGGAGGCCCGGGGCGAGCCACGGGCACCGCACCACCCGCAAGCCGAGCCGCCGCGGGAGCGGCACACCGGCCAGGGCCGATGCCCCGGCCGCAGGCACGGGGGCCGACCGGCGCCGCCCACCGCTCTCAGCCTTGCCGGCCAACCGGCGTCCCGGCGAGGCCCGTGCCGAACGGAACCCACGCGACGGCCTGCGGCCAGCAGACCCGGGTGGCAGCCGTCGCAGGCAACGTGCTGCCGCCGCTCCCGGCCCGACCGGCCGCAGCCCCGGGAGCCGACACGGGCACCGCACCACCCGCAGGCACGAGCCACCCCAGGAGCGGCACACCGACCAGTGCCGGTGCCCCCAGGGGCCAAGCTGGGCAGGAACCGGCGCGGGCGGAGCCCGCACCCCCACGCCGCAGGCCCAGGGGTCGAGCCAGCTCCAGCCAACATGGGCACCGCACCACCCGCAAGCCGAGCCGCCGCAGGAGCGGCACACCGGCCAGGGCCGATGCCCCGGCCGCAGGCCCGAGGGCCGAGCCGAGCGGGAACCGGCGCAGGCACCGGGCCGCCCGTGGCTCCCGGCCTGACCGGCCAAACCCGGCCGCCGCAGGGGCGGCACCCCGGCCGCAGGCCTGAGGGCCGAGCCGGGCGGGAAACGGCGCAGGCACCGGGCCGCCCGTGGCTCCCGGCCTGACCGGCCAAACCCGGC
>NZ_SMKI01000872.1 GCF_004348415.1 Streptomyces hainanensis
GAGGGGCGGGGCGAGCGCCCCGGGGGTCACTCCTTGACGCTGCCGGCGGCGAGGCCGGACTGCCAGTAGCGCTGGAGCAGGAGGAAGGCGACGATCAGCGGGAGGATGGTGAGCAGTGAGCCGGTGATCACCAGGTTGTAGATGACCTCGCCGCCGGCCGTGATCGCCTGGGCGTTCCAGGAGTTGAGGCCGACGGTCAGCGGGTACCAGTCCGGGTCCTTGATCATGATCAGCGGCAGGAAGTAGTTGTTCCAGGTCGCGACCATGGTGAAGAGCAGCACGGTGACGATGCCGGGGGCCAGCAGCGGCAGCGCCACCTGGAAGAAGGTGCGCACCTCGCCCGCGCCGTCGATCCTGGCCGCCTCCATCAGCTCGCCGGGGATGGCCTCGGAGGCGAAGACCCACATCAGATAGAGACCGAAGGGCGAGATCAGGGAGGGGATGATCACGGCCCAGGGGGTGTTGGTGAGCCCCATCTCGCTGAACATCAGGAAGGTGGGGACGGCGAGCGCCGTGCCGGGCACGGCGACGGCGCCGATGATGACGGCGAACACGCCGCGCTTGCCCGGGAAGTCGTGCTTGGCGAGGGCGTAGCCGCCGAGCACGGCGAGGAAGGTCGCGCCGCCCGCGCCGAGCACCACGTAGAGCAGGGTGTTCAGCAGCCAGCGCGTGAAGACGCCGTCGTCGTAGGTGAAGGTGTCGGCGATGTTGCCGAACAGCGCGAAGTCGCCGTCGAACCACAGGCCGAAGGAGTCGAAGAGTCCGGCCTGGGTCTTGGTGGCGTTGATCAGCAGCCAGGCCAGCGGCACGAGCGTGTAGAGCAGCACCAGGCCGGTCAGCAGGGTGAGCAGCAGGCTGCGCCTGGGCCGGTCGCGGCTGTGCCGGCGCGGGCGCAGCCGGATCGCGGTGGCGGGGCGCGCGGCGCCGTCGCGGGCGGCCGGGGCGGTGG
>NZ_SMKI01000873.1 GCF_004348415.1 Streptomyces hainanensis
TCAGTGACCTGGTGATGGGTGCGCCGATGGTGCGGTTGTGCCAGATTGCACAGGTCATCGCCAGGATCCGCTGAGCCACTCGGACGCCGACGCCTTCGATGGTGCGGCCGCCATGCTGTTCGAGGCCGAGTTGGCCTTTGAGGGTGTCGTTGACCGATTCGATCAGCTGCCGCACCGTCTTGAGCAGGGCTTCTCCGGGCCGTGGTGTGCCGCGGTTCTTGTAGGAGGGCCGCAGCAGGCCGACGCCGTGCTGGTCGAGGAAGCGGTCGAGTTCGGCGGAGATGTAGCCCTTGTCGGCCAGGATCAGCAGGCCGGGCCGGTCGGCGGCCAGGTGTGGTTCGTTGTCGATCAAGGCGGCCAGGACCTGCCGCTCGTCGATCTTGGGGTCGGCCAGGGCCCAGGTGACCGGCAGCCCGGCCGGCGTACAGATCAAGTGGAGCTTCAGGCCCCAGTAGAAGCGGGAGTGGGAGCGGCAGTAGCCGTAGTTCGCCCATCCCGCCAGGTCCGAGCGGCGCACGGTCTCGCGGGAGCGGGCGCACTCCACGGGTGTGGAGTCCACGACCCACAGGTCATCCAGCCACAGGTCGGTGTCGGCCGCCAGGGACCGGATCACCCGTTTGACCAGCGGTAAAGCGGCTCGTAGGCGCTTGTTGTAGGCCGGGCGCTGGGGCAGATAAGGGAAGAGGGGACGCAGGTGGGCGTGGGCGAAGCGCAGCCAACGGGCTTCGCAGTGGAAGCCCAGGATCGCCTGGGCCACGGCCAGGGTGACCAGCTCGGCGTCGGTCAGCCTCGGTGGCCGCCCTCGCCACCGCGGGGTCTTCAACCGGTCATCGACGTGGACGTACAGTGCCGTCAAGAGGGTGTCTAACTCGGTCGTCACAACCCGATGTTGGACACCCTCCCCCACGTCAGAAAACCCCTCATTCGGAACTACTCGTCTAG
>NZ_SMKI01000874.1 GCF_004348415.1 Streptomyces hainanensis
GGCCGGGAAGGCGTGGGGGAGTTATCGGCGCTGGCGGCGGATGATCCGCGGCAGGTGGGGCGTTATCGCGTGCTGGCGCGGCTGGGCTCCGGCGGAATGGGGCGGGTCTTCCTGGCGCGTTCGCCCGGTGGGCGGCCGGTCGCGGTGAAGGTGATCCGCAGCGAGCTGGCCGAGGACCGGGAGTTCCGGCAACGGTTCGCGCGGGAGGTGGCGGCGGCCCGTCGGGTCAACAGCTTCTTCACCGCGGGGGTGTTGGACGCGGACCCGGAGGGTTCGCCGCCGTGGCTGGCCACCGCCTACGTCCCCGGGCTTTCGCTGGACGAGGCGGTCGCCGCGCACGGCGCCTGGCCCGAGGTCTCCGTGCGGGCCCTGGGCGCCGGGCTCGCCGAGGCGTTGGAGGCCATCCACGGGACCGGTCTCGTGCACCGCGACCTGAAGCCGTCGAACGTGCTGCTGGCACAGGACGGCCCCCGCGTCATCGACTTCGGGATATCGAGGGCGATGGGGGCGACCACGCTGACGCTGACCGGGGCGGTGGTGGGGACACCGGGTTTCATCTCGCCCGAGCAGCTGACCGACGGCGACACGAGCCCGGTGAGCGACGTGTTCTCGCTCGGTGCGGTGCTGGTCTACGCGGCGAGCGGCACGGGCCCGTTCGGCCGGGGGACACCGCAGGAGATCAACTTCCGTGCCGCGTACGAGCCGCCGCGACTGCGCGACGTGCCGCCCGGGCTGCGGGAGTTGGCGGGCCAGTGCCTGGAGAAGGACCCCCGGCTGCGGCCGGACGTGGCCTGGCTGTTGGCGGAGTTGGAGGAGCGGGAGGAGGAGAGCGACGCGGCCGCCACGGTGGCGCGGGAGTGGCTGCCGGCCCCGGTCTCCCACGCGGTGCGGGCGCGAATGGAGACCCCGCTGCCCGCGAC
>NZ_SMKI01000875.1 GCF_004348415.1 Streptomyces hainanensis
CCCCTGGACCCCACGCTGCCGCGCCACCCGGCGGTCGCCGCCCACCTCCACGAACGCGACGGCGACCTCACAACCGCCGCCCACCTCTACGCGGAGGCCGCCCGCCAGGCCACCAACCTCGCCGAACGCGACCACCTGACGCGGCGGGCCGCACGGCTGAACGAGGCGCTACGGCGGTAGTCCCACCCCCAGCACCCGGCTTCCGAAAGAAATATTGCACAACATTCCTTTCCTATCGTACGCTCGCCGCATGGCATCCCGGGACACCCGCTACCTCACCGACCTCGGCGCGCTGAAGGCGTTCGGCCACCCGCTGCGGCTCCGCCTCTACCGGGCACTCTGTGTGACCGACTCCGCCACCGCCTCACAGCTCGCCGAGCAGGTGGACGAGGCGGTCTCACTCGTCAGCTACCACCTCAGGAAGCTGGCCGCGCACGGCCTGATCGAGGAGACCGAAGGCCCGCGCGCGGACGGGCGCGAGCGCTGGTGGCGCCGCGTCTCCGAGCACATCAGCATCCACGACACCTTCGAGGACGCCCCCGAGGCCGCCGCGGCCCACGCCGCCCTTCTCCGCACCATGGCGCACCAGCAGGCCGGCATGCGGGAACGCTTCCTCGACGAGCGGCAGAGCTGGGGCCCCGACTGGCTGCGGGCCGCCTTCGACCGGGAGTCCCTGCCGCGCCTCACCCCGGACGAACTGCGCCGTTTCGGCGAGGAGTTGCGGGAGCTGACCGACCGTTGGGAAACCCAAGCCCGGGCGGCCGTCGAGGCCGGCGACACCGAGGGCCGGGAGAGCGTGGCCCTCCACCTGTACGGCTTCCCGTTCCGCGACGCGTGAGAGGACCGGTCACGTGCATCCGGACATCCACCTGGCCCTCCACCACCTCGACCGGCACACTCCCCCGCC
>NZ_SMKI01000876.1 GCF_004348415.1 Streptomyces hainanensis
CGTCCCCACCCCTCCAGCGTTCCCTGGCACCGACCGGAAAGGCCCCGGCGTGATCACGTTCCACGAGGTGAGCTTCACCTACCCGGACGCCGAGCGCCCGACCCTGCGCGACGTCGACCTCGACATCGGCGAGGGGGAGCTCTGCCTGGTCACCGGCCGTACCGGCACCGGCAAGTCGACCCTGCTCGGCGCCGTCAACGGCCTGGTGCCCCGGTTCACCGGCGGCACCCTGCGCGGCACCGTCACCGTGGCCGGGCAGCGCACCGACGCCGCCGCCCCGCAGGAGTTCGCCCACCTCGTCGGCGTCGTCGGCCAGGACCCGCTCGCCGGCTTCGTCACCGACACCGTCGAGGAGGAACTCGCCTACGGCATGGAGCAGTTGGCGATCGAGTCCGGCACCATGCGGAAGCGCGTCGAGGAGACCCTCGACCTGCTGGGCATCGCCGAACTCCGGCACCGCCCGCTCCGCACCCTCTCCGGCGGCCAGCAGCAACGGGTGGCCATCGGGGCGGTCCTCACCACCCACCCCGCCGTCCTGGTCCTCGACGAGCCCACCTCGGCGCTCGACCCGACCGCCGCCGAGGAGGTGCTGGCCGCCGTGCTGCGGCTGGTGCACGACCTCGGGACGACGGTGCTGATCGCCGAGCACCGGATGGAGCGGGTGCTGCAGTACGCGGACCGGCTGCTCCACCTCACCGGCGACGGCGCCGTGCGCGACGGCGAGCCGGCCGAGCTGATGGCCGACTCCGACGTCGCGCCGCCCGTCGTCCAGTTGGGGCGCGTGGCCGGCTGGCGGCCGCTGCCGCTCTCGGTCCGCGACGCCCGCCGGCACGCCCCCGAGCTGCGCCGCCGGCTCCGGGGCCACCGCCCCGCCGAACC
>NZ_SMKI01000087.1 GCF_004348415.1 Streptomyces hainanensis
GAGTCGGCTGGACTGCGGGGAGGGGAGGACGGAAGCTTGTCCCGGGGCACTCGGGAATCTTCGAGGGCCGGCGCGCACTGAGATAAGCACGGAACACTGACAGCAGGAGACGAGATGTCCAAGACCGACGCACTCAAGCGGCTCTCCGACGAGGGGGTGGCGATCTGGCTGGACGACCTGTCGCGCCGGCGGATCGCGTCGGGGGATCTGGCTGGGCTGATCGAGAGCCGGCACGTGGTCGGGGTGACCACCAACCCGTCGATCTTCCAGAAGGCGATCTCGGGAGGCGACGGGTACGAGGGGCAGTTGGCGGACCTGGCCGCGCGCAAGGTCACCGTCGACGAGGCGATCCGGATGATCACCACGGCCGACGTCCGGGACGCGGCCGACGTGCTGCGCCCGGTGTTCGAGGCGAGCGGCGGCGCCGACGGCCGGGTGTCCATCGAGGTCGACCCGCGCTTCGCGCACGACACGGCGGCGACCATAGCCGAGGCCGAGCAACTGGCCTGGCTGGTGGACCGCCCCAACGCCCTGATCAAGATTCCCGCGACCCGCGCCGGGCTGCCGGCCATCACCGAGGTGATCGGGCGGGGGATCAGCGTCAACGTCACGCTGATCTTCTCCCTGGAGCGCTACCGCGAGGTGATGGACGCCTACCAGGCCGGTCTGGAGAAGGCCAGGGCCGCCGGGCTCGACCTGGCCACGATCCACTCGGTGGCGTCGTTCTTCGTCTCCCGGGTGGACAGCGAGATCGACAAGCGCCTCGACGCGCTGGGCACCGACGCCGCCAAGGCGCTCAAGGGCCGGGCCGCGCTGGCCAACGCCCGCCTCGCCTACCAGGCGTACGAGGAGGTCGTGGCCGGCGAGCGGTGGTCCGCGCTCGCGGCGGCCGGCGCCAACCCGCAGCGGCCGCTGTGGGCCTCCACCGGCGTCAAGGACCCGGCCTACCCCGACACCCTCTACGTCACCGAACTGGTGGCGCCCGGCACCGTCAACACCATGCCCGAGCCGACGCTGCTGGCCACCGAGGACCACGGCGTGGTCAGCGGCGACACCATCACCGGCGGCTACGAGCAGGCCGCCGCCGACCTGGACGCGCTGGCCGGTCTCGGCGTCTCCTACGACGAGGTGGTGCAACTCCTGGAGGACGAGGGCGTCGCCAAGTTCGAGCAGGCGTGGCAGGAGTTGCTCGACTCCACCGAGGCGGCGCTCGCCCGCCTTGCCGCCAAGGGGGCCTGACGGCGATGACCGACCACGACAGCTGGGTCAATCCGCTGCACGACCCGGCCACCGACCGGCGGCTGCCGCGGATCGCCGGCCCGTCGGGCCTGGTGATCTTCGGCGTCACCGGCGACCTGTCGCGCAAGAAGCTGATGCCGGCCGTCTACGACCTCGCCAACCGCGGCCTGTTGCCGCCGGGCTTCTCGCTGGTGGGCTTCGCCCGCCGGGACTGGGAGCACGAGGACTTCGCGAAGGAGGTGCACGACGCCGTCAAGGCGCACGCCCGCACCCCCTTCCGCGAGGAGGTCTGGGAGGAGCTCAGCCAGGGGATGCGGTTCGTCCCCGGCGTGTTCGACGACGACGAGGCCTTCAAGCGGCTCCGCGAGACCGTGGAGGAGCTGAACGAGGCGCGCGGCACCAGCGGCAACTTCGCGTTCTACCTCTCCGTGCCGCCGAAGTTCTTCCCGCAGGTGGTGCGGCAGCTCAAGCGGCACGGCCTGTCCGAGGCGCCCGACGGCTCCTGGCGGCGGGCGGTGATCGAGAAGCCGTTCGGCCACGACCTGGCCAGCGCGCGGGAGCTCAACGCGGTGGTGCACGAGGTGTTCGCGCCGCACGAGGTGTTCCGGATCGACCACTACCTGGGCAAGGAGACGGTCCAGAACATCCTGGCGCTGCGGTTCGCCAACACCATGTTCGAGCCGATCTGGAACCGGTCGTACGTGGACCACGTGCAGATCACGATGGCCGAGGACATCGGCATCGGCGGCCGCGCCGGCTACTACGACGGCATCGGCTCCGCCCGGGACGTCATCCAGAACCACCTGCTCCAACTGCTGGCGCTCACCGCCATGGAGGAGCCGTCCGGCTTCGACGCGGACGCGCTGGTCGAGGAGAAGCTGAAGGTCCTGCGGGCCGTCAAGCTGCCCACCGACCTGGGCCGGCACACGGTGCGCGGCCAGTACGCCGGCGGTTGGCAGGGTGGCGAGAAGGTGCTCGGCTACCTGGAGGAGGCGGGCATCAGCCCGCAGTCCAAGACCGACACCTACGCGGCCGTCAAGCTGGAGATCGACAACCGCCGGTGGGCGGGCGTCCCGTTCTACCTGCGCACCGGGAAGCGGCTCGGGCGGCGGGTCACCGAGATCGCGGTGGTCTTCCAGCGCGCCCCGCACTCGCCGTTCGACACCACCGACACCCAGGAGCTCGGGCAGAACGCCCTGGTGATCCGGGTGCAGCCGGACGAGGGCATCACGGTCAGGTTCGGCTCCAAGGTGCCCGGCACCCAGATGGAGATCCGGGACGTGACGATGGACTTCGCCTACGGCGAGTCCTTCACCGAGTCCAGCCCCGAGGCGTACGAGCGGTTGCTGCTCGACGTCCTCCTCGGCGACGCCAACCTCTTCCCCCGCCACCAGGAGGTCGAGGAGTCCTGGCGGATCCTCGACCCCGTCGAGGACTACTGGGACCGGCACGGCAGGCCCGCGCCGTACGCGGCGGGCACCTGGGGCCCGGCCGAGGCGGACCGGATGCTCGCACAAGAAGGAAGGAGCTGGCGGCGGCCATGAGCGTCGAACTGACCGGCACCACATCGAGCAGGATCAACGCGGCACTCGTCGAGGCCAGGCGGGCGGCCGGGAGCCCGGCGGTCGGGATGGTGCTGACCCTGGTCATCGTCACCGACGAGGAGAACGCGCACGACTCCCTCAAGGCGGCCAGGGACGCGGCCCGGGAACACCCGAGCCGGATCCTGGTGATCATCCGCCGACCGGGCCGGGCCGCGGCGCGGCGCACCGAGTCCCGCCTCGACGCCGAGGTACGGGTCGGCGGCGACTCGGGCAACGGCGAGACGGTGCTGCTGCGGCTCCGCGGCGAGCTGGCCGAGCACCCCGACTCGGTGGTGCTGCCGCTGCTGCTGCCGGACGCCCCGGTCGTGGTCTGGTGGCCGGTGGAGGCGCCGGCCGACCCGGCCGGCGACCGGCTCGGCGCGCTCGCGCAGCGTCGGATCACCGACTCCTACGCCGTCGAGCAGCCGCTGAGGGAACTGGCGGCACGCGCCGCCTCCTACGCCCCGGGTGACACCGACCTGGCGTGGACCCGGCTCACCCCGTGGCGCTCCATGCTGGCGGCCGCGCTCGACCAGGCCCGCACCGAGGTCACCTCGGCCGTGGTGGAGAGCGAGGCGGACAACCCGAGCGCCGAGCTGCTGGCCCGCTGGTTCACGGCGCGGCTCGGGGTGCCGGTGGAGCAGGCGCTCTCGGACGGCCCGGTGGTCACCGGCGTGCGGCTGCGTACCGCCGGCGGCGAGATCCACATCGACCGGCCGGAGGGCGCGGTGGCCACGCTCGCCATCCCGGGCCAGCCCACCCGCACCGTCGCCCTCAAGGTGCGGAGCACCGCCGACCTGATCGCCGAGGAACTGCGGCGGCTCGACCCGGACGACGCCTACGCGGCGGCCCTGCGGTCGACCGTCCGCGCCCCCGCGGCGGCACCGGCGTCCCCGGTGGCCGTCGAGCAGGAGGTGGCCGAGGCCGCCGGCTAGGTCCTGTCCGGGCGATCAGTCCCACAGGTCCGTGGGAACCGCCCGCACGCTGTGACCGTGCCGGTCGAGTACGCGCCCCACGTGTTTGTAGGTGCGCAGCACGACGGCGCGGTCCGTGATCCGCACCCGCAGGTGGCCGAGTTCGCGGGCGAGGTGGGCTTCGAGGCCGTGCACGTCGTGCAGGGTGCGGAGCCACACGTCGAGGATCATGTTCTGCGGGCCGGCCGTCATGGTGCACAGCCTCAGCTCGGGCAGCGTGCGCAGCGCGGCGGCCGTGGCGTCGAGGTGTTGGGCCGGCACCGAGGCGAAGTAGACGGCGGACACCGGCCACCCGGTGAGCGGCCTGGCCAGGTTGCAGCGCAGCGACAGCAGGCCGTCGCGCAGCAGCCGGCCCAGGCCGCGCCGGGTGGTCGCCACGCTGCTCCCCACCACCCGGGCCAGCTCGGCCAGCGGCATCCGGCCGTCCGAGCCGAGCGTCACGGCGATCCGCCGCTCCAGCGGGCGCAACGGCTCGTCGGGTGAGGAACCGGCCCCGGCCCGCGGCTCGGCCGGCCGCAGCCGTTCGGCCTGGGCGGAGCTGAGCGCCCGCAGCCGCCACTGGCTGCCCTCGAAGGGCGCCGCCGTGATCACGTGCAGCCGGGTGGTGCGCACCCCCGGCACCCGGGAGACCCGCTCCGTGACGTACTCCGCGAGCCAGTCCAGGTCGGGCGCCCAGACGATGACCAGCAGGTCCCTGGTGCCCGAGGTCTGCTTGAGGCTCAGCACCGGCGGGTCGTTGCTCAGCGTGGTGGCCACGTCGGCGATCCGCGAGCCGTCCGTCGTGACCTCCAACTGGGCACGGACCAGCGTGTCGTGGGCCGGCGAGAGGTAGCCGTCGACCCAGGCCGCCCCCGAGTCCCGCAGCCTGCCCCAGCGCCGCGCCGCCGTGACCGGGTCGATCTCCAGCACCTCCCCGACCAGGGTCCACGGGGCCCGTGGCTGGATCTGCAGCGCGTGCACGATGGCCAGATCCAGCTCGTCGAGGCCGGTGCGGGTGGCTGATCCCTGCGCCCTCGAAGCGGGGACGAATCCTGCGTTCACCGTGCCCTCCTGGCCGAATCCGGCGATTTTACCGTCGAGAAATCCAGGGTACGGACGATATCCGCCGGACAGACCCCTACCGGCAAGGAGCCGCTGTGCCGACCACCCCGCTGACGATCACCGGCGCCAGGATCATCGACGGGACGGGTGCCGAGCCCGTTCCCGACGGCGAGATCCGGACAGACGAGAACGGCGACCTGACCTACGTCGGGCCGGCCGCCGGCGCCCCCGGACGGGCCCCGGGTGCCCGGGTGATCGACGTGGCCGGCCGCACCGTGCTGCCCGGCTTCATCGACTGCCACGTGCACTTCGGCGTGGGCTCGATGTCCGAGCTGTCCACCCAGTTCGCCGCCGACCCGACGGTGGGCGTGCTGCGCACCGCCGAGCGGATGCGTCGCACCCTGCACGCCGGCGTCACCACCGCCCGCGACCTCGGGGGCACTCCGGCCGGCTTCCGCACCGCCGTGACCGAGGGCCTGATCGAGGGCCCCCGGCTGCACACCGCCGTCCGGATCATGGGACACACCGGCGGGCACGCCGACTTCACCACCGCCTCCGGCGTCGACACCAGCGGCGGCATGGGCGAGATAGCCGACACCGTCGACCAGGTGCGGATCGCGGTCCGCCGGCTGCTGCGGGACGGCGCCGACGTCATCAAGCTGTGCGCCACCGGCGGCATGGGCAGCCCGCACGACCAGCCGGAGGACGAGGGCCTCACCGAGGACGAGATCCGCGCCGTGGTCTCGGAGGTGGCCCGCCACGGCGGCCGCCCGGTGGCCGCCCACGCCCAGGGCACCGCCGGCATCCTCAACGCCGTCCGCGGCGGCGTCACCAGCGTCGAGCACGGCTACGGCCTGGACGACGAGGCCTGCGACCTGGCGGGGGAGCGCGGCGTGTTCGTGGTGCCCACGCTGTCCACCGTCTTCGACGGCATCGACAGGTCGAAGATGGCGCCCTACCACTACGAGAAGAAGGTCCGCTGGTCCGGGATCACCCGGGAGAACATCGCCCGCGCCATCGAGCGCGGACTGCGGATCGCGCTCGGCACCGACGCCGGGGTCGGCCCGCACGCGCAGAACCTCCGCGAGCTGATGCACCTGGTGGCGCTCGGCATGACGCCGATGAACGCCATCCTCGCCGGTACCGGCACCGCCGCCGAACTGCTCGGCCTCGCCGACCGGATCGGCACCCTCGAGGCCGGCAAGGCCGCCGACCTCGTCGTCTGCGACGGCGACCCGCTCTCCGACATCGCCGTCCTCGCCGTACCGGACAACGTCCGGTACGTCGTCCAGCAGGGCGTCGTCCGCAAGGCTCCCCAGCCCGCGAGCTGACGTCAGGCCCGTTCGAAAGGTACCCCGCCATGCAGGACACCCTCGCCCCGGCCGCACCGGGCTCCGGCCCAGGCTCCGGCTCCGGATCCGGTTCGGGAGCCCGGCTCCTGGACCGCGTGCTCGGCGGCATCGAGCGCGCCGGCAACCGGCTGCCGCACCCCTTCTACCTGTTCACCCTCCTCTTCGTCGTGCTGGCCGTGGTCTCCACCGCGCTGGCGGCGTTCGACGCCGGCGTCACCGTGCCGGGCAGCGAGGAGGAGCTCCAGGTCAAGGGGCTGCTGACGGGTGAGGGCCTGCGGTGGCTGCTGGAGAACCTCATCCCCAACTTCACCGGCTTCCCGTCGCTGGGCACCGTGCTGCTGATGATGATGGCGGTGGGCATCGCCGAGAAGACCGGGCTGCTCGAAACGGTGGTGCGGGCCACCATCGCCCGGGCGCCGGCCCGGGTGCTGCCCTACGTGATGGCGTTCGTCGCCTGTCAGGGCCACGTGATGAGCGACATCGCCATCCTGGTGATCCCGCCGCTGGCCGCCCTGGCCTTCCGCAGCGCCGGCCGCAACCCGGTGGCCGGGCTGATCGGGGCCTTCGCCTGCGTCTGCGCCGGCTACGCGGCCGGCTTCATCATCGGCTCGCTCGACGCGCTCTACACCGGCATCACCCAGACCGCCGTGACCGTGCTGCCGGGCGGCGCCGAGGCGCCCACCCACATCCTGGTCAACTACTTCTTCACCGCCGCCGCCAGCCTGGTGCTGGCGTTGATGGGCGGCTTCCTGACCGCCCGGGTGCTGGAGCCCCGGCTGCCCCAGCCGGAGCTCGACCCGAGCGGCGAGTTCGGCGCGGACGGCGTCACCACCGAGGTCACCGCGGTCGAGAAGCGCGGGATGCGCAACGCCGGTCTCGCCTTCCTCGGCTACGCCGCCGTGGTGGTCACCGGCTGGCTGCTGCCCGACTCCCCGCTGCGCGGCGAGGGCGGCGCGCTGGTGCCGTCGCCGGTGCTCAGCGGCATCGTCCCGCTGCTGTTCGTCGCCTTCCTGCTGGCCGGCGTCGTCTACGGGGTGACCGTCCGCAGCCTCAGGAAGGCCGACGACGTGCCGCGGCTGATGGCCGACTCGGTCACCAACATGTCCGGCTACATCGTGCTGATCTTCGCGATCTCCCAGGTGATCGGCGTCTTCAACTGGTCGGGCGTCGGCACCCTGCTGGCGGTGAAGTGCGCCTCGCTGCTGGAGTCCGCCGGCCTGACCGGCTTCCTGGGCATCGCGCTGTTCGTGCTGCTGGTGTGCGTGCTCAACCTCTTCATCACCTCGGGCTCGGCGCTCTGGTCGCTGATGGCGCCGGTGTTCGTGCCCACCTTCATGCTGCTGGGGATGGAACCCGCGTTCACCCAGGCCGCGTTCCGCATCGGCGACTCGGCCACCCAGATGATCACGCCGATGAACCCGTACCTGTTCCTGGTCCTGGCGCTGCTGCGCCGCTACGAGCCAAGCGCCCAACTCGGCACGTTGCTGTCCCGGTTGGTGATCTTCGTGGTGCCGTTCCTGCTCGCCTGGCTCGCGGTGCTCGGCATCTTCTACGGCTTCGACCTGCCGCTCGGCCCGGGCGCGAACATTCACAGCGAGTAAGGGGCACGGCGAGCAAGGGGCACGGCGAGCAGGCCGATGAGCGGGGCCGCTCAGGCGGGTTCGGGGAGTTCGGTACCGCACCCGGCGCAGAAGCGGGCGTCGGGCTCGCCGGCCAGTCGGCCGCACTCGGCGCAGACCCGGTGCGGTTGGCAGGCCGGCTCCCCTCCCGCCGGCTCGTCCCTGGCGGTGCGGATGGTCGCGCCGGGCCGGCGGCGGTGCACCGTGACGTACACCAGGCCGTCGGGGCCGGCGGCGAGCGCCCGCCCGGTGCCGCGCGGGAGCCAGGCCAGGCTGCCGGGCGACAGGGGCCGCGACTCGCCGCCGACCCGCAGCTGCCCGCCGCCCCCGATCACCTGGAGCAGCACGTCGAGATCCGGCTCGACGTGCTCGCCCACGCCGGCGTCCGGCCGCAACCGGACGACGTTGGCGTCCAGTTGGCGCCCCGACTCGGCGAGCCGCCACAGGATGTTGCCCGGCTCGTCCGGCGCGCCGCGCAGCAGGTCGGTCATCTCGGCGAGTACGCGGGGTGCGGGATCGGTGGCCACGTTCTGCCTCTCCGGGGGGCGGGTGTCCCGACGTTACCCCTTCCCGGCCGGGCCGTTCGGGGTGGCCTGCCGCAACGGGTAGCTGGCCAGCGGCTCGTAGCGGGGCCGTTGGCCGGGGAGGCCCTCGGCGGGGAGGTGGCTGCGCAGCAGGGTGAACCCGGTGACCGTCCAGGGGGTGCCGGCGACGTCGGTGAGGGCGGAGGCGTAGGGCGTCAGATCCACCCGGTCCCGGCCCCGGGCGATCGTCAGGTGCGGGTGGTAGGGGCGGTGGTCGTCGAGCGCGATCCCCGAGTGGCGCCCGGCGGCCGTGCTCGCCGCGGCCAGCCCGCGCAGGGCGCCCACCTGGCCGGCCACCCCCGCCCACAGCACCCGCTGGGCGAACCGGCCGCCGCCGGTCAGCGACAGTTGGTGCCGGTCGTGTCGACCGGCCACCCGGCCGAGGCGCTCGCGCAGTTCCGGCACCCGCTCGGGCGGCACGTCGCCGAAGAACGCCAACACCAGGTGCCAGCCGCCGGGATCGGTCCAGCGCAGCCGCCCGGCTCCCGGCAGATGGTGCAACTCCCGTACTGCCGTCGTGAGTTCATCCAACACCGGCTCGGGCGGCAACACCGCGGCGAACAGTCTCATCCCCGTCATGAGGGCAGTGTCCCGTGTCACCTCGGGGCGGCGCGCGCCCCCACGCGGGAGCGGCCGGAGCCGGGGGGATCGGTGTCCGCCGGGTTTATTTGGCGATGGTGGCGGCTGGGGCCCTCGACTGTCCGCGTCGGCGGATAACATCGGGGGCACGGACCGTTAAAGGAACTGCAAAGAGGTTCCTCGGTTCGGAGGGCCTCACGAGGGCGGGGAGTGATCGCGATGCTCCGACAGGACGCGAGTGGTCTGGCCAGCGAGCCGGCGAGCGGCGCCGCGGTGCTTGATCTGCGGGGGCCGGAGGCCGGTCCCCGGGCTCCGCTGCCGCCGTGGGAGCCGGGCGACCGGGTCGTGGTGTCCGGGTTGCCGGGCAGCGGCAAGTCCACCCTGATGGGGCGGGTCGCGGAGCCGGCGGGTAGCGGGCTCGTGCTGGTCGACTCCCAGGAGGAGCGGGAGCGTTGGGAGGCGCGGCTGCCCCGCTGGCTGCCCTACGCCGTCTACCGACCCGCCGTCAGGACCGCCCACTACGCCCGGTTATGGAACGCTCTGCGCTCGCCGGCCGGCGTCCTCGTGCACGACTGCGGGCGGAACGCGTTCGTGCGGCGCTGGCTCGCCAGGGACGCCAGGCGCCGGCGGCGCGGCTTCCACCTGCTGCTGCTCGACGTCCCGCCTGACGCCGCGCTCGCCGGTCAGGCGGCCCGCGGCCGGGCGGTCTCCCGCCCGGCCTTCGGCCGGCACCGGCGGGCGGTGGCCCGGCTGATAGCCGAGGTCGAGGCGGGCGCCTTGCCGCCCGGCTGCGCCTCGGCCACCCTGCTCGACCGGGCGTCGGTCAGCCGGCTCGCCCCGCGGTGGCTGGCCCGGCCGCCCAGTCCGGCGTCACCCGAACGTGGGTGATGGTCTGCCGCCAGTAGGTGAACGCGATGTGCAGCGCGCCGTCCGGCGTCTGCGCGATCGTCGGGTAGGACAGCTCCCGGTTGAGCCGGTCCCGGGAGTTGTTCGTCAGACAGTGGCCGTCGCCGGTCGCCACGTCCCTGCGCAGCGGCCAGCTCAGCCCGCCGTCCGCCGAGATCGCCAGCGTCAGCGGTGCCCGGGGCGCGCCCCAGAAGGCCCGGCCGGCCGGCTCGGCCGCCGGCGGGCGGGCCTCCCCCGCCTGGCCGGCCTCGTCGATCTCGTCGTAGAGCGACACCCGGCGGGCCGACGCGTCGGCCCTGCTGCTGTGGTTGTGGACCAGCGCGAGCCGGCCGTCCGCCAGCACGAGGCACTGCAGCGACGAGTTGTTGTTCGGCAGCCCGGTCGGCTCCGGCGCCGTCCAGGTCTCCCCGTCGTCCCGGGAGACGGAGCGGTGCACCCGGTCCGCCCACCGGCTGCGGAACAGCGCGACCAGCGTGCCGTCCGCGAGCGGCTGGATGTTCATGTGAACCTGCCCGGTGCTCTCCGGCACCGGCCGCTCCCGCCAGTCGCGCCCCGCGTCGTCGCTGATCAGCACGGAGCTGGTGTCCTGCTCGCCGGTCCACCTGGTGCCGGGCACCGGCACGCAGCGGAAGATCGGCAGCAGCCAGCGGCCGGAGGCGAGCACCACCGGAGGCTGGCGGACGAACACCCCGCCCTCGGGGCCCGCGGGGAACAGCGTCCGCGGCGCGTCCCAGCTCCGGCCGCCGTCCACCGAGACCCGCAGCCTGACCTCCGCGGTGTCCTGGTCACCGGCCCGTTGGGCGGTGTGGAGCAGCCACAGCTCGCCGGCGGGCGTCGGGAACAGCAGCGGGTTCTGCTCCGAGCGGTCCGGGTCGTCGGAGAGCCGGACCGGCGCCTCCCAGGCGGCACCGCCCGGCGCGAGCCGGGAGAACCAGATCGAGATGTCCGGCACGCCCTCCTGGGTGCCGCCGAACCAGACGCAGCCCAGGGCGCCGTCCGGCAGCACCGTCAGGCTGGCGGCGTGGTTCTGCACGGCGGGCGCCGGTAGGAACGCCTGGAGCACGTCGGGGTCCTCGGGACGCGGCCGCAGCACCCCGTCGGGGTGCTCGGGCGGCGCCTCGCCCCACGCTGGCGTCTCGCTCATGGCTCTCCTCAACTCCGTTCGCTTGTCCCGCTGTTCGTCTGCCGCGCGGTCAGGACCCGCGCGGTCAGGACCCGGCGGTCAGGACCTGGCGGTCTTCAGGTGGTCGCGGGCAACCTGCTCCAGGTGGATCAGCTCGGACGAGACGGTGGCGAAGGTGTAGCCCTCGGCCAGCCGCCTGGCGGCCGAGGCGCCGTCCGATGTGTGGATGCCGGCGGCGATCCCGGCGGCCGCCGCGGCCTCCCGGACCCGCACCAGCGCGGCCTCGAACTCCTCGTCGAGCGCCGGGTCGGTCGACGTCGCGCCGCCCAGCGCGATCCGCAGGTCCGAGGGGCCGACGTAGACGCCGTCCAGGCCCGGGGTGGCGCAGATGTCGGTCAGGTTGGCGAGGCCGTCCGCCGTCTCGATCATCGCCAGCACCACCGTCTCCTCGTGGGCCACGGACGGCTTGGGGCCGATCCGCAGCTGGGCGCGCATCGGCCCGTACGAGCGTCGGCCGACCGGCGGGTAGCGGCAGGCGGAGACGGCCGCCGCGGCCTGCTCCGCGGTGTCGATCAGCGGCACGATCACGCCCGTGGCGCCGGCGTCGAGCGCCCGGCCGATGGGCGCCGGGTCGTTGGCGACCGCCCGGACCATGCCGACGGACGCGCCGCCGGCGTCGATGGCGGTCAGCGACTGGAGCATCTCCTGGTAGCCGAAGAGCCCGTGCTGGGCGTCCAGGCAGACGTAGTCGTAGCCGAGCCTGGCGAGCCGTTCGTTGATCACGGGGGAGCCGACGATCGACCAGTAGCCGACGAGCTTCTCGCGGGAGCGCAGTGCGGCGGCGAAACGGGCGGAATCCATACCGGGGTTGGCCTCACTCTCGGGGTGGGGATGGGGGATGGTCGTGGTTCTGTGGTCAGCGGTTGTAGGCGGGCATCGGGCCGCGCAGCTCGGCACCCACCTCGTCGCAGGCGTCCAGCACGTCGGCCGGCAGCGGCCCGGCCTGCGCGGCGGCGATGTTGGCCCTCAGGTGTTCGAGCCGGGAGCCGCCGAGCAGCACGGCGGTCACCCCGTCGCGGCCGAGCAGCCAGCGGACCGAGAGCTCGGCGAGCCCGACGCCGGCCTGCTCCGCGATGTCGGCCAGCCGCTCCACGGCCTCGAAGAGCCGCGGGTTCCAGTAGCGCTGCCGGTACATCGGGGCCAGCCGGGAGTCGGCGAAGCGACCCGAGTCCGGCGCGCTCCCGAAGTGGTGGCGGCCGGTCAGCAGCCCGCCGGCCAGCGGGTTGTAGACCATGGTGGCGAGCCCCGTGGTGGCCGCGAACTCCAGGTACTCCTCCTCGACCCGGCGGGCCAGCAGGTTGTACAGCTGCTGCGCGACCACCGGGCGCGGCGCGCCCACCTGGTCCGCGACCCGGCCGACCTCGGCGATCCCCCAGGCCGCGTAGTTGGAGACGCCGAGCGCCCTGATCCTTCCCTCGGCGACGAACTCGGCGACCGCGCCCAGCGTCTCGGCCAGCGGCACGTTCCGGTCCGGCTGGTGCAGGTAGAAGAGGTCGACGTGGTCGGTCCGCAGCCGCCGCAGGCTGCCCTCCAGCGCGGCCCGCATGCCGGCCGGCGACAGCGGGCTGTGCTCGCCCGTGTCGGGGTGGGGCATGCCGGCCTTGGTGGCGAGCTGGATCCGCTCCCGGCGGGCCGGCGTCAGCAGGTCGGCCAGCATGGTCTCGGTGTCACCGCCGGCGTAGGCGTTGGCGGTGTCGACCGCGGTGATCCCGGAGTCCAGGGCCAGGTCGAGCATCGCCTCGGCACCCGCCCGGTCGACGGTGTCCCCGAAGGTCATGGTGCCGAGCACCAGCGGCGACAGCGGGACGGGGATGTCCGGGAGCAGGGTCACGCGGCTTCTCCTTTCGACGGCCCGCGGTCGCGGGCGCTGACGGTGTTGACCACGGAGCGCGGCTTGCGGCCCCGCATGGCTGCCGGATCCAGGGCGGCGCGCCGGAGCGCCCTGGTGTAGGGCTCGGCGGGCGCGGCGAGCACCCGCTCGGTCGGACCGGACTCCACGAGACGGCCGTCCCGCATCACGATGATCTCCGAGCTGATCTCGCGGACCACGCCCAGGTTGTGGGAGATCACGATGAAGGTCAGGTCCGACTCCTCGCGCAGTTCGCGCAGCAGCCGCAACACCTGCGCCTGCACCGAGACGTCCAGCGCCGAAGTCGCCTCGTCGCAGATCAACAGCTCGGGGCTGCTCGCCAGGGCCCGGGCGATGCCGATCCGCTGCCGCTGGCCGCCGGAGAACTCGGCCGGCCTGCGGTGCAGCGCGCTGGTCGGGAGACCGACCCGGTCGAGCAGTTCGGCCGCGCGCTTCGCGCGCTGCGCCCGGTCGCGGACGCCCGCCACGCGCAGCGGCTCGGCGACGATCTCCTGCGCGGTGGAGTGCGGGTCGAGGGAGCCGTAGGGGTCCTGGAAGACCATCTGCACCCGGTGCCGCAGCGGGCGCATCCGGCGCTCCGAGAGCGGGGCCAGGTCGACGCCGTCCAGCTCGATCCGGCCCGCCGTGGGCTTGAGCAGCCGCACCAGGCTGCGCGCGACGGTCGACTTGCCGCAGCCGGACTCGCCGACGATGGCCAGCGAGCCGCCTCGCTCGACGGTGAAGCTGAGGTCGTCCACCGCGCGGTGGACGCCGCCCGGGATGGGGTAGTCGACCCGCAGGTCGGTCACGGACAGGAAGGGGGTGGCGCTCATCGTCCGGCCTCCTCGGTGACGGTGCTCTCGTCCCAGGGGCCGAGGACCGGCACGGCGGCGAGCAGCTTCTGGGTGTAGGGCTCGGTCGGCGCGTCGACGACCTGCTCCACCGGGCCCGACTCGACGAAGTGGCCGTCGCGCATCACGTGGATGCGGTCGGAGACCAGCCGCGCCACGCCCAGGTCGTGGGTGATCATCAGGATGCCGATGCCGGTGCGCTCCTGGAGTTCGAGCAGCAGGTCGAGGATGCCGGCCTGCACGGTGACGTCGAGCGCCGAGGTGGGCTCGTCGGCCACCAGCAGCACGGGCTCGGCGGCCAGCGCGATGGCGATCAGCACGCGCTGGAGCATGCCGCCGGAGAGCTGGTGCGGGTAGGAGGCCCAGCGGCTCTCCGGCTTGGAGATCCGTACCCGCTCCAGCAACTCGATCCCGCGGGCGCGGGCCTCGGCCTTGGAGAGCTCCGGGTGGCGCAGCCTGATCGCCTCGCCGAGCTGCCGCCCGACGGTGTGCACGGGGCTGAGCGCGGTCATCGGGTCCTGTGGGATCAGCGAGACCTTGCGGCCGAGGATCTTCGGCATGGCGCCCGGGTTGGCGACGGTGTCGACGCCGGAGATCCTGGCGGTGCCGGAGATCACGGCGAGCCCGTCGGGCAGCAGGCGCAGGATGCCCATGGCCGTGGTCGACTTGCCGGAGCCCGACTCGCCGATGATGGTGACGGTCTCGCCGCTGTCGATGGCGAAGCTGACGCCGTCCACCGCGCGGACCACGCCGTGCTCGGTGATCAGCTCGATCTGCAGGTCGCGCACGTCGAGCAGCGGCTCGTCCCGGCTCGCCCGCGGGGTGTCGGTGGTGGCCATCAGTTGCCCTCCGTCGCGGTTCGACGCACCCGGCTGCGGTCGCGCAGCCCGTCGCCGATGAGGTTGACGCCGACGACCAGCAGCACGATCACCAGGCCCGGCAGGGTGACCAGCCACCAGGACGTCGTGATGTAGTCCTGGCCGTCGGAGATGATCCGTCCCCAGGTGGCGAACGGCCGTTGGGGCCCGGCGCCCAGGTAGCTGAGCGCGCTCTCCAGCAGCACGGCCTGGGCGAGCAGCAGGAGGACGACGAGGGTGGCCTGGCGGATGATGTTGGGCAGGATGTGCCGGACCAGGATCTGGATCCGGTGCAGGCCCAGCATCCGGGCGGCCGCCACGTACGGCTTCTCGCGTTCCACCAGTACCAGGGAGCGGGTCAGCCTGGCCACCTCGGGCCACTGGGCCACGGCGATGACGCTGGTGATCACCGGCACCGAGGGGTCGAACAGGGCGACGACGAGCAGCAGCATCATCAGCAGCGGCAGCGACATCTGCGCCTCCAGCAGCCGGGAGACCACCGAGTCGACCCAGCCGCCGAAGTAGCCGGCGGCGGCGCCGGCGACGATGCCGATGACGCCGGAGACCACCACGGCGAGCACGCCGATGGTCAGCGAGACCTGGCCGCCGTGCAGGATGCGGGAGAGCACGTCGCGGCCGAGCTGGTCGGTGCCGAACAGATGCCCCTCGGTGAACGGCGCGAGGCGACGCTTGCCGAGGTCCTGGTCGTTGGGCCCGGGCAGCGGCAGCAGCTGTGCCAGGGCGATCGGCACCACCACGAGCAGCGTGCAGACCGTGCCGATCCAGAGCTTGAGCCGGGCGGCCCTGGCCCGTCGGGTGGCGGTGGAGGCGGCCAGCTGCCTGGCGCTGACGGCGCTCGGCCGGGGGGAGGGGGTAGCGGTTGTGTCCAGGGCGGTGCTCATGGCTCAGGCCGCCTTTCCGAGGCGCACCCGCGGGTCGAGCAGCGGGTAGGCCAGGTCGATGAGGAGTTGGACCAGGATCGCGAGGGCGGCGGTGACCAGCACCGTGGCCTGGATCAGCGGGTAGTCGCGGGTCTCCAGGGCCCGCACCACCAGGGAGCCCACGCCGGGCCAACCGAAGACGACCTCGACCACGACCACGCCGTTGAGCAGCGCGGCGAACCGGGTGCCGAGCGCGGTCAGCACCGGGATGGCCGAGTTGCGCAGCCCGTAACGCCACGTCAGGGCACGCTCCGAGACGCCGCGTGAGCGGGCCACGGTGATGTAGGGGGAGGCGAGCGCGCCCGCCATCTCGCGCCGTACCAGGCGGGAGATCAGCGCCATCTGAAGGATGGCCACGGTGATGGTCGGCAGCACGAGCCCGCCCCAGGTGGTGAAGCCGGAGGAGGGCAGCACCGGGATCAGCACGGCGAACGCGGTCAGCAGCATCACGCCGCTCCAGAAGTCCGGCATGGACTGTCCGGCGATGGTGACGATGTTGGCGCCGATCTCGCGGTTGGTGTCGGCGCGCCTGGCCATCCAGACGCCGAGCGGCACGGCGACCACGGTGGTCAGCGCGATCGCGGAGATGGCCAGCGTGGTGGTGTACGGCAGCCGGTCCATGACCACGTCGAACGCGGGGGCGTGGAAGGAGTAGCTGGTGCCCAGGTCGCCGGTGAACAGGTCGCGCAGGAAGATCAGGTACTGCGCGAACACCGAGTCGTCGAGGCCGAACTGCTCGCGGATCCTGGCCAGGTCCTCGGTGGTGGCGTTGGGGCCCGCGTAGGAGGTGGCGGGGTCGCCGGGGGCGAGGCGGACCAGGACGAAGACGGTGGAGACGGTGAGGAAGATGGTCAGCAGGCTCTGACCGAGTCGGCGCGCGAGATAACGGACCATGGCTCAGCCCTCCAGCGCCACGGAGGCGAGGTCGTAGGAGTTGATGGGCTTGAGCGCCGGGTCGGTCATCCGGGTCCGGTGGGCGAGCACCGCGTCCGGCACGAAGGCCCACAGGCAGGGCCACAGGTCCCAGATCCGCTGCTGCACGTCGGTCAGCAGCAGGTTGCGGGCGTCCCGGTCGGCTTCGGCGGTGGCGTCGGATATCAGCCCGGCGACCTCGGGGTAGACGAAGCCCTGGTAGGTGTCCCTGGTCTCCTCGCGCTCCGGGGTGCCCGCGTACATGCCCTGGAGGCTGGTGAGCGCCAGCCCCGTCGGGTTGCCGAAGCCGTTGCCCAGGACGTCCCAGTCGCCGCGCCGGCCCTGCCGCCACTGGAGGATGTCGCCGCCGGGCTCGAACTGCTGGAGTGTGGAACGGACCCCGACGTCGCTCAGCATCTCCTGGACGGCCTCCATGATGAAGGTGTCCGCGGCGAACTCGCCGGTCTCCCAGATGATCTTCACCGCCAGGTCGCGCACCCCGAGCGCGTCGAGGCGCTGCCGCGCCTGCCGCGGGTCGTAGGTGAAGGCGCCGGTGCGGGCCGCGCCCTCCAGCGCGACCGGCACCACGCCCTCGGCCTGCTGGGCGGAGCCGGTGAGCACGTTGTCGATCAGGGCACGGCCGTCGATCGCGTAGGTGAGCGCCTCCCGCACGGCCGGGTCGGCCAGTGGATGACCGCGCGGTTTGCGGAAGTTGAAGAACAGCTGGTTGATCCGGGTGCCGGGGGAGCGCTGGATGCGCACGCCCCGCATCCCGTCGAGCTGGTCGGCGGAGTCGGGGCTGATCGAGTCGATCACGTCGATCTCGCCGCTGCGCAGGCCGACCACCCGGCTCGACTCCTCGGGGACGAACCGCACCCGCACGTTCCGCAGCGAGGGCGCCGGCCCCCAGTAGCGGTCGTTGCGGGCCAGCTCGTACTCGCCGGTGCCGCCGTTGGCGCGGGTGACGACATAGGGGCCCGAGCCGACACCACTGCTCAGCTCGACCGGCTCGTTGGCGGCGGCCGGGGTGATGTGGATGTTGGCCATCAGGTAGTCGAGGACCGCCACCGGCCGCTGGGTGTGCAGCCGGAAGGTGCGGTCGTCGACCGGCTCCACGGTGGGCATCTCGGGGAAGAGGCCGACGATGAAGGAGCCGTTGACCTCGCCGTAGTAGCGGAGCGCGGTGGCCACGTCCTCGACGGTCACCGGGGTGTCGTCCGAGTAGTGGACGTCGTCGCGCAGCCGGACCGTCCAGCTCCCCGACGCCTCGTCGAGCTCGAAGCGGTCCGCCAGCACCAGCTGGGGCCTGAGGTTCTGGTCGATGCTGGTCAGCGCCTGACGTACGGCCCGCTGCACGGTGACGGCGGCCTCGAACTGGTTGAGCTTGTTGTCCAGGCTGACCAGCGAGCGGTTGAGTCCCAGGCTGATGGTGCCGGGTCCCGCGGCCCCGGTCGGCCCGGCGCAGGCGGTCAACTGGCTCAGGGCGAGCCCGGCTCCCAGGCCCGCACCCACGGAGAGAAGGGTGCGACGGCCGAGGATCGGTGGGGTGAAACGGGTCATCGTTGACCTCTTGACGCTTGGCGGAGAGACCGGCGGGGTCCCTGTTGTTCGTCCGGATGTCGACTCGGTGGTCCTGACAGGGCGGCCACACATACGCCTCTTCGCATGGGTGGCCGGGCTGTCGTGTCGGCCACAGTCGCATGGGTGCGCGTTGTGCGCAAGACCCCTCGCGTAAATCGCGCGCCGTATGTCATCATCAAGCGCAGCACGCCGGCCTACGTCGTCCGCGGAGGCACGTCGGCCGGCGCGCCGCATCCCGATCTCACCAGCGCGATCACCGCGCATGAGGAGGCCACGTGCCACCCGCACCCAGCCGGCGACTGCTTGCCATCGCGGACGATCTGTCCGGGGCGGCCGAGACCGCTGCCGGGCTGCTTTCGCGCACAACACGCAGTCGCGTGCTCCTCATTGAGCCGATGACGCTCCGTCAGGAACTGGCCAAACCGGTCCGCCTGCCCGGCGAGGCCACCGTCCTTGACCTCGACTCCCGCCAACTGGCGCCCGCCCCGGCCGCCGGCCGGGTCCGCACCGCGCTGGCCGCCACCACCCCCGGCACCCCGGTGCTCGTCAAGATCGACTCCCTGCTGCGCGGCAACACCGCCGCCACCGCGACCGCCCTGGCCGAGGACGGCGCCCCGGTGGTGGCGGCCACCGCGCTGCCGGCCGCCGGCCGCACCGTCCGCGCCGGCGTCGTCCACCTCGGCGACACCCCCCTGCACCTGACCGACGCCTGGCGGGCCGAGCCCACCGCACCGCCCCGGTCGCTCGCCGAGTCCTTCGCGCCGCTGCCCGTCGAACTCGTCGACCTCGCCACCGTGCGCGCCCCGCGCGCCCGCCTGGCGGCGGCGCTCACCACCGCCACCGCCGCCGGCCGGATCGCCGTCTGCGACGCCGAGACCGACGCCGACCTCGACGCCGTCGCCGGCGCCGCCCTCGCCCTGGCGAGGGCGCCGCGGCTGATCGGCGCCGGCGGCCTCGCCGCCGCCGTCGGCCGCCACCTGGCGGCCGAGGGCCGGGGCCTTGCCGCCGCCGGCGGCTTCGCCGCCGGTCGAGGCTCCGCCGCCGGCGGCCGGGCCGGTGGCGACGCCCCGGTCGGTGAGCCGCCGCGGCTGCCGCCGCCGCGCGGCGACCGCGCCGTGCTCGTCGTGGTCGGCACCGCCGAACCGGCGAGCGCCGAGCAGGTCGCGCGGCTCGTCGCCGACGGCGCCGACCACCACCCGCTGCCGAGCGCCGCCCTGGCGGCGCGGGCCGCCGTGGAGCCGCCCGCGTTCGCCGCCGACCCCCACCCGCCGCCGAGCGCCGCCCTCGCGGCGGAGCCGCCACGGCTCGCCGCCGGCAGGGTCACCGTCCTCAGCGTCGCGCCCACCGGCACCGCCGACCGGCGCGCCGACCCCAGGGCCGTGGTCCGCGGCCTCGCCGCGCTGGCCGCCGCCACCCTGGCCCGCCATCCGGCACCCGCCGACCTCGTCCTCACCGGCGGCGAGACCGCCCGACGCGTCCTGGAGGCGCTGGGCATCGGCGAGCTCGAACCCCGGGGACAGATCCACCACGGCGCCGTCCTCTCCCGCACCCGCGACGAGCGGTCCGTCGTCACCCGCCCCGGCAGCTTCGGCGGCCCCGACTCGCTGCGCCAGATCGTGCGCGCCCTGACCCCCGAGACACCCCACAGC
>NZ_SMKI01000877.1 GCF_004348415.1 Streptomyces hainanensis
GAGGGCGAGTGCTTGGCGCATGTCGAGGCGGCCGGGCGGGGTTGTGGAGGCTGCGTGGGTGGTGGTGCGTTCGCGGTAGGCGGCGGCGCGTAGTGCCCTGGCGAGTCGGCTGGCGGCGGCTTTCTCGGCTGGGGTTGGTGGGCGGCTGCCGGTGACTGGTGGTGGGTCGGGGTGGTCTCCGCGTGCGTGGCTGGGGGTGATCGGGTGTCCGACGGCGGCGAAGACGTCTCGGGCTGTGGTAGCCGCTTGCTTGGTGTGCTCGGTGTTGGCGGCTTTGGCTTGCCTCTGAGCGGTGCGGGTCGTTTGTGCGTGGTCGCGGAGGCGGGCTTCCTCCGCTTCGTTGATGGCGATCCGGTTGATGACCTGGTCGACGGCGTCGCCGAGTTGGCCGTGTTTGGCTGTGGGGTCGGGGGCTGGTTCCCGTTCGTGGGGGTCGGCGGTGAGTGCTTCGCACCATGCTGTGGCGTGTCGCAGCATGCCGTTCGTGTCGTCGTCAGCGGTGGTGCGGACGGCTGTCCATATGTCGTGGAGGGTGTGGAGGATCTTCGTGCCGAGCACGGTGGTGACGACGTTCTCGAGGTGCTGGGTTTCATCGGAGGCGAGGATCCCAGCGTCTCGGCGGGCGAGGATGAGGCCGGCCGCCCAGCCGGCCTGCCAGGTGTCGGTGGGGGTGTCGCGGGTGATGTCCGCGAGGATCAGTGTGTGGATGGCGGTGCGCAGGAAGCGACGGTCGGAGGGGCGGCGGCGAAGGTGGGCGTGTTCGGCGCGGGCCTCTTCCAGGAGGGCGGCGGCGGCGAATTGAGCGGTGTCGTGCGGGGTGGATGGGGTGATCCAGCGGCTGTGGGCGGCGTGGGCGGCTTCGTGGGTGAAGAC
>NZ_SMKI01000878.1 GCF_004348415.1 Streptomyces hainanensis
GCGGAGCAGCGGGCGGGTGAAGGCGGCCAGCGCGCCGCGGCCGGTGACGCCGAGCCGGTCGGCCTCGGCGAGCACCGCGGCGCACAGCGTGGTCCTGGTCGTCTCCGGCATCCGCCGGGGCAGCTCCCAGCCGATCCGCCGCTGGACGCCCTCGGCGGCCGGCGCGTGGCCCGCCGGGAGGCCGGCGAGCAGCGCGAGCACCTGGTGGCGCAGCGCCGCGGTGGGACCCCGGTCGAGCCCGGGGCCGAGGGCGGCGAGCAGCCGGCCCTTGCTGTCCCGGGTGCCGACGAGCCCCGGGACCCGGGTGGTGGTGAGCCAGGCGGTGACGAGCGCCGCCCACCGCTCGGCGGCCGGCAGGGCCAGCCACTCGTCGTAGCGCGGGGTGGGGACGCAGTGCTCGTCGGCCTCGCCGTCGGGCGCGAGCAGCCCGGCGGCGTACGCGAGTTCGATCCAGAAGGCGGCCTCGGGCTCGGGCGTGTCCAGCAGCACGGCGGCCCGCTTGAGCTCGCGGGCGCCGAGCCCGCCGGCCCGCAGCACGGCGGGCCCGTCGGTGGACCAGCCGGTGGCCAGCTGCTCGACGACGGCGAGCGCGGCCTGTGCGGCGCCGGCGGCGGCCGCGTCCACGGCGGTCGGGTCGAGTGCGGTGACCGGGCCGGGCTCCGGCGGCTCGGCGGTCAGCTCCTGGTGGGCACGGCCGCCGCGCAGCGCCAGGGCCACCTCGCGGGGCAGCACGACGGTGCCGGGCGCGGTCGGCGGCCTTCTCCAACTCCCGGAACGTGAGCCCCGATCGCCCCGTCCCCGAGGCGGCAGTCGTCGAGAGAACCGGTCGCGGTGGCGATCCGGACGCGGCCGGG
>NZ_SMKI01000879.1 GCF_004348415.1 Streptomyces hainanensis
CCCAGCATCCCCTCCAGCCGGTCGAACCGATCCCGCAACTCCCGCATGGCGTGCTCCGCCTGCGTCACCGCGCGCTGCCGCCGCTGTTCCCGCCCGACGAACCACGCCGCGATCGCCGCCGTGATCGCCCCGAACGTCGTGATGCCCACCACCATCACCACGACCGCGACCACCCGGCCCCAGAACGTCACCGGGTAGAACTCGCCGTAGCCGACCGTGGTGGCCGTCTCCACGGTCCACCACAGCGAGTCCCCGTAGCTCGTCAGGTTCGCGTGGGCCGCGCCGTGTTCGGCGACCATCACCAGGAACGCGCCGAGCAGCATGCTGGCCACCAGCACGAGCGGCGCCGCGATCGCCACCTGCTGGTGCAACGAGCGACGCCGGCGCTGGTTCATCAGCGCCGCGATCGTCCGGTGGAGGAACGCGGGCACCATGGGGGGATGGTGCGGGACCCGGCGCGCTCCCGACCGGCCGGCGCGCCCGGCGGACCCGGGCGCCACCTGATCGGGCCGCGCCCCCCACCACCGAGAGACCGGCCGCGCTCATGACACGCCGGCCCGCTCCTCGGCCAGCGCCTCGGTCAGCGAGAGCTCCGCGCCCGCCGCGAGACCGGCCGCCAACGCCGGCGCGCCGAGCGCCGCCCGCACCGCCCGCTCGGCGCGCTCCACGTCGCCCCGCTCCCCGGCCGGCAACGGCGCCCCCACCGCCGCACGGGCCGCCGCCGCCGCGCCGAGCAGCCGGGCCGCGATCGGGTACCGGCCCGCCGCGGCCGCCGCGCACCCCAACCCCTCGACGGCGAGCGCCACCGCCCGCGGATCCCCACCCGCCACGGCCGCCGCACCGCCCTCCAGATG
>NZ_SMKI01000880.1 GCF_004348415.1 Streptomyces hainanensis
GCGTCGGAGTGCGCCGGGGACCCTGCTCCGTGTTCATCCACCCTCTCCCCGGCCCGCCAGCGCCGCTGGTCACGCGTGTCGTGGTCACTTTACGTTCGCCGGCTCAGACTTCGGTACCTGGCCCGGCCGCGACCACTCTGGCGTCCTGGACGAACCGGTCGAGAACGTCCGGCTCCGGAGCGTCGGGCCCGATGTCGCCGCCGATCCGGAGCAGCAGCAGGGTGTCCGAGCCGTCGGGGGCGCGGAAGGCCACGGACTCGACGTACGCCTCGGTGCCGACCTCGGTGGTGACGCGCGTGCGGACCCGGTAGCCCTCCTGTCCGGCGACGGTGACCCGCTCCGACACCTGCTCCCGGGAGTCGGCGATCCCGCCGTAGGAGTCGGGGCCGTAGGAGTCGCGTTCGTTGCCGGCGATGTCGCCGAGCGCCAGTTGCTCGGGGGTGACGCCGGAGACGTCGGGCACGCCGATCAGGAAGACGCCGGCGTCCACGCAGTCGAGTTCGGGGTCGACGGGGCAGGGGTAGCCGCCGGAGGTGGTCACCGAGACGCCGCCGTCCATGTCGCCCTCCTCCCAGCCTTCAGGCACCGGCAGGGCGACCCCGCCGGCCTGGGCCCGGGTGAAGCCGTCCCCCGCGCCGCTGTCGCCGCCGTCCTGGTCTCCCCCGCCCTCGCCGTCCTCGCCGTCCTCGTCGTCGCGCTGGGACGGCCCGTCGGAGCGGCCGGGGCCCGGCCCGGCCTCGTCGTCCGAGGCGTCGCCGCCGGCGAGGAGCAGGCCGGCGACGAGCAGGCCGGTGAGGATCAGGGCGGCGCCGATCAGCATGGCGACGCGTCCGCCCCGGCCTTCGGGC
>NZ_SMKI01000881.1 GCF_004348415.1 Streptomyces hainanensis
CCCCCCAACCGGTTCGCGACCATCGCCCAACGTCTTGTATCGTTCCCCACGGAGGATTCGCCTAGTGGCCTAGGGCGCACGCTTGGAAAGCGTGTTGGGTTCACACCCTCACGAGTTCGAATCTCGTATCCTCCGCCAGCTCTCACCGGGCTGATCGAAGGCCCCCGCCGCCATCCACGGCCGGGGGCCTTCGTCTTGTCCCAGCGCTTGTTGTCCTGCTTTTTGTCCGCAGCGGGTGCGACGGGGTTCCCCAGAGGGCGTCGGCGATCTTCCGGGCCACGCCCTTGAGCATGGTGTCCGGCACGTGAAGGTGCCTCGCACGCATGCGCGCGGAAGTACCCGGCTCCCGCCCCATGATCTGGTCGATGACGCGGTCCGGGACACCGAGCAGCATCGGGACGGTGGCGGCGGTGTGCAGGGCGTCGTGCAGCCGAGCGGCCCGAACTCCTGCGTCCGCGAGCAGCTGCTTCCAGTCGTGATAGTCCGTGTTCGGGCTGAGCGGACCACCGAGCCGCTCAGCCCGAACACGTAGTCCGACTCGACCCGCAGGTTGCCGGCGGCCTGGCGCTCGCGCGCCTGCGCTTCGGCGTGCAAGCGAAGCATGACGACCAGAGGGCCCGGCAGGGGCACCGCGCGTCGGCAGCTCTGGACTTGGTGTTCTTGGTCTCGCGCCGGGCCTGCTTCCGCTCCGGGCAGGTACCCCGCCTTCCGGCCGCACGGCTAGGCCGTTTCTTTCGGATCATGTTGCTGACCAGATGAGGATGCCTGCGATGTGGAGGGCGGCGAGGTAGATGGTGGCGGTCTTGTCGTAGCGGGTGGCCAGACCGCGCCATTGCTTGAGGCGGTT
>NZ_SMKI01000882.1 GCF_004348415.1 Streptomyces hainanensis
GGGCGGGGGTCGAGTCGGCGGCCCGGGCCTGGGCCAGCAGGCCGAGCAGCCCCGTCATCTCGTCGATCACGTGGGTGGGGCGCTCGTCGGCCGGCCCGGTGGGGGCGGCGTCGACGGCGGCGTCGGAGGCCGAGCCGCCGCGCACCAGCACGGTCGTCACGACGCCGGCGCGGCGGGCGGCGGCCATGTCGCGCCAGGGCTTGTCGCCGACGAACCAGCAGTCGGCGGCCGCCACGCCGAGCGCGGTGACGGCGGCGGTCACGGTGGCCGGGTCGGGCTTGCGGCGGCCGATCTCGTCGGAGTAGACGTGCGCGCCGACCAGGTGCGTGATCCCGTAGCGGTCGAGCTCCTCGCGGACGGCGCGGCCGCAGACGGTGTTGGAGACGACGGCCACCCGGACGCCGTGCTCGGCGCAGAACGCCAGGGCCTCGGCGACGCCGGGCCGCATGGTGGCGTGGCTCTTGCTGCGCGCGTACTCCAGGGTCAGCCGGGCCGACTCGGCCAGCAGGAACGCCCGGGCGTGCGGCGACCAGTCGGGCCCGACCAGGTCGCACCAGAACTCGCGCGGCGTGATCTCGGGGACGACGGCGCCGTCCGACCGCTCCGCCTTCCACCGGCCGTACCGCTCCCGGCCGGCCTCGATCGCGGCCGCCACCTCGTCGACGGTGAACGCGGCGCCGGCGCGGGTCAGTTGCTCGGCGAGCCGGGTGGCGAACGCGCGACGGGCGTCGGGGGTCCTGGTGGAGCGGGCGATCACCCCGCCGTGGTCGAGGAGCAGCGCGGCGGGCAACCGGCGGACGGCGGCCGGGGGTTGGGGCTCCACAGCGACGGGGGCGGCCACCGGG
>NZ_SMKI01000883.1 GCF_004348415.1 Streptomyces hainanensis
CCCGTCCATCTCCGCGCCCCTCCCGCTCGTCACTCTCCGTGTACCGACAGGAGAGCACACGGGTCTGACAACGGCGGCCGATCCGGGACCTCAGAGGTGGGTGACGCGGAGGACGGTGATGGTGATGATGTGGTCGGAGATGAGGTACATGATCTGCCCGCCGGAGCCGAAGTCGCGCCACCAGATGCCGTCGCGGCCCTTCTGGGCGAACTCGTAGGGGGCGCGGCGCAGCGCCGTCACCGTGCTGTCGAAGGCGGCTCGTGCCGTGCGCGGCAGCGCGTCCCGCTGTCGCTTCGCCACGTCGACGTAGCGAATGTCGTAGATCACTTCCTATGGTTGCCCGTCGTCCCGGGCCAGCATGCTGAGGTCGCCGGACTCGATCCGGCGGGCCAGCTCCTGGTCCTGGGCGACGTGCTCGGGGTTGGCGTGCCGGCAGGCGGCGGTCCACCAGTCGTGCACCACCAGCAGCAGATGCCGGTGGTCGAAGCCGCGCTCGGCCCGGTCGGCGGCGCCCTCGAAGTCCAGCGCGAACCGGGCCCGTTCGTCGTGCGCGAGCGCGGTGTAGACGGCGGGCCCGGTGCGGTCGACCCACCGGGTCGGCTCCTGCCAGGCGCGCCGCGGCCGGCGCGTGATGGTGGCGTCCCGCTGCGACCGGTGCCGGTCGGCGTCCACCACGTCCTGGTCGCCGCCCGTCACCTCCCACCAGGAACGGACGACCTCGGCGAGCGGCTCCACCTCGTAGGTGATCCGCACCCCGCGCAACGCGAACGCGAACTCGTCCTCGAACTCCTTGCGCTGCCCGAGCCCGAGCGCCTCACGAACCCGACCCCCGTCGAGCCCGCC
>NZ_SMKI01000884.1 GCF_004348415.1 Streptomyces hainanensis
GGACGCCGCTCTCGCCGGCGACCACGTCGGCCCAGGCGGTGAACGACTCGGGCTTGAGGCTGAGCACCGGGACGGGCACCGGCGCCGCCACCGGCTCCTCGGCCGGGGTGGGGAGCGGCCGCAGCGGGTCGGGACCGACCGGCGGGGGGCCGTGGCCGACGCGGCCGTTGGGCGCGGCGAAACCGCCGGCGGCCAGTTCGGCGCGGAAGGGGTTGAGCGAGGTGCGGTGCCACAGGTAGGTGGGCAGCAGGTGGACGAGCGCGGTGGGGCCGCCGGCGGCGAGGCGGCCGAGCAGGGTGTCGGCGGCGGGGCCCGCCCAGCCGTGGCCGAGGCCGTCGGTCACGACGAGGTGGATCCGGCTGCCGCGGGCGTCGATCAGCTCGGCCGGGTCGCCGGTGCGGCCGCCCGGCCAGCGCAGCGTGGCCTCGCCGCGGCGCGGTAACGCGAGGCGCACCACGCGCACGTCGCGGAAGGCGCCGCTGCGTTCGGCCTCGGTACCGAGGGCGGCGACGGCGTCGTCCCAGATCCGCATGGTGGGGCCGTCGTCGGCGAGCACCACCAGGTCGAGCGCGGTCTCGCCGGCCGGCCGCAGATAGGGGATCCACAGGTCGTCGCTGATGCCGTGTCGGGCGGTGCGCTCCTCGTCGAGGACGGCGCGGCTGCGGGACGGCACCCGGCGGCGCAGCCCGTGCAGGGCCTTGGCCAGCCGGACGGGCGCGGCGGCCGGCGGCGCGGGCCGGCGCGTCGAAGCGCCCGGCGCGCTCGCGGCGTGGACCGGCGCGTCGGGTGGTGTGGGGGCGCCCGGTGCCGGCTCGGACGTGGGCGGGCTGTCCC
>NZ_SMKI01000885.1 GCF_004348415.1 Streptomyces hainanensis
GTGCGGGTCAGACGGCCGACCAGCCGTTGTCGACCGGCAGCACGACGCCGTTGATGTTGCTGGCGGCGTCGGAGGCGAGGAAGACGATCGCGGCGGCCAGCTCGTCGGCCTCGGCGACCCGGCCGACCGCGGCGCGGTGCGCGCCGACCGCCCGCGGGCCGCGGCCCGGCCCCGGGGCGACGGCGATGTTGGTGCGGGTGCCGCCGGGGGCCACGGCGTTGATCCGGATCCCGGTGTCCCGGTACATCACCGCGGTGGAGAGGGTGAGGCCGGCGACGCCCCACTTGGAGACCGTGTAGGCGGTGCCGGCCGCGCTGCCGCGCAGGGACGCCTCGGACGCGGTGTTCACGATGGCGCCCGAGCCCTGCGCGAGCATCACGGGCAGGGCGGCGCGGGTGAGGCGGAAGGGGGCGGTGAGGTTGACGGTGAGCAGCCGCTCCCACATCGCGTCCGTGACGTCGGCGGTGGCGGACATGTCGTCCATCACGCCGGCGTTGTTGACCAGGACGTCCAGTCGACCGAACCGCTCGACCGCGGTGCCGACGACGGCGTCGACGACGGCCTGGTCGCCGAGGTCGCCGACGACCGTGACGGCCGTGGAGCCGGCCGCCTCGATCTGCGCGCGGACCCGCTCGGCGGCCCGGCCCTCGATGTCGGCCACGACGACCCGGGCGCCGGCCGCGGCGAGCCGCAGCGCGGTGGCCCGGCCGATGCCGGAACCGCCGCCGGTGACGACGGCGCTGGCGTTTCTCAGTCCCGGGGCTGGTGTGGGGGCGACCTGGGCGTCGGTCATCTCGCTCCTGAGGGCTCCTGGGGGTGGGGGTCGC
>NZ_SMKI01000886.1 GCF_004348415.1 Streptomyces hainanensis
GGGTCGGGGTCGGGGTCGGTGCCGTGGGTGATCTCAGCACGCTCCGAAGCCGGGCTACAGGCACAGACCGCGCGGCTCCGCGAACATCTCACCGCGAACTCGGAGTTCAGCGCGGTCGACGTGGGCTACGCGCTGGCGACCACCCGGGCCCATCTCGACCGCCGGGCCGTCGTCCTCGGCAAGGATCCCGAAACGTTGCTGGCGGGCCTGGACGCCCTGTCCCGGAACGAACCCGCCGACGCTGTGGTCACCGGTCAGGCCCGCGGTGACGCCCGGGTGGTGATGGTGTTCCCCGGCCAGGGTTCGCAGTGGGTCGGGATGGCGCTGGGGCTGCTGGATGATTCACCGGTGTTCGCCGAGCACCTGCGCGCCTGTGCCCGGGCTCTGGCACCGCATGTGGAGTGGGACCTGCTTGAGGTGCTGCGCGAGCCGGACGGCACCTCGCTGGAACGCGTCGACGTCGTGCAGCCCGTCCTGTTCTCGATGATGGTGTCACTGGCGCAACTGTGGCGCAGCCACGGCGTGGAGCCGGCCGCCGTCGTCGGCCACTCGCAGGGCGAGATCGCCGCCGCCCACATCGCCGGCGCACTCACCCTGGAAGACGCGGCGAAGATCGTGGCGTTGCGGAGTCGAGCGCTGACGGCGCTGTCCGGCGGCGGCATGGCCTCGATCGCGCTGTCGGCCGACGACGTCCAGCAGCGGCTCTCGGCCTGGGACGGTCAGGTCGCCATCGCGGCGATGAACGGCCCCACCTCCACCGTGATCTCCGGCGACGACACCGCACTCAGCCAGATCCTCGCGGCGTGCGAAACCGACGGCATCCGCA
>NZ_SMKI01000088.1 GCF_004348415.1 Streptomyces hainanensis
CCCTTTTCGCCGCTCCGCGGGGCGGGCCGCCGGCCCGGTGTCGTGCCGGCTTCGTCGCGTACCGCGCGGCGGCCGGCTCGGGTCGGGGGTGTGCCCGCGTGCCGCCGACTGCCTCGGTGTGGCGGTCGCGGCCGCCCGGCGTCCCGGGGCGCCGTTCCCGTCCCTTTCGCCGTTTCTCGGGGCGGGCCGCCGGCCCGTGGGCCGTCGGTGGTGTGGCCGGACCGCGGTGGCCCGGCCGCGGGTGTGGTGTTCTTGGCCGGCTGCCGGCGGTCGGCTCCCGGCCAGACAGGGGCCGCCGCCTTCGGCGCGCCGCGTTTCGTGCGGGCGCTCATGCCTTCGGGTTCGGGGTCAGCCGCGTCCGAGGAAGCGGCGGCGCCTGGCGCCTCTGATCTCCGAGTCGGGGCCGGGGGACACGACGCTCTCGTGGCCGTCAGCCGACCGCACCCGGAAGGGGGGTTGGCCGTTTTCGCCGAGCACCTCGATGACCTCGGTGACCCGCTCGACGTCGCCCACGGTCCTGCCGTGCGTGATCATCCGGTCGCCTGTCTTCGCTCGCATCGGGATTCCCTCCCGTCGCCTCTCGCCGTTCTCGGGACGTGGGCAGGCTGTGATCCACGTCACCTCTTCCAGTCTACGTCGCGGTGCCCGAACCGTCAGCCGCGGGACCGTTGGGTGATCGCGATGCAGGCCAGCACGGCGAGCGCCGCCAGCGGCGCGGCCGGGGTGAGGGTCTCGTCCAGCAGCAGGACCGCCCAGAGGAGGGTGAGGAGCGGCTGGGCGAGCTGGAGTTGGCTGGCCCGGGCGATGCCCGCCCTGGCCAGGCCCCGGTACCAGACGGCGATGCCGAAGATCTGGGAGCCGGCCGCCACCCAGAGCAGGCCCGTGATCGAGCGGGCGGTCAGGTCGGCGGGCTCGGCGGACAGCGCCACCAGCAGCCCCGGAAGCGCGAACGGCAGGCTGGCCACGAGGCCCCAGCTCATCACCTGCCAGCCCGGCAGTTCGCGGGCCAGTCGGCCACCCTCGCCGTAGGCGGCGGCGCAGAGCAGCAGGGCCAGCAGGAGGTAGCCGTCGGCGCCGGTGGGGGCGCCGCCGTTCTGCTGGATCGCGAAGGCGACCACCACGCCGGCGCCGACCAGCGCCGCGGCCCAGAAGGTGCGGGACGGGCGGTTGCCGGTCCGCACCGTGGCGTAGCAGGCGGTGGTGATCGGCAGCAGCCCGACCACCACGGCGGCGTGCGAGGTCGAGGACGTCTGGAGGGCCAGCGTGGTCAGCAGCGGGAACCCCACCACGGTGCCGACCGCGACGGTGGCCAGGCTGGGCCAGTGGCGGCGCTCGGGGCGCGGGGCGCGGGTCACCGCCAGCCAGCCGACGGCGATCACGGCGCCCAGCACGACGCGGCCGCAGGTGAGTGTCCAGGGGCCGAGCCCGTCGAGGCCCCAGACGGTGCCGGGGAAGGTGAGCGAGAACGCGACGACCCCGAGGGCGGCGAGCGCGATGCCGCCGCGGTCTGTCACCGCCGGCTCCGGGGCCGGCACCGCTATCGAGCGGGGGGCGGTAGCGCTATTCTGATCCGTCATGGAACACGGTAGCAGTGAGCTGGAGCTGGCCGGGCTGCTGCGGCGGGATCTGGACCGCTACCGGCCGGGTGAGCGGCTGCCGTCGAGTCGGGAGCTGATGCGCCGGCACCGGGTCGGTCCCGGCACGGTCGCCAGGGCGCTGGCGACGCTGGCCGCCGAGGGCCTGGTCGTCACCCGGCCCGGTGCCGGCGCCTTCCGCGCCGGGCCGCGCGCCGCGGCCCCGCCGCGCGGCGACACGTCCTGGCAGCAGATCGCCCTGACCGCCGAGCCGTCCCCCGACGAGGTGCCGCGCACCGTGGACGCCGGGGGAGTACTGGCCACCCTCGACACCCCGCCGCCCGGCGTCATCGAGCTCAACGGCGGCTACCTCGCGCCCGCGCTGCGTCCCGAGCGGGCGCTGGCGGCCGCGCTCGCCAGGGCGGGGCGGCGGCCCGGTGCCTGGGAGCGCCCGCCGATGGCGGGGCTGCCCGAGCTGCGGGCCTGGTTCGCCCGGGAGATCGACGGCGGGGCCGGCACGGTCGGCGCGGCCGACGTGCTGGTCACCGCCGGCGGGCAGAGCGCCCTGACCACCGCGCTGCGCGCCCTCGCGCCGCCCGGCGCGCCGGTGTTGGTGGAGTCACCGACCTACCCGGGGATGCTGGCCGCCGCGCGGGCCTCGGGGCTTCGTCCGGTGCCGGTGCCGGTGGACGCCGACGGGGTACGCCCCGAGCTGCTGCGGCGGGCGTTCGAAGCCAGCGGGGCCCGGGTGTTCGTCTGCCAGCCGCTGTTCCAGAACCCGACCGGGGCGGTCCTCGCGCCGGAGCGGCGCGGCGAGGTGCTCGCGGCGGCGCGGGCCGCCGGCGCCTTCGTGATCGAGGACGATTTCGCCCGGCTGCTCGGCCACGAGGACGCCGGCCCGCAACCGCCCAGCCTGGCGGCCGAGGACCCCGACGGCACGGTGGTGCACGTCCGTTCGCTCACCAAGGTGACCTCCGCCAGCCTGCGGGTCGGGGCGCTGGCGGCGCGCGGCCCGGTGGCCGAGCGGCTGCGGGCCATCCAGATCGTCGACAGCTTCTTCGTGCCCCGCCCGCTCCAGGAGACCGCGCTCGAACTCGTCGGTACCCCCTCCTGGAGTCGTCATCTCCGCACGGTGGCGCGGGAGTTGCGGGAGCGGCGGGAGGCGATGGTCCGGGCGCTGGCGGCCGGGCCCGCCGGCCCGGTGCCGGCGCCGCGCGGCGGCTACCACCTGTGGCTGCCACTGCCGCCCGGCGCCGACGAGGCGGGACTGGCCGCCGCCGCGCTGCGTGCGGGGGTCGCCGTCGCGCCCGGTCGTCCCTACTACGCGGCCGAGCCGCCGGCGCCCCACGTCCGCCTCAGCTTCGCGCCCGCCGCCGGGCTCGCCGAACTCGTCGAGGGCGTACGAAGGTTGGGCGTCGGCTGGCGTGAGTGCTTCGCCTCCGACCCGGATGAGGGGCTGCCCCGCGCCCCGTGACGGCGCACGGCGGTCGCCCGGAACGCCCGTGAGATTTACGTCACCGTTGTGGTGCGGTTATTCGAGTCCTCGTACGATCGCGCCATGCTGGTCACGCTGATCGCCGCAGCACGCAGCTCCACCCTGCTCGACGCCCGCTTCGGTGATGACCGCCCACTCGACACCGCCGGTTGGCGCGAGTTGGAGCGCGCCATTCCGGCCCTGCTGCCGTTGGCCGCGGCCGAGCTCCGCTACTGCTCGCCGACCCCGGGAAGCCGGCAGACCGGGGAGGCCATCGGCCTCGCCCCGCTCGCCCAACCGGCCCTCCGCGACTGCGACATGGGGCGCTGGAGCGGGCTCACTCTACAGGAGGTCACGGCGCGCGAGCCGGGCGCGGTCGACGTCTGGCTCTCCGACCCGCGCTCCGCGCCGCACGGCGGGGAGCCGCTGCTCTCCTTCGTCGCCCGGGTGGGCGGCTGGCTCGACACCCGCCCCATCGACGACGACGGCCGGGTGGTGGCCGTCACGGAACCCTCGGTGATCAGGGCCGCGATGCTCTACGCGCTCAAGGCGCCGCCGCTGTCGTACTGGCGCACCGAGGTGCACCCGCTGTCGGTGGTCAGCCTCAGCGGCGGGCGGGGTCGCTGGAGCCTCCGCCTCGGCTGACCGCCGTCGCGGCCCAGACGCGCTCGGCCAGCGCCGCCGCCGGCAGTTCGCCGTCGACCACCAGATCGCAGGCGGCGCGCGCCGGTTCGACGTGCCGGGCGAAGGCGGCGCGGCGCAGGTTCAGGTAGTTGGCCAGCAGCACGGCGACGGGGAAGTCGCCCCGCACACACTGCCGGTGGATCTTGCGGGCCAGCCGTAGGTCGGCCGCGAGGTCGACGAAGACGTCGAGGCGTGGGCCCGCCGTCGCCGACGGGCGGCAGCGGAAGGCGAACATCCCCTCCACGATCACGGCGACCGGCCGCGGGGCGGCGGTGAGGGCGGCGTCGACGTCGGCGTCGAGCCTGGCGAAGTCCATCGAGCGCGGGTCGCCGACGTCGAGCCGCGGCAGGCCGTTCTCGTCCGGCAGCCAGCTGCCGTGCTCGCGCCCGGTGACGTAGTAGTCGTCGCCGTGCAGCATCCGCGCCGGTCCGGCACGGCCGGCGTGGCCGGCAAGGGCCGTCGCCAACGTCGTCTTGCCGGCGCCGGCGCCGCCGCTCAGGGTGATCAACACGGGCGCCCCCTCGGCGCCCGACCCTACCGGCGGGCGGGCCGGGGTTCGTGCCCGCCGGGCCCGGTGCCCGAGGGGATCGGTCCCCGGGTGTCCCACCCGATCGGATCGACTGCATACCGCACGACGAGATCGGGCAGGGAACATCCGCGTGGCCGTGCTTCCCCGCCGGTCTCGGGGCGCCCTGTCCGCGCGCCGTCCGGCACCGCCTTCCGTGCGGACACCGCAGGTGAGAAGCGTCACCACGGCCCCGTCCTCCGTCCCCCACCCGCGCCGGCCGGCCGGGGCGCCCGCTCTCACCGGCAGCGCGGGGCGCCGCGAGAACTCATTGCATAAAACTGTGGCGATGCGTATAGTCATGCTGTCCTAACAAGGAGGCGATGGCGTTGCGTGCTGCGGTGGCGGGAGCGAGTGGCTATGCGGGGGGCGAGATCCTGCGGCTGCTCTCGGGGCACCCGGAGACGGAGATCGGCGCGCTGACCGGGAACACCAGCGCCGGGCAGCGGCTGGAAGCGTCGCAGCCGCAGCTGCTGCCGCTGGCCGACCGGGTGGTCGAGGAGACCACCGCGGCCGCGCTGGCCGGCCACGACGTCGTCTTCCTCGCCCTGCCGCACGGCCACTCGGCGGCCGTCGCCGAGCAGCTCGGCGACGAGACGCTGGTCATCGACTGCGGCGCCGACTTCCGGCTCGCCGACGCGGCCGACTGGGAGCGCTTCTACGGTTCGCCGCACGCCGGCACCTGGCCCTACGGCCTGCCCGAGCTGCCCGGCGCCCGGGAGAAGCTGCGCGGCGCCCGGCGGATAGCCGTGCCCGGCTGCTACCCCACCGCCGTCTCGCTGGCCCTCTTCCCGGCCTACGCCGCCGGCATAGCCGAGCCGGAGGCCGTGATCGTGGCGGCCAGCGGCACCTCGGGCGCCGGCCGCTCGCTCAAGCCGCACCTGCTGGGCAGCGAGGTCATGGGCGCGATGAGTCCCTACGGCGTCGGCGGTGGCCACCGCCACACCCCGGAGATGATCCAGAACCTCTCGGCCGTCGCCGGCGAGCGGGTCACCGTCTCCTTCACCCCCACCCTCGCCCCCATGTCCCGCGGCATCCTCGCCACCTGCTCCGCCAGGGCCACGCCGGGCCTGACCGCCGCGCGGCTGCGCGAGGTCTACGCCGAGGCGCTGGCGGGCGAGCCCTTCGTCCGGCTGCTGCCCGAGGGCCGGTGGCCCACCACGGCCGCCGTCGCCGGATCCAACGCCGCGCTGCTCCAGGTCGCCCTGGACGAGTCGGCGGGCCGCCTGATCGTCATCAGCGCGATCGACAACCTCACCAAGGGCACCGCGGGCGGCGCGGTGCAGAGCATGAACGTCGCCCTCGGCCTCCCCGAGGAGCTCGGCCTTTCCACGATCGGAGTCGCGCCATGAGTGTCACCGCCGCCCGGGGATTCACCGCCGCCGGCGTCGTCGCCGGGATCAAGGAGAGTGGCGCGCCCGACCTGGCGCTCGTCGTCAACCAGGGCCCGAGCCGCGCCGCCGCCGGGGTGTTCACCGGCAACCGGGTCAGGGCGGCACCCGTGGTCTGGTCGGAGCAGGTGCTCAAGGGCGGCGCGGTCACCGCCGTCGTCCTCAACTCCGGCGGCGCCAACGCCTGCACCGGGCCGCTCGGCTTCCAGGACACCCACGCCACCGCGGAGCGGGTCGCCGCGGCGCTCGGCCACAGCGCGGGCGAGGTCGCCGTCGCCTCCACCGGCCTCATCGGCCTCCGGCTGCCGATGGACAAGCTGCTCCCCGGCGTCGACCGCGCCGCCGCCGAGCTCTCGCCGCACGGTGGCGAGAAGGCCGCCATCGCCATCAAGACCACCGACACCACCCACAAGACCGCCGTCGCCGAGGGCGCCGGCTGGACCGTCGGCGGCATGGCCAAGGGCGCCGGCATGCTCGCGCCGGGGCTCGCCACCATGCTGGTCGTCCTCACCACCGACGCCGACGTCGAGTCCGCCGCCCTCGACGAGGCGCTACGGGCCGCCACCAGGACCACCTTCGACCGGGTCGACTCCGACGGCTGCATGTCGACCAACGACACCGTGCTGCTGCTCGCCTCCGGCGCCTCCGGCGTGGTGCCCGAGCCGGTGGCCTTCGCCGAGGCCGTCAGGGCCGTCTGCGCCGACCTCGCCAGGCAGCTCGTCGGGGACGCAGAGGGGGCCTCCAAGGACATCAGGATCGAGGTCGTGAACGCCGCCACCGAGGACGACGCCGTCGAGGTCGGCCGCTCCATCGCCCGCAACAACCTGCTCAAGTGCGCCCTCCACGGCGAGGACCCCAACTGGGGCCGGGTGCTCTCCGCCATCGGCACCACCTCGGCCGCCTTCGACCCCGACCGGCTGGACGTCGCCATCAACGGGGTGTGGGTCTGCCGCCAGGGCTCGGTGGGCGAGGACCGCGCGCTCGTCGACATGCGCTACCGCGAGGTCACCATCACCGCCGACCTGTCCGCCGGCGACGCCTCCGCCGTCGTCTGGACCAACGACCTCACCGCCGACTACGTCCACGAGAACAGCGCCTACTCCTCATGACGACCACCGAGAACGGCGGCACCCGCAAACACACCGCCCTCCCCAAGGCCCGCATCCTCGTCGAGGCACTGCCCTGGCTGACCCGCCACCACGGCAGGACCGTCGTCATCAAGTTCGGCGGCAACGCCATGGTGGACGACGAGCTGAAGGCCGCCTTCGCCCAGGACGTCGTCTTCCTGCGGCACGCCGGTCTCCGGCCCGTCGTGGTGCACGGCGGCGGCCCGCAGATCAACGCCCAGCTCGACCGGCTCGGCCTCACCTCCGAGTTCCGCGCCGGGCTGCGGGTCACCACCCCGGAGACCATGGAGGTGGTCCGCATGGTGCTGGCCGGCCAGGTGCAGCGCGAGCTGGTCGGCCTGCTCAACCGGCACGGCCCGCTGGCCGTCGGCATGACCGGTGAGGACGCCCACCTGATGACCGCCACCAAGCGCTACGCCGACGTGGACGGCCAGCGCGTCGACCTCGGCCGCGTCGGCGAGATCACCGCGACCGACACCGGAGCCATCCGGGCCCTGCTCGACGACGGCCGCATCCCGGTGATCTCCTCCATAGCCCGCAGCGCCGACGACCACCACGTCTACAACGTCAACGCCGACACCGCGGCCGCCGCGGTCGCCGCCGCGCTCGGCGCCGAGACCCTGATGGTGCTGACCGACGTCGAGGGCCTCTACGCGGACTGGCCCACCAGCGACGAGGTGATCAGCCGGCTCACCGTGAGCGAGTTGGAGCGGCTGCTGCCCGAGCTGGCCAGCGGCATGGTGCCCAAGATGGAGGGCTGCCTCCACGCGGTGCGCAACGGGGTGAGCACCGCGCGGGTGATAGACGGCCGGGTGCAGCACGCCATCCTCCTGGAGATCTTCACCGACGAGGGCGTCGGCACCATGGTCGTGCCCGACCCCCCGGCCGCGCGGGACACCGCGGACGACGACGGAGCCAACGGAGAGGGGACGGGACAGCCGTCATGAGCACCGCAACGAACGAGGCCCCGGGCAACGACGCACTGAACGCGCGCTGGCGGGGTGCGCTGATGGACAACTACGGCACCCCCCGCGTCCCGATCACCCACGGCGAGGGCGCCAGGCTCTGGGACGCCGACGGCAAGGAGTACCTGGACTTCCTCGGCGGCATCGCCGTCAACTCCCTCGGCACCGGCCATCCGGCCGTGGTGCGCGCCGTCTCGGACCAGATCGCGCTGCTCGGCCACGTCTCCAACCTCTTCGTCGCCGAGCCCCCGGTGGCCCTCGCCGAGCGGCTGCTGACCCTGGCCGGCCGGCCGGGCCGGGTCTACTTCGCCAACTCGGGCGCCGAGGCCGTCGAGGCGGCCTTCAAGATCGGCCGGCTCACCGGCCGGCGCCACATGGTGGCCACCGAGGGCGGCTTCCACGGCCGGACCATGGGCGCCCTCGCGCTCACCGGCCAGCCGGCCAAGCAGGACGGCTTCCACCCGCTGCCCGCCGACGTCACCCATGTGCCGTTCGGCGACATCGAGGCGCTGCGGGCGGCCGTCACCACCGAGACCGCGCTGGTGATCGTCGAGCCGATCCAGGGCGAGAACGGGGTGGTCGTGCCGCCGGACGGCTACCTGGCGGAGGTCCGCGCCCTCACCCGGGCCACCGGCACCCTGCTGGTGCTCGACGAGGTGCAGACCGGCATCGGCCGCACCGGGCACTGGTTCGCCGGCCAGGCCCAGGGCGTCGAGGCGGACGTCATCACCCTGGCCAAGGGGCTCGGCGCCGGCCTGCCGATCGGCGCCACCCTCGCCTTCGGCGAGGCCGCGGAACTGCTCACACCCGGGAAGCACGGCTCCACCTTCGGCGGCAACCCGGTCTCCTGCGCCGCCGCCCTCGCGGTCCTCGACACCATCGAGTCCGAGGGGCTGCTCGAGCGGGTCAAGGCCGCGGGGGAGCGGCTGCGTGACGGTGTGTGGAATCTCGGACACCCGCTGGTCGACCGTGTCAGGGGTGCGGGCCTGCTGCTCGGTATCGTGCTCACGGAGCCGTTGGCCGCACAGGTGCAGCGGGCGGCTCAGCAGGCCGGATTCCTGGTCAACGCCGCCACCCCCGAGGTGGTGCGGCTCGCTCCGCCCCTGATCATCGGCGATGCCGAGGTGGACGCGCTGCTCGCGGCGCTGCCCCGGATCCTCGATGACGCGGACGCGTCAGCGGCAGCGAGCTGAGACCCGAAGGGGGAGCATGACCGACGAGCGGCAGCCCGTGGCGGCAGCGCAGAAGGCCGCGGGGCCCGGGGGATCGTCCGTGCCCCAGACCAGGACCGCCAGGCACCGGCGGATCGTGGAGATCCTCAACCGTCAGCCGGTGCGCTCCCAGAGCCAGTTGGCCAAGCTCCTCGCCGACGACGGACTGAGCGTCACCCAGGCGACGCTCAGCCGCGACCTCGACGAGCTCGGCGCGGTGAAGATCCGCAACTCCGGAGGAGAGCTGATCTACGCCGTGCCGAGCGAGGGCGGCTTCCGCACGCCGCGGGTGCCGCTCGGCGAGTCCGCCAAGGAGGAGCGGCTCGCCAGGCTCGCCGGCGAGCTGCTGATCTCCGCCGAGGCGTCCGCCAACCTCGTCGTGCTGCGCACCCCGCCGGGCGCCGCGCAGTTCCTCGCCTCGGCCATCGACCAGGCCGAGGTGCACGACATCCTGGGCACCATCGCGGGCGACGACACCCTGCTGCTGATCAGCCGGGAGGCCACGGGCGGGCAGTCGCTCGCCGACCACCTGCTCCGGCTGGCCCAGAAGCAGAAGGAGCCGGAGGAGTCGCTGGACTGACGGCGCGCCGTCCGCGCGGCGCCACCTGCGCCACCGGCGTCAGCCGGGCGCCAGCCGCCGTGGCATCGCGAACCGCAGCGTCTCGCGGGCCACCGGCACCTCCTCCACCTCCCGGTAGCCCCGCTCGGCGAGCGCGGCCACCAGCTCGCCCACCAGCACCTCGGGCACCGAGGCGCCGGCCGTGACGCCCACCGTGGCGACGCCGTCGAACCACTCCTCGGCGACCTCGGCGGACGTGTCGATCAGCCGGGCGGCCCGGGCTCCGGCGCGCAGCGCGACCTCCACGAGGCGCGCCGAGTTGGAGGAGTTGGCGGAGCCGACCACCAGCAGCAGGTCGCAGCGCGCGGCAATGGCCCGCACCGCGTCCTGCCGGTTCTGGCTGGCGTAGCAGACGTCGTCGCCCGGCGGATCGGCCAGCTCCGGCAGGCGGGCCCGCAGCGCCCGCGCCGTCTCGGTGACCTCGTCCACGGCGAGGGTGGTCTGCGAGAGCCAGACCACCCTCGCCGGATCGGCGATCGGCAACCGCTCGGCCTCCGCCGGCGACTCGACGACGTGGATGTGCTCCGGCGCGTGCCCGACCGTGCCGACCACCTCCTCGTGGTCCGCGTGGCCGATGAGCGCGATCTGGTAGCCGTCGGCCGCGAACCGCTCGGCCTCCCGGTGCACCTTGGTCACCAGCGGGCAGACCGCGTCGACCACCGTCAGCCGGCGCTCCGCCGCCTGCCGGTGCACGGCCGGGGCGACACCGTGCGCCGAGAACACGACGAGCGCGCCCTCCGGCACCTCGGTCAGCTCCTCGACGAACACCGCGCCGCGCGCCGCCAACTCCCGCACCACATGGGTGTTGTGCACGATCTGGCGACGGACGTAGACCGGCGGGCCGTGTTGCCGCAGCGCCTCCTCCACGGTGGCGACCGCGCGCTCGACGCCGGCGCAGAAACCGCGCGGTGC
Source organism: Streptomyces hainanensis (assembly GCF_004348415.1). Lineage (GTDB taxonomy): Bacteria > Actinomycetota > Actinomycetes > Streptomycetales > Streptomycetaceae > Streptomyces > Streptomyces hainanensis. The sequence continues at coordinate 10,523 of NZ_SMKI01000088.1, forward strand.
GGCCAGCAGTACCTTCCCCATCGGTGGTGCTTCCTCTCTCGGGGAGCTCTCGGCGGGTTTCCCGCGGTTGTCAGTGGTTGTCAGTGGTTGTCAGCGGTCACGGCGGCAGGCGAGGCGGGCCAGCGCGGCGAGCGCGGCGGCGGCCGGCTCGGACGGCGCCGCGGCGCGCAGGCACTCCAGGGCCTGCGCGAACTCCCGTTCCGCCGCCTCCTCGGCCCAGGCCCGGCCGCCGGCCTCGGCCACCAGGTCGGCGAGCCGGCCGATCTCGTCCGGCCCGGTCTCGGGGGCGCGCCCCGGGCCGTAGCACTCGGCGAGCCGGCGCCCGGCCGGGGTGCCCGAGTCCAGCGCGGCGACCACCGGCAGCGACTTCTTGCGGCTGGCCAGGTCGGCGCCGGCCGGCTTGCCGGTGACCGCCGGGTCGCCCCAGATGCCCAGCAGGTCGTCGACCAGCTGGAAGGCCATGCCCAGGTGGATGCCGAAGCGCCGCAGGGACTCGATCCGCTCCGCCGAACCCCCGCCCCACAGCGCGCCGAGGGCGCAGGAACAGGCCAGCAGCGACGCCGTCTTGCGCTCGGTCATGGCCAGGCACTCGGCGAGTGAGACGTGCGCCCGTTCCTCGAAGCCGATGTCGGTCTGCTCGCCCTCGATCAGCTGGGTGGTGGCGTCGGCCAGCCACCGTAATCCGGTGACCGTGCGGGTGCGGCCCGGCGGGTCCTCGGTGAGCACCCGGCTGGCCTGCACCAGCAGCGCGTCCCCGGCGAGCAGGGCCGCGGACGAGCCGAAGACCGCCCAGGCGGTGGCACGGTGCCGGCGCGTGGTGTCGCCGTCCAGGATGTCGTCGTGCAGCAGGGAGAAGTTGTGGACCAGCTCCACCGCGACCGCGGGGGCCAGCGCCTCCTCGGCGGAGGCGCCCACGGCCTCGGCGCAGCCGAACACCAGGGCGGGCCGCAGGGCCTTGCCGGCCGGTGCGGCGCCCGGCCGGCCGGCGCTGTCCGTCCAGCCGAAGTGGTAGGAGGCCACCCGGGCCACGGGCCCCGGCAGCCGGCCCACCCAGTGGCGGAGGCCGGGGTCGAGCAGCGCCCGGGTGCGGCTCAGGGCGGCGAGCGCGGTGGCCCGCTCGTCCGTCGTCTCGGGCAGTGTGGTCATGAGGGACCTCCGCTGGCTTCGGCGTTCCGGGGCTGGCCCGGCACGGACAACTGATGCGACGGGCAGGCTCGCCGCCGCGCGGTAACGGCCCTGCTCACGCGTTCGCCGCCGCGCGCCGGTGGCCTGCGCGGTGGGCGGCGATCGTGTTGTCAGCTTGGCCGCTTTCCCCGTGACGCGGGAACGGCGTGTTTTGCATCCGCCGCGCGCCGTTGAAAGGCAACGCGCGCCGTTGTCGTCCTGTTCGGCCGGGTTGACCAGGGGGTCTGCTCAGGCCAAAGGGGCAACGGAGCGCGCTCGCCCGCCGGTAATTCACTCGTGTGGGTGAGGTGAGTGGTGTGCTGGAAGGGACGTGTTCTGTTGGTGATTCGCCCGTAAGTCCTACCCGGCTAGGGTGGTTTGCCCAACCTTGTCGCTCGCTTTGACGAAGCATGCAGAGGTCTGCATACTTATACCGTCGGAGCGTCCGGCGAGATCGCGGTACGACGATCGCAGTACGACAGGAGTTGGCCAGGTGAACCAGGACGTCAGGCTCTGGGGCGGTCGTTTCGCGGACGGCCCGGCAGCCGCTTTGGAGAAGCTGAGCGCCTCGGTCCACTTCGACTGGCGGCTCGCCCCCTACGACATCGCGGGCTCCCGCGCCCACGCCCGGGTGCTGCACCGCGCCGGGCTGCTCACCGCCGACGAGCTCGACCGGATGCTGGCCGGGCTCGACCGGCTCGCCACCGACGTCGCCGACGGCTCCTTCACCGGCACCGTCGCCGACGAGGACGTGCACACCGCGCTGGAGCGCGGCCTGCTCGAACGGCTCGGCCCCGAGCTCGGCGGCAAGCTGCGCGCCGGCCGTTCGCGGAACGACCAGGTGGCCACGCTCTTCCGGATGTACCTGCGCGACCACGCCAGGATCATCGGGGGGCTGGTCGCCGACCTCCAGGACGCGCTGATCGGCCTCGCCGACGCCCACCCCGACGCGGCCATGCCGGGGCGCACCCACTTCCAGCACGCCCAGCCGGTGCTCTTCGCGCACCACGTGCTGGCCCACGTCCAGGCGCTCTCCCGGAACGCCGAGCGGCTGCGGCAGTGGGACGCGCGCACGGCCGTCTCGCCGTACGGCTCGGGAGCGCTGGCCGGCTCCTCACTCGGCCTCGACCCGGAGGCGGTGGCCGCCGACCTCGGCTTCGAGGGCGGTTCCGTGGCCAACTCCATCGACGGCACGGCCTCCCGCGACTTCGCCGCCGAGTTCGCCTTCGTCACCGCCATGATCGGCGTGGACGTCTCCCGGATCGCCGAGGAGATCATCGTCTGGAACACGAAGGAGTTCTCCTTCGTCACCCTGCACGACGCGTTCTCCACCGGCAGCTCGATCATGCCGCAGAAGAAGAACCCGGACATCGCCGAGCTCGCCCGCGGCAAGTCGGGGCGGCTCATCGGCAACCTGACCGGGCTGCTCGCCACCCTGAAGGCGCTGCCGCTCGCCTACAACCGCGACCTCCAGGAGGACAAGGAGCCGGTCTTCGACTCCTGCGACCAACTCGAGGTGCTGCTGCCGGCGTTCACCGGCATGCTGGCCACCCTCACCGTCAACGAGGAGCGGATGGCCGAGCTGGCCCCGGCCGGCTTCTCGCTGGCCACCGACATCGCCGAGTGGCTGGTCAAGCAGGGCGTGCCGTTCCGGGACGCGCACGAGATCGCCGGCGAGTGCGTCAAGGTGTGCGAGGCGGAGGGCATCGAGCTCGACCAGCTGACGGACGAGCAGTTCGCCAAGATCTCCCCGCACCTCACGCCGGAGGTCCGCACCGTCCTCAGCGTGTCGGGCGCCCTCGCCGCCCGCTCGGCCCGCGGCGGCACGGCCCCCTCGGCGGTCGCCGTCCAACTGGCCGACGCCAAGGCCGAGCTGGCCGGCCAGCGGGAGTGGGGCGCGGCCCGGTGACCCGCGGCGCGGCCCGGTGACCCGCGGCGCCTCGGGAACGGTCGGCCGCCCCCGAGGCGCCACCCGCTACTCGCCCGGGTAGCGCAGCCCGATGCGGGCGCGGGCCGCGTCCAGTGTCCGCATCACGGCCAGGCTGCCGTCGAGCGGCACCAGCGGCGACTCCAGGGCGCCGGCCCGCAGGCAGCGCGTCACCTCCGAGATCTGGTGGGCGAACGTGTCCGCAGGGCCCGGCTCGGCGAACTCCTCGGGCTCCCGGCCCGGCCGGTGCAGCACGAAGCGGTCGGCGAAGAAGAAGCCGCGCGGGAACTCGATCCGGCCGGCCGAACCGGTCACCGAGGCGGTCCGCGGCGTGTCCGCCACCAACGAGGTGGTCAGCGTCGCCACCGCGCCCGAGGCGAAGCCCAGCACCAGCCCGGTGTTGGTGTCCACCCCGCCCGTCAGCCGCGCCCAGGCCGCCACCTCGGTCGGCTCGCCCAGCAGCAACTGGGCGAACGAGACCGGGTAGACGCCCAGGTCGAGCAGCGCCCCGCCGCCGAGCGCCGGGTCGAGCAGCCGGTGCCCGGGATCGAGCGGGCCGCCGATCCCGAAGTCGGCCTGCACCGCCCGCACCTCGCCGATCGCGCCGTCCCGCACCAGCCCGGCCATCCGCCGGATGGCCGGGTTGCAGTACATCCACATCGCCTCCATCAGGAAGCGGTCCCGGCTCCTCGCCAACGCCACCAGCGACTCGGCCTCGGCGGCGTTCAGCGTGAACGGCTTCTCGCACAGCACCGCCCGACCGGCCTCCAGGCACGCACGCACCGCCGCGTGGTGCGCGTTGTGCGGCGTCGCCACGTACACCACGTCCACGCCGTCGTCCGCTGCCAGCTCCGCCCAACTCCCGTACGCGCGCGGAATGTCGAAGCGCCGCGCGAAGTCCTCCGCCGGGCCCTTCGCCCGCGAACCCACCGCGACCAGCTCGGCGTCCGGCATCCGCAGCGCGTCGCCCGCGAACCTGGATGCGATCGAACCCGTCGCCAGGATCCCCCAACGCACCGGCCGCACCCCGGTACCCGCCTCGTCCGCCATGTCTCTCCCGTCCGGTGACCCGGCGTCAGGGAGCGCCGCGTGGCCCGCCGTCGGGAGCGTCGCACTGCCGGGGGCCACTGTCAGTGGCTGCTTCTAGAGTCCTGATCATCGTAAGCACCACCAGGGAGATGGTCATGGGGTGGATCGGGGCCGGCGACTACGAGGTCGCGCTCGACGAGGCGGGCAGGGTCGTCTGCCGCAACAAGGCGGGGCGTCGGCTCAAGACGGTGCCCGCCAGGATCGCCGACGAGCCGGCCGTCGTCCAGCTGCGCCAGCTCGTCGAGTGGCTGGCGCGGCACGAGCGCGAGTGCGTCGCGACCGTCGAGCGCTGGATGATCAGGTCCCTGCCCGTGCCCGCCGCGGTCCTCGCCCGGGTCTGGCCCGACGCCGCCTGGCGGGCCGCCCTCCGCGACCTGGTCGTCACCGACACTTCCGGCGCCGTCGCCGGCTTCCTGCGTGACGCCGACCCGGAGCGCGGTATCGGCCTGGTCGACCTGGACGGCGACACCGTGCGCGTCCGCCCCGAGCTGCTCCGCATCCCGCACCCGGTCCTCCTCGACGACCTGGCGGAGCTCCGCGACTTCGCCACCGAGCTCGATCTCCGGCAGGGCATCGGCCAGCTGCATCGCGAGGTGTGGCGGCGCGACGGCGTCGACCCCGAGGCGGTCAGCGTCGACACCTTCGCCGGCGGCCGGTTCAAGCAGCTGCGCTTCCTCGCCGGCCGGGCCACCTCCCTCGGCTACCGGGTCCGCGGCGGTCAGGCCGTCTGCCCCGTCTTCGAGGCCGGCCGCACCGTCGAGGCCCGCGTCTGGCTCGGCGAGTACGAGGGCTACGAGGAGACCGAGACCGGGCCGCTCACCTGGAGCGACACGGCCGGGCGCGGGCTGCGCCTCGGCGAGGTCGGCCCCGTCGCCTGGTCCGAGGGCCTGCGGATGGCCGCCGCGCTCCACGCCGGCCGCGAGATCGAGAAGGAGAAGGACAAGTGAGTGACGCCACCGCCCTGGACGCCGGCGCGATCCTGGTGCCCGACAGCCACGACGGGGCCGACGCGGACGGGCTGACCGCCCGCGTCTACACCCACCCCGTCCTCGACGACCGGCGGCTCGTCCGGCTCGTCCCCGAGACGCTCGGCGCGGCCGAGGACCTCGCCCTGGACTTCCTGGGCCTGCGCCGCGACGGCGAGGCCCCGGTGGTCGGCCAGGTCCGCCGCGAGACCCTCGGCTTCCCCGCCTGGGCCCTGGTCAACGACCCGGCCAACGGGCACCACGCCCTCGCCCTCGTCCGCGACATCGAGCGGCTCGCCCGGCTCGCCGGGTCCCGCGCCGGCCACGCCAGGGAAGGCTTCGAGGAACTCGGCGAGCGCCTCGGCCGCTCCGTGCCGCACTTCCTGCCCACCTTCTACGAGCAGGCCGCCCGCGCGTTCCTCGCCGTCGAGAACCCCCGGTACGCCGCCGCGTTCTTCGGCCGCGCCCGCACCGCCGAGCGGGCACACGGCCTCACGGTGGACGAGGCCAGGCAGCGCGCCGTCTTCCTGGAGTTCGCCTTCGCCGGCGCGCTCACCGCCAAGGAGCTCAAGGAGCACGTCAGGGACCTCACCGGGCGGCTGCCCGCCGCCCAGGCATGGGCCGAGTTCCGGCAGTTGACGGTCGAGCGGTGCGCCGCCGGCCTGCCGCCCTACGCTTCCTTCCCCCAGGACAGCCGCCGGCTGATCAAGGCCGCCGGGCTCGACCCGGCCGCCGAGGAGCGCGAACTGCTCGCCGAACTGCTCGGCTCCCCGGCGATCGTCCGCGCCCCCCGCTCCTTCTGGACCGGATACCGCGAAGCCCTCGCCGCCCTGGGCCGCGAGCGGCTCGACATCCGCCGCCGGCTGCTCGACATCCTCCCCAGCAGCCTCGCCGCCGAGGACGGGGGAGACGAGCTCTGGCTGCGGCTGCTGGCCGAGACCCAGGCCGAGACCCTGCTCACCGCCCAGCCGCCGGTGGCCGGCGTGGCCGCCGCCGACTGGCTCTCCCGCTGGGCCGGCCACCTCGGCCGCGGCTGGCGCGGCCCCCGCCACTCACCCGGCAGCTACGCCCTGGCCCACCGGATGGCGCCCCGGCTGCGCGCCGACGGCACACCGGTCGCCCTCGTCCAGCACCACGGCTGGCGCGGCGGCACCGACCTCGAACTGCTCGACCTCTGCCTCGCCGAGAACATCCCGGTGGCCGACCCGGCCCACCGGCCCAGGTTCGACCTGGGCAGCTGGCTCCAGGCCCCGGCGAGCGACCGCCGCGACCTGGCGGCCCTCGCCGCCGACCCCCGGTTCGCCCCCGCCCTGTCCACCGTCGTCGGCGAGACCGGCGGCCGGCGGGACGCCGAGGCGCTCGGCGCCGTCGTTGCCCACCCCGTGCTGCGCGGCGTCCTGCGGGAGTGGCTCGGCGCCCGCGTCGAGGAGTTCGTCGCCGCCCCCGGCCTGCCGGCCGCCCGCACGGCCCTCGACGCGCTGCTGCCGTTCGGCGCCACCGTCGCCGAGGTCCACCCCGAGGCGCTGGCCCGACTCGCCGCCCACCGGCTCGGCCCCGTCCTCGGCCGCACGCTGCGCGCCGGGATCTTCGACGAACTGGGCTGGCCCGCCCTCGAAGAGGCCGTACGGCTCCTCGGCGAGCCGAGCGGCCAGGGCCACCAGCGGCAGTACACCGTCCACGAGGCGTGGCCCGCGCTGATCGTCGGCACCACCACCCGAGCCGTCGTCGTCGGTCCGGAGGGCGTCCTGCTCGAACACGAGCTCCGGATCCCCGACCAACTCCACTGGCAGCAGCCCGCCTTTCGCTACGTCGACGGCCAACTCCTGGTCACCTGGTGGCACGGGGGCGAGCAGCGCGCCTACTGGTCGGCCAGCCCCGCCGAGGTCTTCGGCCTCGGCGGGACACGAGCCGGTGGCTGGCACCGCCCCAACACCGCCGTCACCCTGGCCCTGCCGGGCGGCGGCCGCGCCACCGGCACCCGGCCCCTGCACGCCGGCGACACGGCGCTCCCCGAGGAGCGGGCCGTCCTCGGCGACAGCACCGGCCACTGGTCCCTCGACACGGACGACCGGCGGTCCGTCTGGCGGGAGTACGACCCGACGAGCGGCGCCGAGGGCCGCGCCTCGCTGCCGGCGTTCCTGGCCGGCGCCGTCGCCGACGGCGCGCAACTGCTCACCGAACACTGCTCCGTGCTCCCCGTGCCCGCCGGTCTCGCCGACACCCCGCTCGGCACCGACGGCCGCCAGCTCGGCTGGTGGGTCCGCGCCGAACAGGACGGTGCGGTCCTCAGGGCCGGCTCCCCGGACGGCCGCACCGTCACCCTCACCGGAGACGGCCCCCGCCGGATCCCCGTCGGCGCGCCCCGGCTCCCCGGCGGAGCCGAACCGGTCCTCGCGGTCCACGGCGGCGACCTCGCCCTCTTCGAGACGGGCGCCCACCGGGTCCACGGCATGCTGGGCAGCGCCGTCCAGGGGCAGCCGGGCGGCGAGTTCGCGGCCGGCACCCGGCTGGTCGCCCCGGCCCCCTTCTGGCACCTGCTGCGGCCCCGCGACGAGGCCGGATCACGCGCCCTGCGCGCCCTGACCGACGAGGCCGCCGAGCGGCTGATCACCGCCGTCGCCGACGCCGAGGCGGAGCAGCGCGGCATCCAGTTGGCCGCCAGGGAGGCGGGCCGAGAGATCCCCGCCGCCGAGTACCGCCGCGCCCAGGACGAGGCCGTCGCCACCGCCGTCGCCCGGGTCCTGCCCGAGCTCACCGACCCGGCGCTGCGCCTCGGCGTCGCCGGCATCGTCCGGCACACGGTTCGGCAGGCCGCCTCGGCCGCCCGGCTCGCCACCCCGAAGACCCCGAACGCCGCCGACCGCGACCAGGCCATGTTCGAGGACTACCGGCCGCCGCACGGCGACAACGCCACCCTGCTGCACGCCGTCCACGGGCTGGTCGCCCCCGGGCCGCGCGTCCCCTACCACCAGTCCTCCTCGTGGGCGGTGCTCCAGCAGATCCGCGCCGCGGGGCGGGTGCTGGCCGGCGAGCCCGCCACCGGCCGGCCGCTGCCCGCCCGCTACCGCACCGAACCGCTGCCCGCCGGCTGGACGACGGACGAGCGCACCACCCCCGCACACAACCTCGACTGGACGCCGCTGCTCGCCTCCCAGCACGCCCTCGCCCACCGGGCCACCGGCCAACTCGCCGCCGACGCCGGGCGCGAGGCCCTGCTGCTGCTCCTCCAGGCCCTGGCCGAGGGGCCGCTCGCCGGCCGGGGAGCGCTGCGCCGGCTGGTGCTCGTCGAGAAGGGTGTGAACGCCAGGCGCGGCGGCCAGGTGCTGCGGCACGGCGACCGCACCGTGGTCATCCTGGGCGCCCAGCGCGAGGACCGGGAGACCGACCGCACCCACTGGCTCGCCCTCGACCACGACCCGACCGGCGCCTTCGGCCCCGTGGCGCCGTTCACCCTCACCGGGGAGCGCGACTTCACCGGCCGGCCCGCGCCGGCGCTGCTGACCGAGGTGGTCCGGCTGGTCAGGGAACGCGGCCCGGTTCCGTGGCGCCCCGAGCCGGCCGCCGACCTCGCCGCCCGCACCGGGCTCGGCCCCGCCCAGGCCGCACTGCTGCTCGCCGGGCTGCCCCACGAGCCCACCGCCGACACACTGGCATCACTCGGCCTCAAGCCCAAGCAGGCCGAACACGCGGGCGAGTTGCTCGCCGCCCTGGACACCCGGGGCCTGGCGGCGGTGATCGGCGCCCTGCTCCCGGGCGAGCCGGCCACGGCCTGGGCCGAGGGCCCCGACACGAACGCCGCGACCAACGCCTGGCGCGGCCGCTTCGGCGACCGCCACCTGGTGCCCGAGGAGGCCATAGCCCAGCTCGGCCTCGTCCCCGACGCCGCCACGGCCGTGCTCAACCCGCCCCACACCTG
>NZ_SMKI01000887.1 GCF_004348415.1 Streptomyces hainanensis
CCCCCGCCCCTTCACCCGGCACGGCCAGGTCTTCGTGCCGCTCACCCGCCACCTGGGCGGTCTCCACGCGTACAAGCAGATCATGCCGGTGCGGAGGGAGGACGAGGGCTGCGGCACCGAGCAGGCGTCACACGAGGGTTACGAGTGGCTCTACGTGCTCTCCGGCAGGCTGCGGCTGCTGCTGGGCGACCGTGAACTGATCCTGGCCGCCGGCGAGGCCGCCGAGTTCGACACCCGCGTCCCGCACGGCTTCTACAACGCGGGTGACCAACCGGTCGAGTTCCTCAGCATCTTCGGGCCGCAGGGCGAGCGGATGCACGTCCGAGCGAGGACGGCGTAGCCGCCTACCGTCTGTCCGCCGGGCGCGGGTCGCCGTCCGGTCACGACGCGGCGCGACCGCACCGGGCGCGGGCGCCGGAGGGGGTCCGGGGATGGCGCGCGGCGCGCGGTGACGGCGCGGCATGACCGCCTACCGGGCGCGGGCGCCGCAGGGGGCGCCCGGGCGCAGCGGGCGGCGCGGCGGAGCCGGGACGGCGTGACCACCCACCGACTGGGCACCCGGACACCGGCGGACCGGCCGGGCACAGCGCGCGGCGCGGGCGCCGACGGGCGCGGCGGGGCCGGGACGGCGTGACCGCCTGCCGACTGGGCACCCAGGCGAGGACGACCGGCTGGGAACGGCGGACCGGCTACCGTCTGTCCGCCGGGCGCGGGTCGCCTCCCGCGCACGGCACACGGGGGCGACGGGCGGTGCGTCTGGGCGACCGGCCCGGAAGGGTGCGCAGCGTGGGGGGACGGCGCCCGTCGCCCCCGTGTGCCG
>NZ_SMKI01000888.1 GCF_004348415.1 Streptomyces hainanensis
ATTCGACCCCCCTCATGCGCAGCCCCCTCCCTCTCCGCGTGCGGTGCGGCGACAAGCCGGCACAGGAGAGATACCCGCGATCCGCCCCCTCTGATCGCCGGCGCACGACGGCGTCAGGGAGCACGACCGGCGCGGCTACGCTCCGGGAGCGGTCGTGCGCACAGTGGCGATCATGCGCGGACCGCTCACGACCCGCCGCCGAACTTGCGGGTCTTCCGCACCTGACCGCGTGCCGCCACCGCCAACGGCGTCAGCGCCGGGACGAGGGCCAGGGCGCTGAGCGCGTTGAGCGCGAAGCCGAGGCCGAGCGCCGCGGCCAGGGCCGGGGCGGCGAGGCCGCCGAGGATGGCGGCCAGTGAGTCGGCGGCCAGGAAGAGGGCCGTCACCCGGCCCAACAGGCCGGCCGGCACGGTGTGTTGCAGGTGGCTCTGGACGGTGATCAGCAGCATGCTGCCCGGTACCCCGACCAGCCCGGCGGCGAGCACGGCGGCCGGCAGGGCCGGGGCGTTGGCCAGCGCGAAGAAGGCGACGCCGGTGCCGATCCGGGCGAGGAGCAGTGTGCGGAGGGTGCCGAGCCTGGCCAGGGTCGGGCCGGTGAGCGTGGCGCCCAGCAGGAAGCCGGCGCCGAGCCCGGAGATCAGGTAGCCGACGGCGTGCCCGGGGGCGTCGAGCCGGGTCACCAGCAGCGGGACGAGCAGCGCGGTGAGGCCGGCGTTGGCCGTCAGGAAGAGCGTGTTGGCGACGAGCGGGCCGCGGAGGGCCGGGCGGGTGGCGACCTGGGCCAGGCCGGCGCGCAGCCCGCCCCCGGTGGGCGGGGC
>NZ_SMKI01000889.1 GCF_004348415.1 Streptomyces hainanensis
CTAGGCCGTTTCTTTCGGATCATGTTGCTGACCAGATGAGGATGCCTGCGATGTGGAGGGCGGCGAGGTAGATGGTGGCGGTCTTGTCGTAGCGGGTGGCCAGACCGCGCCATTGCTTGAGGCGGTTGATGCAGCGCTCGACGGTGTTCCGGTTCTTGTAAGCCTCGCGGTCGAAGGCGGGTGGTCTGCCTCCGGCTCGTCCCCGACGCTTGCGGTGGGCGGCCTGGTCCGCGGGTTCGGGAATCACCGTTTGGATGCCACGCCGCCGCAGGTGCCCGCGGATGGCCCGCGAGGAGTACGCCTTGTCCGCCAGGATCATCGCCGGCGTGATGCGGGGCCGGCCGACCGGTCGGGGAACCCTCAGACGGGCCATGACCTGCATGAAGGCGGGCGCGTCACCGGCCTGTTTCGGGGTGAGGTGGAACGCCAGGGGCCGGCAGCGGCTGTCGGCGGCCAGGTGGATCTTCGTGGTCAGTCCACCGCGGGAGCGTCCGAGGGCATGATCTGGCGGCTCGCTGGCCGGGGCCCCTTTTGACGGGCCCCGGCGGCGTGCTGGTGGGCGCGGACGATGGTGGAGTCCACCGCGACGACCCAGTCGAGATCGCCCTCGGCGTCGGCCTGGGCCAGCAGAGCGGTGAAGACCTTTTCCCAGGTGCCGTCGGCCGCCCATCTGCGCAGCCGGTTGTGCACGCCCTTCCACGAGCCGAACTTCTCCGGCAGGTCCATCCACGGACAGCCGGTGCGGTACTTGAACGCGATCGCGTCGATCACCTCCCGGTGATCACGCCATCGCCCACCCCTCCTCGGCCC
>NZ_SMKI01000890.1 GCF_004348415.1 Streptomyces hainanensis
TCCGAGGACTTCGGGGGTGAGGCTCCGGAGCTGGGCCTCGTTCACTGGTGGGGGCACTCCGTGGTGTTGGGGTGGGCGGTGAGGAAGGGGCGCAGTTCGAGCCACTCGTGGATCGGCTCGCCGCCGGCGCCGGGGGCGGCCGAGAGTTCGCCGGCCAGTTCGACGGCGCGCTCGTAGGTGTCGACGTCGATCACCATCCAGCCGGCGATCAGGTCCTTGGTCTCGGCGAACGGGCCGTCCGTGACGGGCGGGCGGCCCTCACCGTCGTACCGCACCCACGTCCCCTCGGGGGCGAGCGCCTGGCCGTCGACGAACTCGCCGGTCTTCTCCAGCCGGTCCGCGAAGTCCCGCATGTACGTCAGGTGGGCCGAGATCTCCTCGGGCGTCCACCGGGCCATCGGCACGTTGTTCACCGCGTCCGGTGCGCCGCGGTAGTGCTTGAGCAGCAGGTACTTGGCCATGGTGGGTCTCTCCTCGGCGTGCTGTGCGACCCATTCTGGTCGCGCTCACTACGGGGACGGAGCCGGGTCGGGGTTCTCGACATCGCCGACGCCAGCGGCGGAGAATTTTTTTCGCGGGCTCTCAGCCGCCCGGCGGCAGGTGGTCGCGGAACCAGTCGCGGGCCAGCTCCGCGACCACGGAGAGCGCGCCCGGCTCCTCGAAGAGGTGGGTGGCGCCTGGGACCACCGACAGGTGGTTCTCGCAGGTGAGCGACCGTTGGGCGGAGCGGTTGAGGTCGAGGACCTGGGGGTCGGAGCCGCCCACGACGAGGAGGGTGGGGGCGGTGACGTC
>NZ_SMKI01000891.1 GCF_004348415.1 Streptomyces hainanensis
GGGCCGCGGGGCTGAGGTTGTCGACGGGGACCGGTGGGCCGTAGGCCGGGCGGATCGGGAACTCACCGGCCCAGTAGGCGCTGTTCTCGACGTCCTCCTTCTCCTCGTACGTGGGCCCGCCGGCATGGTGTTTGGACGCCACCGTGGACTTCCTGAGATCGATCGACAGGACCTCCGTGCCCGGGCGTCCCTTCTGCTCGTCCGCGTCCAGCTCCTCCGCCCTGAGGGGGCGTGTCTCCTTCCAGCGGCCGGGGACGACGTGGTTGGTCAGGACTTCGAGGGCCTTCATGCGGTCTTCGTGCTTGACCTTCGTCGCGGTGCCGTCGACCACGACCGAGCGGTAGTTGAGGGAGTGGTGGATGGCCGTGCGGCCGAGGACGATGCCGTCGACGAGGGTGACGGTCAGGCAGACGGGCACCCCGGTGTCGCTGAGGAGGTGCCTGAGCGAGTTGGGCGAGCCGTGCAGGTAGAGCAGTTCGTCCTTCTCGTCGAACGCGTAGACCATGGGAACGGACTTCGGCAGTGGCGTACTTCCCGAGGTGTCGCAGTGCGCGACGTCGCAGACGAAGCCCTCCCTGAGGATCGCTCTGCTCACCTTCGGGTCGGTGTCGACCTTCGATCTCTTGTGGATTCGGGGGGTGTCGGACGAGTCCATCGTGTCTCCCGCCTCATCCCGTCCCCCGTCTCGGTCGACATCGCCGCCGGGGCCCTGGACAACCTGGCGGGGCTCCTCGCGGACCAGCGGATCTCGTCCTCGGGCCGGCTGGCCTTCGCCATCAGCAACGGCTC
>NZ_SMKI01000892.1 GCF_004348415.1 Streptomyces hainanensis
CCGCTCCCGCCGCTCCGCCGCCGACGCCGGCCGCCGCACCACGCTCCCTACCGCCCCCTGACGTTCGTTCGACCCGTCCCGGAGGCCTTCCATGCGAAGAACGCTACCCAGGCCACCGCTCCTCGCGGTGGCACTCGCCGTCACCCTGGCCCCGTTGACCGGCTGCCTCGCCGCGCGCGGCGCCGACGGCTCCGCCACCGACACCGTCGACGCCGCCCTCGGCACCGACCCGTCCACCTTCGATCCCGCGCTGGGCTCGGCGAGCGACGACTACACCGCCGACCGACTGCTCTACGACACCCTCACCCGCCGCGACAGCGAAGGGCTCGCCGCCGGCCTCGCCACCGACTGGGAGGCCGTCTCCGCCGCCGAGTTCGTCTTCACCATCCGCTCCGGCGCCACCTGCGCCGACGGCACCCCGATCACCCCGACCGTCGTCGCGAACTCCCTCACCCGCTTCGCCGACCCGGACACCGGATCCCCGGGCCGCACCCTCGCCCTGGGGCGGGGCGAGGCCACCTTCACCCCCGACGACGCCGCCGGCACCGTCACGGCCGAACTCACCGAGGACTGGGCCGACCTGCCCATCGGGCTCTCCCTGCCGCAGACCGGCGTCGTGTGCCCGGCCGGCCTCGCCGACCCCGAGGGGCTGGCCGCCGGCAGTGTCCGGGGCGCCTTCTCCGGCCCCTACACCCTGGCCCGCGCCACGCCCGCCGTCTCCTACGAGTTCGCGCTGCGCGAGGAGTACGACGCCTGGCCCGACCTCGCCGAACCCCTCACCGGCAC
>NZ_SMKI01000893.1 GCF_004348415.1 Streptomyces hainanensis
GGCGGGACGAGAGGGGCGAAGGGGACTGCGTGTGCGGCATGGCTGTGCTCCAGGAGGTGTGAGGCGGTGCGAGGTGCGGGAGATGCGGTCGGGGTTCGATCCCACTGCTAACGCTGCCGACCCCGGACCGTTGCGCAACTCGACGCGGCGGCGACACACCCGTAGGGTGGAATCCGATTGGCTGCGGCCGTTCGGGCTGTGGCATCATTTGCGAGCACGTAGCGATCGCGCTGCTGTGCGAGGAGGCTTCGCCTAGTCTGGTCTATGGCGCCGCACTGCTAATGCGGTTTGGGGTGACCCCCCATCCCGGGTTCAAATCCCGGAGCCTCCGCCGTCCTCGACCAAGCCCCGGCCACCCGGCCGGGGCTTGGTTTCGTTTTCGCGCTGTTTCCGCGTTTCCGCAGGTCAGGGGCTGTTGTGCGGCCTCGGGGGAACTGATTTCACCCCTGGCCCGCAGTGCTGTAATGTTGTCTCCGCACCGGCCCCTAGGGGCCAGGCGCTCGTAGCTTAACGGATAGAGCATCTGACTACGGATCAGAAGGTTGCAGGTTCGAATCCTGCCGAGCGCACAGTAGCGAAGCCCCCGCCGATCACCCGGCGGGGGCTTTTTCGTGCCGAATGATCCGCGTGCCGTCGAGCCGGCGGGCGCCGCCGGTCGGTTTCGTCGCCGTCGTGGCGAGAACGGCATCGCCTCACCCGGCGAACGGCGGTTCGGAGAGTCGGCTGCGGGCTTGGGGGGCGAAGGTGGGGTCGTCGGTGGCGGCGGCCTGTTGGAGGAG
>NZ_SMKI01000894.1 GCF_004348415.1 Streptomyces hainanensis
TGGGTGGGGGACGAACCGCCCGCCGGGGTCAGCGCGCCCGCGCCTCCGCGTCCGGCACCACCTCGCTTGCCGGGGCCTTGCCCGGCCAGACCGTGTAGTAGAGGGCGACCGCCGCGTGGATGGCGACGGCGCGGAGGGCCGCGCCCTCCGTGCCCCGCAGCGGGGTGGTTCCGCCGGCGTCGTCGATGACGAGGATCATCGCCTCGATCACCAGGACCGCGATGACGCCGGCTATCAGCGTGCGTGTCCACAGCCGCCACTCGTAGGCCGTGCGCTCCTTCCCGTACCGCTGGATCCTCGGTGGCCTGGGGCCGCCCCCGAAGCGGTGGGCGGCGTGCGCGTCGGCCCAAACGATCACCGAGTGGCCGTAGGCGATCGTGAAGCCGAGGTAGAGCGCGGCCAGGCCGTGCGCGTAGGACGGCTCGCCCCCGTTTCTGATGTCCCAGGCGGTCGCGGTGAGCAGCGCCACGTCGATCAGTGGCACCGCGAGCAGCATCACCGTGCTGGCGCGGCGCCTGCGCAGCAGGTAGCGGACGGCCAGGCCCGCCGCGAGGACCGCCCAGAAGGCGATCTCGGCTGCCAGGATGAACGCGACGATCATGATGAACGGCTCCTCTCCCCCGTTGCTCCCATGTTCGGTCCCGGCGGTGCGCCGGCGCGTCCCCTCCGATGCGGATCCGGACGGCGCCGTCTGCATCGTTCGATGTAGATCGCAGGGTGGTCCCGGTCCCCCCGCCCACCGTGTTTCGATGGACGCATGCGC
>NZ_SMKI01000895.1 GCF_004348415.1 Streptomyces hainanensis
CAGCAGCGCGTAGTCGATGCCGACGCCGAGGCCGACGAGCAGCATGACGTAGGGCGTGTAGTCGGCGACGGTGAAGGCGTGGGAGGCGATCACCACCAGGCCGACGGCCGAGCCGACCGCGAACACCGCGGTGATCACGGGGAGTCCGGCGGCGATGACCGTGCCGAAGAGGAAGACGCAGATGACCAGGGCGGCCATGATGCCCATGCCCTCGGCGGCGCCGCCGCTCTCCTCGGTGAGCTCGCGGGCCGCGTCGCCGCCGAGCTCGACCCGGAGCCCGTCGCCCTGGGCGGTGCGCGCGGTGTCCAGGACGGACTCGGTGTCGGCGAGTTCCATCCGCTCCGACGGCACGTCGAGGACGACGGTGGCGTAGCCGATCGTGCCGTCCCCCGACATCGCCGTCGGGTCGTCGTACGGGCTCACCACCCCGTCCACCCGGGGCAGTTCCGCGACCTCGGCCAGCATGTCGGCGACCCGTCGCTCGACGTCGGCATCCCGCAGCCCGTCCGGGTCGCGCAGCACGACGGTGAGGGTGTCGCCGGCCTGGGCCGAGCCGTGCTCGGCCAGCAGTTCGGCGGCGTGCTGGGAGTCGGTGCCGGGCAGCGCGTAGTCCTCGCGGTAGTCGTCGCCGACGGCGGAGGCGGCGGCCCAGACGCCGACCAGCACCAGCACCCACAGGAGCAGGGCCACCGCCCGGTGCCGGTAGGAGAATCCCGCTATCCGGGCGAACGCTCCCGGCTGGTCCGGGGGTTGGGGTGGGGT
>NZ_SMKI01000896.1 GCF_004348415.1 Streptomyces hainanensis
ACCCCCGCCCCCGTGCCGGCCCGGCCGGGTCCCGCGGCGCTCGCGGCACTGGTGGCCGAGGCACGGGAACGCCACCCCGGCGCGGAGCCGTACGTCCTCTGCTGGGGCTCGGTCGACGCCGGGACCGGCGTGCGGGCACACCGCGCGGCGGAGTCCGTGGGGTGGCCAGGCACCGTGGCGGTCGCCGCGCTCCTGGAGCTGCGTCAGGACCCGCACGCCGCCCGGCCGATGCTCGACTCGTTGCTCGACGCCGCGCGTTCCCGGGACGCGGACCGCCCGGGCCCCGGCCCGCTCGCGTGGTCACGCCCGGCCGCGGGCGCGGCGCACGCGCCGGCCCCGCGCGCCCCGCGGGCGTTCGATCAGATGGCGCTCGGCTCGTTCAACGAGAAGCTGGTCATCGAGACCATCCGGGAGGCGCGCGCGCTCAGCCGGGTGGAGATCGCCGAGCGCACCGGGCTCACGCCCCAGGCCGTCTCCCGGATCGCCCGCAACCTCCTGGCCTCCGGCCTCCTCGTGGAGGACGCGCACCAGCCGGGCCACAAGGGCAAGCCCCGCGTGCCGCTGCGACTGCGCGCCGACGCCGCGTGCGCCGTGGGCATCCACCTCGACCCGGAGATGGTGACCCAGGTGGTGGTCGACCTCTGCGGCGAGGTGCTCGACCAGCGCCGGCTGCCGCTGCACGGGAACTCCGAGCCGGAGTGGGTGATCGACGCGGTGGCGCGGCTGGCGCGCGAGGCGGTGGCCGCCCGCCGCCCCTCCCC
>NZ_SMKI01000089.1 GCF_004348415.1 Streptomyces hainanensis
GCTGGCCGCCGGGCTGATCGGCCCGCACCGCGTCGAGCGCGGCGACTTCGTCATCCAGCACGGCGGCGCCGCCTTCACCCTGATGATCGTCGGCGCCCTCGCGGCTCCGGCCGAGGCCCCGGCGTCCCCCGAGTCGCCGCGCCGACACCTCGTCGAACTCGGCGGCCACGCCCTGCTCTTCACCGTGGCCCAGGCCGCCCTGGCCGTCGCCGACCTGTGCTGGATCGCGGACCTTACGGCGGGCGACGCCGCGCTGACGCTGCTGAACGGCTCCGCCCCGCGCGACCTGGCCGGAGCGGAGGGCTTCCTCTACGGCGCGGGCCGTGTGTGGACCTTCGTCCTGCTCGTCGACGTGGTGGTGCGGGGCGTCCGACTCGTCCGTCCCGCCCGGCGAGGGTCCTGATCAGTGCCCTCGACCGGCGGCACGACCGGCCGGTGGGGCCGAACTCCGCCTCGCGACCAGGGACGGCGCGATGAGGTGGTGGCGGGGCCGCTCCCCGCCCATCACGCCGAGCAGCACCTCGATGCAGGTGCGGCCCAGCGTCACGAAGTCCTGCCGCACCGTCGTCAGCGACGGCACGAGGTACGCGGAACCCCGCATGTCGTCGAAGCCGACGAGCGAGACGTCCCCCGGCACGGAGACGCCGGCCTCCGCGAACGCCGCGAGCACCCCCATCGCCATCTGGTCGTTCCCCGCGAACAGGGCCGTCGGCCGCCGTTCGCGGCGGGCCAGTTCGAGGCCGAGGCGGTAGCCGCTGTCGGCCGAGAAGTCCCCTTCCAACAGTTCGGGCGACGAGACGCCGGCCTCCCGCATCTCCGCACGCCAGCCGTCGACCCGCGCGCGGGCGTCGAAGGTGCCGAGCCGGCCGGTCAGATGCGCGATGTCGCGATGGCCGAGCTCCAGCAGATGGCGGGTGGCGAGCCGGGCGCCGAGCTCCTGGTCGAGTTCGACCGAGCCGATGGCCGGGTTGGCCAGGTCGCCGGACATGACCACCGACATCGGCACCCGCGTGACGAGACGCTCCAGGGCCTCCACGCCCACCGGGCGGTCGGCGATGACGGCGACCCCCTCGGCGGCCTGGCTCGCCAGCCGGTCCACCGTCTCGGTGAGCCGGTCCGCGTCGCCGCCCTGCCAACTGCTCATGTTCACCCAGTAGCCGGCGCGCTGGGCCGCCTCCTCGACGCCGAGCAGGATGCGGGGGAGCTCGAAGAGCTCGGACCCGGCGACCACCACGCCGATGGTCATCGACCGCCCGCTCTTCAACGACCGCGCCACGTCGTTCCTGCGGTAGCCGAGCCGCTCTATGGCGGCGAGCACCCGCTCCCTCGTCTGGGGGCGCACCGACGGGTGGTTGTTGAGCACGCGACTGACGGTGACGTGCGCCACGCCCGCTTCCCTGGCCACGTCCACCATGCTCGGGGGACGTCCCGAACCCCGCTGGGTCACACCGCTCCACTCCCGGCCGGCCCCTCGGCCGGCGACCACGGCATCCTAAACGCTCGCCGGCTCCCCGGTGGGCGGGGTGCGGTAGGCGCGGTGCAGGTGGTCGAGGTAGTGGTCGGCGCCCGGGTGGGGGTGGTCCTGGGCGCCGTGGCGGTGGAGCGTGGTGCGGGCGTCGGGGTGCAGCCGGACGGTGGTGGTGGCGCGCCGAAGGGGCCCGGCCGTGGCGGGCGCGGGCGCGGGCGCGGGATCGGCCAGGACGGGGACGCGGGGGCCGAAGACGGCCGTGGCGTCGGCGGGTGTGGCCGCGGGCGGGGAGCCGGTGCGGTTGGCGCTGCTGACGTAGAGCAGCGGGAAGTCCGCCAGGAGCGGGGCCAGGGGCTGCCAGCGGACACCGAACAGGAGGGTCCAGCCGTCCCTGGCGGCGGGGGAGAGCCAGTCGGGCACGTCGCGGGGGCGGCGCAGCGGCACGAGGAGGGTGACGAGCTCCTCGGCGAGCAGCCGGCGGGCGAACCGGTGTGCGTCGGGGCCGAGTTCGAGGTGGTCGGTCAGCCGGTCGAGGGTGGCGGGGTGGTGGGCCCACAGGGCCACGGCCTGGTCGGCGGGCCGTTCCTTGGCGGTGTTGACGGCGGCGGGCCGGGTGCCGGCGACGACGCAGGTGAGCGGCGCGGGGTTGGGCAGCACGACGGCCAGGCCCCCGGCGAGGGCGCGGCGGACGGCGGCGGTGTCGCTGGTGGCCCGGTTCACGGGGTTCCCTCGGCACGGTGCCGGGTGAGGCCGTCGAGGTAGGCGGCGAAGGCGTCCTCGTCGACGGTGGCGCGGCCGGCGGTGAAGGCCCGGGTCTTGATCCAGGCCGTGGCGGCCCTGGCCTGGGCGGCGTCGAGGCGGTGGCCGAGCCGGGCGGCGACGGCGGTGACGACGCGACCGCTGGCCAACTGGGTGAGCACGACGGTCGGTTCGACGCCCAGGAGGGTCTTCGGGTCGTAGGGCTGGAAGAGGTCGGGGGCGACGAAGGGGGTGCCGGTGGAGAGGGTGCCGACGCCGGTGCCCACGATCGGGGTGGTCACCGTCAACGGCACGCCGGTCTGCTCGGAGACCAGGGCGGCGATGGTGGGCAGCCTGGTCAGGTCGGGCGCCCGCCACCACAGGTCCGCCCCGGGGGAGGCGCCGAGCAGGGTGGCGGCGCGCTCCGGGTGGTGGGCCAGCAGGAACAGCACCTGCTCGGTGGCGACCATGCCGGAGCGCTCCGCGAGGCCGAGCCACGAGCTGGAGATCACCCGCACTCCGGCCCGGAGGGCCTGGAGGGTGTTGGCCAGTCCGAGGCCGAGGTCGTTGTGCAGGTGCGAGCCGAGCACGGTGTTCGGCGCGGCGGCGCCGACGCGGGCGAACATCTCGGCGGCCTCGATGGGAAGTTGCCGGCCGACGGTGTCGGCCAGGATCACCGTGCCGGCGCCGGCGGCGGTCAACTCCTCGGCGGCGTCGGCCATCAGCGGGTGGTGGGCCCGGGAGGCGTCGGCCAGGCAGACGTCGACGGCGACCCCGTCGTCCAGGTCGCGGGCGGCCTTGACCAGCTCGGTGCCGTGCGCGAGCGCGGCGCGGGCGTCCTGGTGGACCATCACGCCCGCCATCGCGTCGGAAGCCGGCACCACCACCATCACCCGGGCGTGCGCGCTGCCGCGCACCGACGTGACGGCCTGCCGGACGTCGGCCCTGGTGCCGCGGCACACGGCCGCGACGCTGACGTGTCCCTCCGCCTCCACAGCGACCTGCCGCACCGCCTCGAACTCCTCGGCGCACACGGCGGGGAAGCCGGCCGCGAACACCACGTGACGTGGCCCGTCCGCGCCGAAGACCGCGCCGTGCTCCCGCGCCAGCCGCACCCGGAACCCGCCCGGCATCAGGGTCTTGGCCTGTGCGCCGTCCCGCGCGGACTCCTCCCACACCACCAGCCGGCCGGCCGACGCCGACTCCCGCACGACATCCCGCACCACATCCCGCACGCAGGATCCCCCGTCCTCTCCCTCGCGACCGGCCTCCCGGCCGGCGATCACGGCGCAGATCCTAGAGCGCCGGCCGCCGCCCCGCCGGGAGTCCGTGCGCACAGGGGGTCGGGCACGTTGACACCCGCAGGACCCACCCCTACGCTCCGTTCGAATCGATGAACGCCGTCCGATATCCCGGACGTTGCCCCATGCGTCGGTACGGATCCCCGCCACCCCACCGCCGTGCCCTCGCACGCCCCGCAACGGCCCTCGTGGCCCCCTGCCCGGCCGTCACCGGGCAACCCGGTACCGGTTCGTGTCCATCCCCTCGAGAAAGTGGACGCTCATGCGGAGTCGACGCACCTTACTCACCCAGGGAGCCGCGACCCTGGCCCTGGCCACCGTCGGATTCCCGGCACTGACCGCGAGAACGGCCGCCGCCGCGACCTACGACGGGTACGTGATGGGCTACTTCACCGAATCGCCCACCATGGTGGGCGCCCGGTACGCCCTGCACCTGGCCGCCAGCCGGGACGGCCTCAACTGGGTCCCGCTGAACCAGAACCAGCCCGTGGCCATCCCCACCGCCGGCACCGGCGGGCTGCGCGACCCCTTCATCATGCGCAGGCAGGACGGCACCTTCATCGTCCTCGCCACCGACCTGAACGGCACCGACTTCGGCCAGAACAACCAGTACATCCACGCCTGGGACTCGGTCGACCTGCGCTCCTTCACCGGCTACCGGCGGCTGCGACTGCACGACAGGACCGCCCACACCTGGGCCCCGGAGGCGTTCTGGGACGGTTCCCGAGGCCAGTACGGCATCCTCTACTCGGCCAACATCGACGGCCGCGACTCGTTCTGGGTGAACTACACCAGCGACTTCCGCACCGTGAGCGCCGCCCAGGAGTTCTTCTACCCGGGCTTCGGCGTGCTCGACGCCACCATGCACACCACCCCGAACGGCAACTACCTCTACTACAAGAACCTCGCCAACGGCCGCCTGTACGGCGCCCGTTCGGCGACCCTCCAGCCCCGCAGCTTCGACAGCGGCACCTACACCGCCGGCGTGATCAGCGGCGCCATCGAGGCCCCCATCGTCCACAAGGACAACACCCGCGACCGCTGGTACCTCTGGGGCGACTCCTTCAGCCCGGTCAACGGCGAGCTGTACGTCTGGGCCAGCGACGACATCACCAGGGACGGCTGGACGCCCGTCGGCAAGTTCGACTACACCCAGCCGCTCAACGCGAAGCACGCCACGATCTGCCCCCTCACCCTCGCCGAACACGACAACCTGGTCGCCCGCTGGGGCACGCCCGCATGGCGCCGCATCAGGTCCCACAACCTGCCCGACCACCTGATCAGGCACCGCGACCTGGCGGGGCGCGTCGACCCCTATCCCTTCGACCCCTACCAGGACTCCCAGTGGCGGCTCGTCGCCGGCCTCGCGGACGCCGGCGCGGTCTCGTTCGAGTCGGTGAACTACCCCGGCCGCTTCCTGCGCCACTTCGACCACGTGATCCGCCTGGACCCGAACGACGGCACCGCCGTCTTCGCCGCCGACGCCACCTTCCACCGCGTCCCCGGGCTCGCCGACGCCTCCTGGACCTCCTTCCGCTCCCACAACTTCCCCGACCGGTACCTGCGGCACGCCGACTACCTGCTGCGCACCGACCCGCTGAGCGCGAGCTCACCCGCCACCGACCGGGCGGACGCGACGTTCCAGGTCGGCTACTGACTGATCGGCTACTGACCGGACCGGGTGGCGGCCCAGGAGGCGAGCAGGCGCAGTCCCTCCTCGGAGGACGAGCCGGGTTCCGCGGTGTAGACGGTGAGGGTGAGGCCGGGTTCCGCCGCCAGTTCGAGGCCTTCGTAGGCGAGGGTGAGTTCGCCGACGATCCGGTGGCGGAAGCGCTTGGTGCCCGTGCCGTGGTGGCGGACGTCGTGGGCGCCCCAGCGGGTGCGGAACTCGTCGCTGCGGGTGGCCACCTCGCCGACGAGGTCGTGCAGACCCCGGTCGTAGGGGTCGCGGCCGGCCTCGGTGCGCAGGATCGCGACGGTGATGTCGGCGGCGCGGTCCCAGTCGGGGTAGAAGCGGCGGGCGGCGGGGTCGAGGAACTGGAAGCGGGCGAGGTTGGCCCGGTTGTCCGGGGAGGCGTGGACGTCGCTGTAGAAGGCGTGCCCGAGCGGGTTCGCCGCCAGCAGGTCCATCCGGCCGTTGCGGACGAAGGCGGGCGCGGCGGTGATGGCGTCCAGGGTCCACCGCAGGCTGCGGTGCGGTGTCCACTGCCGGGTGCTGCGGTGGCGGGTCCTGGCGAGGGCGTCGGAGCCGTCCGCGGCCTGCGCCAGCCGGAGGAGGTGGGCGCGCTCGGCGTCGTCGAGCCGCAGGGCGCGGGCGACGGCTTCGAGGACGGTGGGGGAGACGCCGGCGAGGCTGCCGCGTTCGAGCTTGGCGTAGTACTCGACACTCATGTCGGCGAGCGCGGCGACCTCGCTCCTGCGCAGGCCGGGGACGCGCCGCCTCGCGCCGGACGGCAGCCCGGCCTGCTCCGGGGTGATCTTCGCGCGCCGCGAGGTGAGGAACTCTCGGACGTCTTCACGGTTGCCCACACCCCCGACGGTACGTCCCGCGCGCCGCCGTAGGGATGTACCGCCGGTACACCCTCCAGCGATGACTCGCCGGGGGCGCCGGGAGCGGGTTACCTGGGGGCCGTGGCGCTTCTCCTCCGTCCCCGACGACGTCGGCCGGGCGAGGAGGCCACCTCCGGTTCGCGGCCGGCGGCTCGCCGTCCGCGACCGGTCCGCAACCGGTCCGCAACCGCAGTGGGCGCCCGCCGGTACACCCATCCGGTGCCACGCGCCCCGCCACGTAAGGAACACCCACATGCGCGGAGCAGTGATCCACGCCCCCGGCGACGTCCGGATCGAGACGCTCGACGACCCGAAGATCATCCGGCCCACCGACGCGATCATCCGGACGGCCGTCACCTGTGTCTGCGGCTCCGACCTGTGGCCCTACCGCGGCCTGGAGCCGGTCGGCGAGGCACACCCCATGGGGCACGAGTACGTCGGCTTCGTGGAGGAGGTCGGCAGCGAGGTCACCGCCGTCCGGCCGGGCCAGTTCGTGATCGGCTCGTTCGCCACCTCGGACAACACCTGCGCCAACTGCCGCAACGGCTTCCCGTCCAACTGCCTGAACCGCGAGTTCATGAGCACCTGCCAGGCCGACTACGTCCGCATACCCAACGCCCAGGGCACCCTGGTCGCCACCGACGGGATCCCGGCCGAGGAACTGTGGCCGAGCCTGCTGGCCGTCTCCGACGTGATGGGCACCGGCTGGTGGGCCGCCGAAGCCGCCGAGGTCAGGCCGGGCTCGACCGTCGTCGTGGTCGGTGACGGCGCGGTGGGCCTGTGCGCGGTGATCGCGGCGAAGGAACTGGGCGCGGAGCGCGTCATCGCGATGAGCCGCCACGAGTCCCGCCAGAACCTCGCCCTGCGGTTCGGCGCCACCGACATCGTCACCGAGCGTGGGGACGACGGCGTCCGGCGGATCAGGGACCTCACCGACGGGATCGGCGCCGACGCGGTGCTGGAGTGCGTGGGCACCGCCGAGGCCATGCGGCAGGCCCTGCACTCCGCGCGTCCCGGCGGGAACGTCGGCTTCGTCGGCGTCCCCCACGACGTCGCGGTCGACGGACAGGAACTGTTCTTCTCCTACGTCGGCCTCCGCGGCGGCCCCGCCCCGGTGCGCCGCTACCTGCCCGACCTCATCGACCGGGTCGTGTCGGGGCGGATCAACCCCGGCGAGGTCTTCGACCTCACCCTGCCCCTTGGCCAGGTCGCCGAAGGCTACCTGGCCATGGACGAGCGCCGCGCGATCAAGACCCTCCTCAAGCCCTGACGCGCGTCGCCGCGACAGGCGGCGCGCGGGGTCCGGGCCGGCACGAAGCGCGAACTGCGCCACACGCGCACCCGGAACAGCGGCGCGATCGTCGACTGCTCCTCCCTCGGCGGCCTCGTCGGCATCCCGGCCGCGCCTCCTCCCGCGCCTCCAGGCACGGCGTGATCTGCCTGACGGGCAGCGCCGCCCCGGAGTACGCGCCGCGTGGCATCCGCATCAACGCCGTCTGCCCGGGCACCATCGACACCCCCGTGGTCGGCGACATGATCGCCAAGGGAGAGCTCGACCGCGCCGAGGCCGAGGCCGACCAGCCCGGCAACCGCCTGGGCACCGCGGACGAGTTCGCCCAGGCGGTCCTGTGGCTGTGCGGCCCCGGGTACGTCGCGCGGAAAGCACCTGAAAGGCATTCTCATGGAGTTCGTCACACGGCAGCCCACCAGCAAGGCGCCGGCCGACTGGTTCACCGGCGACGTCTGGTGGGACGTCATCGTCGCCGGCCAGGAGCCGTCCCGGATGCGAGCGAACCTGGTCCGCTTCTCCCCGGGCGCCCGCACCAACTGGCACTCCCACGCCGTGGGCCAGACCCTGCACGTCGTCTCCGGGACCGCCCTGGTCGGCACCCGCGACGGCACCGTCCTCGAAGCCCACCCCGGCGACACCGTCAGCTGCCCGCCGGCCGAGGAACACTGGCACGGCGCGGCCCCCGACCGGTTCATGGAGCACATCGCCCTGTGGGAGACCACCGGCGACGGCACCCCGGAAACCACGTGGGCCGAGCCCGTCACCCCCCAGCAGTACGCCGGCCCCCGCACCCGGGACCGCTAGGCCCCGTCCGGCGGGAACAGGGTTCGAGCGTGCTGTGGTTCGTCGCGCCCTCCAGGAGACCGGGATACGGGCCGTGGGCGCCTGTCGGAAGCAACGGCTCCACCAACGCCCATTCGTCATCGCTCAGTTCACGCCTCGCCACACGAGTGTTCCACCGACCGAATGATCACGACCCCCACAGGAGCCTGAACGCCGAGGCCCGCGCCGCGGACGTGCCGACGGACCGCGTGGCGCCGCTCTTCCATCAGTCCGCGGTACGCCTCGGTCCGCTGTTGATGGTCGGCGCCTCGGGCGGAGGCGAAGCCGCAGAACCCGCGTCGGGTTGCTCGCGCTTGATGGCCGCGTCCACTGCGGCACCGATGCGGCGCAGTGCCACCAGATCTTGGGGTTCGAGATCATCGATCAGGTACTCGCGGACTGCGGCGACGTGTCCCGGCGCCGCTGCCACGACCACCTCGAAACCGGCCTCGGTCAGCGTCGCGGCGGTGCGCCTTCCGGAACCAGGGATCCGGTTCCGTGCGAGCAGTTCGCGCTTCTCAAGCCGACCGACGACATGGGACAGCCTCGACAGCGACGCCGCCGTTCGCGCGGCCAGGGCGCTCATCTGCATGGTGCGAGCCGGCTGTTCGGAGAGGACCGAGAGCACCATGTACTCGAAGAAGGTCAGCTGAGCCTCGCGCTGCATTCGCGCGTCCAGCGCGGCCGGCAGGCTGATCATGATCGCGGAGTTGGCCAGCCACGCCGCCAGCTCGTCGCTGTTCAGCCATCGCGTCTCGGCAGTCGGACCAGTGGACTTCCTCAAGCCGGAGCCTTCTTCGCCGAGCGCCGTCGCCTCGGGTGTCGCCCCGTTCCGTGGACGCGGGCGGCGCTGGCCGTTCGTGTCATCTGCCGTGCTCGCCATGAGGACATCCTAGACGCACTTATTGACGCGTCAAGTTCGAAGAGGTAGAACTTGACGCGTCAAGTTCGCTCCGCTGTCGACCGGGTGCGTAACCGATGGCGGCGCAATGTGCCATCGGCGCCGTTACGCGCCCTTCCGCGGCGCTGAGGCCTCTGCCCCCACGCGGACACGCAGGGCCGGCGGACAGATCCAGGAAAGGACAACAGATGCGGTCCACGTCGCTCGGCAGGCTCGATGTCTCGCCCATCGGCCTGGGAGTCATGGGGATGTCGGCGTACTACACCGGCGCCGGTCGGGACGAAGCCGAGTCGATCCGCACCATTCGTCGCGCCGTCGACCTCGGTGTCACCCATCTGGACACCGCCGAGGTGTACGGGCCCTACGTCAACGAGGAACTGGTGGGTCGCGCGATCAAGGGCCGCCGGGACGAAGTCGTTCTCGCCACCAAGTTCGGCCTCGTCTCCCACACCGGCCGGCCGGGTCCGGACAGCACCCCCGCCAACATTCGCACGGCTGTCGACGGCTCACTGCGCCGGCTCGGAACCGACCACATCGACCTCTACTACCAGCACCGGGTCGACCCCGGCACTCCCATCGAGGAGACGGTGGGAGCGCTGAGTGGGCTGGTGGAGGCGGGCAAGGTCCTCCACATCGGACTGTCGGAGGCGGCAGCGGGGACCATCCGCCGGGCCCATGCGGTCCATCCGGTGGCCGCTGTCCAGAGCGAGTACTCGCTGTGGACACGAGACCCCGAGGCCGAAGTGCTGCCCACGCTGCGCGAGTTCGGCATCGGACTGGTTCCCTATTCACCGCTGGGACACGGCTTTCTCGCCGGTGACATCCGCACCCTGGACGGCCTGGACGCCGCCGACTGGCGTCGCACCAATCCCCGGTTCACCGGCGACAACCTCACCCGCAACCTGCGCATCGTCGACCAGGTACGCGAGGTCGCCGACGAAGTCGAGGCCACGCCCGCGCAGGTCGCGCTGGCCTGGCTGCTCGCGCAAGGAGACGGCGTCGCGCCCATTCCGGGGACGAGACGTATCGACCGCCTCGAGGAGAACAGCGCCGCCGACGGCATCCGACTCACCCCAGGCCAGATCACCCGCCTGAACAACCTGACACCGGCGTACGGCGAACGCC
Organism: Streptomyces hainanensis; assembly: GCF_004348415.1. Taxonomy (GTDB): domain Bacteria; phylum Actinomycetota; class Actinomycetes; order Streptomycetales; family Streptomycetaceae; genus Streptomyces; species Streptomyces hainanensis. The sequence goes on from NZ_SMKI01000089.1 coordinate 10,197, forward strand.
ATGCCGAGCCCGACATGGCCGCCATCGACCAGTGAGAGAAGCGCGAATCCGCTGATTCGCCCCACGTCATCCGCCGAGTGAGCACGTCGAGCCCGGACATCAAGCGGCGAACCGGGCGAATCAAACCCCGTCTTGCCGCAGCGAAAGAAAGAGAACACCACGTCATGTCAAGCAATCTCATTCGTGTCGGCATCATCGGCGCGGACACGAAGGCGAGTTGGGCGGGAGCATCGCACATACCCGCGCTGGCGGCGCAGCCCGACTTCCACCTGGCCGGTGTGGCGACGCGGCACGAGGAGAGCGCGCGCGGCGCTGCCGAGGCGTTCGGCGCCGAGCGTTGGTTCGCGGACCCCTACGAGCTCATCGGTGACCCTTCGATCGACCTCGTCACCGTCGCGGTGAAGGTCCCGGCTCACCGCGAACTCGTCCTGGCGGCCCTCGCGGCGAACAAGGCCGTGTATGCGGAGTCGCCGCTGGGCGCGACGGTCGCGCAGACGGAAGAGATGGCTGACGCGGCCGGCTCACTGCACACCGCGATCGGCCTGCAGGGCCGGCTCAACCCCTCGGTACGCCGTGCGGCGGAGATCATCGCTCACGGCCGGCTCGGGCGGCTGCTCTCGGCACGAGTCGCCGCGACGACCTTCGGCAACGGCCCGGAGTCGGTGAGCGCGTACGAGTACTTCGACAAGGCAGCGTCCGGAGCCGGCTTCCTCACCATCGCCGCGGGCCACGTCCTGGATGTCGTCGAAGCCGTTCTCGGCGACATCACCGAAATCGACGCCCGCACCGAACTCCTCTGGCCACAGGTGAAGTTGGTGGACACCGGCGCGATCTCCGTCCGCGAGGTCCCGGATCACCTCGACGCCATCGCCAAGACCTCCTCGGGGGCGCCGGTCGGAGTGCAGATCCTGGCGGGCGTACCCGCCCCCGACGCCCACTTCAGCCTGGAAGTACGCGGTTCGGAGGGCTGGCTGAAGTTGACCGGCGACCACCCCGCAGGCGTTCAGGTCGGCGACCTCACCCTCTCGTCGAGCGTCGACTTCACCGCGCCCGACAGCCTCGTCGCCACCGGCACAGGCCCCACCGCCGCCGACATCTGGACGGGCGCTTCCCTCAACGTCGGCGAGGTCTACGCCAGCCTGGCCCGCGACATCACGAACGGCACCCACCACACCCCGGGATTTCAGCACGCCGCCCACAACAGCCGACTCGTCGCCCGAGTCGAACAAGCCGCGCGGACCGGCGTCCGGCAGTGACGCCACCACACCCCGCGGCACCGTGCACCACTGCCGGAGATGCACGGACAGCCGACGGAGACGCCTTCGAGAGCCGGGCCGTGACGGATACGGCGACCGATCCGCGATGACCGGCAGCCGACATAGGTTCGGACCCGCTGAAGGGTTCCTGAGGCCCACAACCCCTATCAGGGAGTCGTTGATGATTTCAGTCCCTTGTCACCATGGCGCTCGCGGCGCTTCGCGGCAGGCTCACGACGTATGACCACCTCCGCGCGCGCCGCCGTTCTCGAAGCGCGGGACGGGCCCTTCGAATTCCGCGACATCGAGATCGAGGACCCGCGGCCCGACGAGGTACTCGTTCGCATGGTCGCGACCGGAATATGCGCGACCGATGCTCACGTGCGGGCGCGGCGGATGGCGACGCCGCTGCCGGTGGTGCTGGGGCACGAGGGAGGAGGAGTCGTCGAACGCGTGGGGGCCGCTGTCACCACCGTCGAGCCCGGTGACCACGTCGTCCTCTCCTACCACTCGTGCGGCCGCTGCAAGCCGTGCATGTCCTCTCACGCGGCCTACTGTGACAACGTCTGGGCGGCCAACTTCGCGGGTGCCCGTCTGGACGGCTCGAACGGTCTCCACGTCGCCCACGGTACCGAGCCGCACGGTCACTTCTTCGGCCAGTCCTCGTTCTCCACCCACGCCCTGACCCACCAACGGAACACGATCAAGGTCCCCCGCGATCTGCCCCTCGACGTCCTGGCGCCGCTGGGGTGCGGGTTGCAGACGGGCGCGGGGGCCGTGCTCAAGGCCCTCGCTGTTCCGGCGGGGGCGTCCTTCGCGGTCTTCGGCGTGGGCGCGGTGGGCCTGGCGGCGGTCATGGCGGCACATGTCGCGGGTGCTACCACCATCGTCGCCGTCGACGTCGACGCCGACCGCCTCGAACTGGCCCGCGATCTCGGAGCGACGCACCTCGTCAACCCCGGGAAGGTCGAGGATCTGACCGGCGCGCTCCGCGCCGTCGACGAGCGCGGTCCGGAGTACGTCCTCGACACGAGCGGCCGCGCGGAGAACCTCGACGCCGGGGTCGGCGCCCTGGCACCGCTGGGCCGATTCGGCTTCGTGGCGTTCCACGAAGGAGCGGGCGCCATGCTCGACGCCGGCCGGCTCACGCTCGGCCAGTCGCTTCAGGGCATCATCCAGGGAGACGCCATCTCGTCGCTACTGATCAACGATCTTGCCCAGCTCTATCGAGCGGGCCGGTTTCCCATCGACAGACTGCTGTCCTTCTACGACTTCGCCGACATCAACACCGCGTTCGAGGATGCGGGCTCAGGCCGCGTCACCAAGGCGATCCTTCGATTCACGTCACCGGGATAGACCACCCGTTCGACAGATTTCCAAGAACACAGAGAGGCGTCCCGTCGATGTGCCAGAGCAGTCAGATACCCATCAGCGTCGAAGAAACCCCGAGTTTCTACGGGATCGACCACTACGGATTCCCTCGCGCGGGGGCGGACGACCCGTCGGACCCCGAGGGGTACTACCCCCCGTATTTCCGAAGCGAGCACTTCCAGAAGTACGGCTACCACGTTGAAGAACTGCGCGGCGGCTTCTACTGGGTCACCAGTGCCGGCTACGACGCCGCGTTCGTGGTGACCGAGGAGGGCGTGGTCGCGATCGACGCGCCTCCGACACTGGGCGAGAACATGCTGGCGGCGATCGAGGACGTCACCGACCAACCGGTGACCCACGTCATCTACAGCCACTGGCACGCCGATCACATCGGCGCGGCCTCCGTGTTCGGTCCCGACGTCGAGATCGTCGCCCACCGCATCACCAAGGAACTCCTGGAGCGCTTCCCCGACCCGAAGCGTCCCCTGCCGACGAGGACGTTCGACGACGAACTCGTTCTCGAAGTGGGCGGCGTGAGCCTGCAGCTCTCCTACAAGGGAGAGAACCACTGCCCCGGCAACATCTTCGTCTACGCACCCCAGCAGAAGGTGCTCACAGCCGTGGACATCGTCAGTCCGGGAAGCGTCACGTTCATGCACTGCGACGCCTCGCAGAACATCTCCGGCTGGTACGAGGCGCAGTCCCAGATCCTCGCATACGACTTCGACTACTTCGTCGGTGGGCACCACATGCATTACGGCACCTACGAGCAGGTGAAGCTGTGCGTGGAGTACTTCGCCGACGTGCTCGAGGGGGCGACCACGGCGGTCGAGCGGTTCAGCCGCTCGGATGCGCTCGCCGACATCGTGACCGGCACCGGCTGGGACAGGATCTTCGTCGGTACCGAGAACTGGATCAGTTCCATGGCGAACTACACCACCCGCCACGTCCTCGAGAAGGAGACGAGCGACGGCCGGCTCTGGTGGGAACGGCTGGCGGGAGCCACCACCCAGACCAAGTACCACGCGTACACCGTGCTGGAATCGATCCGCCTCGAACGGCCCCGACCCGACTACCGCCTGCGGGGCGAGAACCCTCCGGTCTTCCTGACCTGACACCGTTCTGAACGGTGCGAGCAAATGACCCATGTATACCTGGGAGTTCGCATGCACATCGGTTTCTCGCTTCCTCAGTACGGCGCGATGTCCGACCAGCTCGACAAGCTCGCCGGCTTCGCCCGACAGGCCGAGGAACTCGGTGCCGACAGCCTGTGGGTCGGTGACCGCGTACTGGCCGCCGTGAATCCGAGCGTGGGCTACATGGGCACGGACACGATTCCGTGGCAGCTGCGCACCATGCTCGACCCGTTCGTGGCGCTGAGCGTTGCCGCGAGCGTCACCGAACGAGTGCTGCTGGGCACATCCACACTCATCGCACCCTGGTACTCCCCCTTGCTACTCGCCCGGTCGCTGACCGGTGTCGACGTGGTGAGCGGGGGACGTCTCATTCCCGGCCTCGGAACCGGCTGGTCTCCCGAGGAGTACCAGGGCGTGGGCGTTCCCTGGCAGGAGTGGGGCGCGCGGCTGGACGAGTGTCTGGACGTGCTGGAAGCCGTGTGGACCACCGAGCCCGTCGCGCGACACGAGGGCAGGCACTACGCCTTCCCCGCCGCCCACATCGGGCCCAAGCCGCTCCAGCGCCCCCGGCCCCCGATCTACCTGTCCGGCTTCGCCCCGGCCTCCCAACGCCGGGCGGCCCGCCGCGCGGACGGCGTACTTCCCGTCGCGGTGCCCGTTCGGGGTTCCGCGTTCGACCCTGCCACCGTGATCAACCAACCGCTGCGGGAAGTCCGCCGCATCGCCGAGGCCGAGGGCCGCGACCCGGCCGGCATCGACGCCATCCTGAGGATCAACCCCACCACCGAGTCGACCGTGCCGGAGATCGCGGACATCATCCTCCGTACGGGAGACGAGACCGACGTCGACCACGTCTTCGTCGACTTCGTCCACCTGGCCGACCAAGGCGTGGACCAGGCCCTGGAACTGCTGCGTCAGACGATGGAACTGTCCCGCTGAGTCGGCACCCGCGCCAGCAGCGGCCAAGCGCTGAGCGCCGGCCCCAGAAGACCGTTGCCGATCAGAGAGACCGGGAGTACGGCCCGCTCAGGTGACGTCGGCCGCCCCATCGCGGCCTTCCTCCGCTCACGGCGGCTCGGAACCGGCGTGGATGCGGCTCAGCTCGGTTCGCGTGTTGATGCCGAGCTTGGCGAACACGTTCCCGAGGTGGTGGCCCACGGTGCGGTGGCTGATCCGCAGCTGTACGCCGATCTCGCGATTCGTCAGCTGTTCGGCGGCCAGCTGGGCGACTCGCTGTTCCTGGGCGGTGAGCCGGTTCATCGCCCTGGTGTCCGAGCCACCCCGGCGTCCCGGCGCTCCGGTGAGGTCCTGCTCGCGCCGCGCGCGTTTGTGCAGCGGCTCGGCACCGAGCCGGTCGAACGCCTCGATGGCGCCCCCGATCTGGACGCGCGCATCGGTCCGCCGGCGGCCCCGTCGCAACCACTCGCCGTAGGACAACTGAGCGCGCGCGTAGAGCAGCGGGTGTGATCGGGCACCCGGCACGTCGAGCGCGGCCCGGAAGGCACCCTCGGCGCACGGGCCTGCGAGGAGCGCGCGCGTGACATGTGCGGCACAGCGGGCCCATGGCGCTCCGGTGCGCCGCACCCAGGCTTCGAGCATCCGTACCCGTTCGTCCGCGAGATCGTTCCTTCCGACGCGCACGGCGGCCTCGGCCGTGTCGAGAGCGGCCAGGAGCGCGAAGGTCGGGTGCTCCGCGCCATGGCCCGGCTCGGTCAGGCGCACCAGGATGTCCAGTGCTTCTTCGGGACGCTCGTGGAACAGCGACGCCATACCGCGGTTCCAGTACGCGGCGGCGCTCAGCGCGCGGACGCCCTGGGGGAGTGACGTCTCCAGAGTCCTGGCGGTGGCCTCCGCGACGGCGCGCTCGTCACCACGCGCGGCGGCGAGCCAGCCCAGGCTGGTGCGGCAGTGGGAGGCGATGTGGTCGGCGCCCAGGTCCTGGGCCAGCCGCAGTCCCTCCGTGGCCGAGGACTCTGATTGCGGCCAGCGGCCGGCAGCGTTGTCGAGCATCGCGGTCTGGGCCAGGGCGACGGCGAGTCGAGCGCGCTCGCCGCGCCGCCGCAGGTGCGGTAACCGGCGGCGCAGCGCATCCGCCATCGGCTTGTCGATCCCCCAGGCCAGGGCGAGGGGTGTCGGTGGCAGCAACGGCAGGATGGTCGTACGGGCCCGCGCGGCGGCATCGCCGGCGTCAGGGGTGTCTGCCGGCGCCGCGTCGGCAGACACGTCGTCGCTCCACCAGGCCAGCGTTCCGGGTAATCCGGTCCGGCCCTCGACGTCGCCTTCGAGCAGCAGCTCCAGCGCTTCGTCCCGCAGGTCGCCGCGTCCGACCGACCAGGCGGCGCGCATGGCCAGCGTGCCCAGTTCCAGCGCCGTTCCCGGTTCCGAGACGCGCTTCATGTCGGTGATCAGGAAGTGGTGCGCCATCTCGGGCATGCCGCTGGCGAACTCGATGATCCCCCGCAGACCCCGGCTCCGCCGAGCGACGTGAGCACCGGGGGCCAGCCGTTCCGCGTCATCGAGCAGGCGCTCCGCCGTGGCCGCCCACCCCGCGTCCCAGAAAGCCCTGGCCGCCTCGGCAAGGCGTTGTGAAGCGTCGATCGGTGCGGCCGACAGTTCGGCGGCCCGCCACCACGCCCGTGCCGCCGCCTTCGTGGCCCCGCGGAGCCGGGAACGGGCCGCGGTCCGTTCGAGGAACCTCGCGACGTTCTCGTCGCGGTCATGGGCCATGGCGGCGAGATGCCATGCGCGCTCCTCCGCCTCGTCCGGCATCGTGGCGGCCAAGGCGCGGTGAGCCCGGCGCCTCGTCGCGGCACCGCAGCCCTCGTAGACGGCTCTGCTCACGACGGGGTGCCGAAAACCGACGCGGTTGCCCGCCACGTGGAGCAGGCCCGCGTTGGTCACCTCTTCCCAGGCGGCGTCGCCGGCACCCGACGCACGGCCGGCACGCCGCACCGTGAGCCGGTCGCCGTGTTCCTCGGCTGCCGCGAGCACGGTCAGCAACTGCGCCGGCGGGCTCAGGGCCTCGATCCCGGCACGGAAAGCGCGCCGCAGGCGCGGCCCGACGGGCGGCCGTCCTCGCTTCCGGCGATGCTCGGCGTCGTCGAGTTCACCCCCGAGCGCGGCCAGTTCGTGCAGTGCCAAGGGGTTGCCCCCGGCCTCCCGGACCATGTTCCGCGTCGTCGCCTTGTCGGTGAGCGGCGCCATGGTCGCCAGAAGCCGCCGCGCGCTCTCGTCGCTCAGGCCGTCGACCCGCACGTCGGCCACACCTTCCCAGGGCCGGGCGGCCGGATCGCTGTGATCGGCAAGCACGACCACCACGGGATGTGCCCCCACGCGTCGAGCAACGAACCCCAGGCACAGCGCGGTGGCCTCGTCGAGCCACTGCCCGTCGTCCACCACGACGAGCACAGGCTGCCGCTCGGCGAGCCCGCAGAGCAGCGACAGCACAGCCGCCCCGACCACCAGGCGGTCCGTCGGCTCACCGCTCAGCCCGAGCGCGGCACGCACAGCGGCGGCCTGGGCGGTCGCCAGCAACTCGACACGATCGGCCAGCGGCCGCAGCAGCCCGTGCAGCCCAGCGAAAGCCAGGTCCGACTCGGGCCGGGTCGCCGAGTGGCTCAGCCGGACGAAGTCCGCGGCCTGGCCGCGCACGTAGCGAAGCAGAGCCGACTTGCCGATACCCGGCTCGCCCCACAACACGAGCGCGCCGCCGCTCCCGCCGCGGGCCTGCGAGAGAAGCCCGTCGAGAACCGCGGTCTCCTCGCGGCGTCCGAACAACTCCGCCCCCGCTGCGGCTGCCGGGGGTCCATCACCGTGCCAGCCCTGCGCCAACCGCATCACGTCACGCGTTCGGACTGGACGAGTTCGCGGGCGCGTGGCGCGACCTCGTGACCGAAGAGGTTCAGGTCGGCAGGCTCGTCCGAGGCGAGGATGAACCCGGACACGCCGTACCGCAGGGCGAGGTCGGCGATCTGTTCGGCCCAGTCGCCGGGAGCCCCCTCGAACAGCCCGCCGCCGGCGCCGGACGTGAATCGGCCGCTCAGGTTGAGCAGGCGGCTGACCGCTGCGGGCTCGCGGCCGGCGGCGGAGGCGGCCTCGTCGATGTGCTCGTTCATCGCGTGGAGCGATGCGGGGCCGTCGGGTAGGAAGCCCAGGGAGGGCAGCCAACCGTCGGCGATCCGGCCCGTCAGCCGGAGCATGCGCGGCTTGTAGGCACCGATGCGGATCGGGATTCGGTGGGCGGGCGCCGGACCTCGCTTCGCGCCGGTGACGGTGTGGAACTCCCCTTTGACGCGGAGAGGGCCGGTCTCGTCGGTGGCCCACAGCCCCCGGATCACCTCCACGGCCTCCTCCACCGCCCGCACGGCCTGGGCCGGCTCGAGTCGGCGGCCTCCCATCGCGACGATGCCGTCCCAGAACGCGCCCGCGCCGAGACCCAGTTCGACTCGCCCGCCGGTGAGCCGGTCCAGGCTCGCGGCGGCGCGGGCCAGCACGGCCGGGGGACGCAGCGGGAGACTCAGCACGTTGCCGCTGATCCGGATCCGTTCGGTGCGCGCCGCGACGTACGACATCAGGGTCCAGGTGTCCTGGAACGCCGACTGGTAGGGGTGGTCCTGGAAGCTGACCAGGTCGAGGCCGGCCCGCTCGGACGTCAGGGCCAGCTCGACCGGCGCCTGAGGCGGGCGGGCGGTGGGGGTGATGAAACTGCCGAACCACAGGTCGTGGCCGTAGTCGCTCATGGGGTGCTTCCTCCAGGGTGGTTCGCGGCGGGTGTGAGAGCGAAGTTGTCGCCGAACACGCCATCCGGGTCGTAGACGCTCTTCAGCTCCCGCAGACGCGAGAGGGTCCGTGGGGCCAGGCCTCGGCGATCCGCTCGGGCCGGAGGCTGGAATCGAAGCTGATGTAGAGGCCATCGAGGAAGGGGCTCAGCTGGGCCCAGGCCCTGTCGACCACCTTGTCGGCACCGCCCATCACCACGAGCGAGAAGTTCGCGTCGCGGTGGGCGTAGGCAGTGGCCCCTGAGGGAACATCGGCGACTGCGCCGCCGACCGAGCGGAGCTGGAACCATCCGATCGCGCCGCTGCGGATCACGCGAGCGGCCGCCGCGGCGAACCGCGGCGTCACGTGCCGGAGCAGACCGCTGCGGGAGACCGGTTCACCGTGGAAGACCGGTGGGTCGTCGCTCGCGTCCTGGGCGAGCCGGGCGAAAGCGACCGCACCCACGTCGTCGGCCTCGAACTCGAAGGCAGTGACGATCCCGAAGTTCGCGCCCGCCCCCCGAACAGCCCAGAACAGGTCCGAGTTCTCCGAATCGTCGGCCCGGACGACGGAGCCGTCCGCGAGCACCATCTCCACGGCCCGCAGGCGGTCGATCGTCAGACCGTGCCCGCGCGCGAGGTGGTCGGCGACACGGCCACGCCACCGCGCCGGCGGCCGCGCCGCCGGGTGCCGGCGAGCAGGCGGTCCTCTGCGGCGGCACCGCGGCGCTGGTCAAGGCCGGCTTCGAGACCCTGGTGGAGGCCGGCTACCAGCCGGAGATCGCGTACTTCGAGTGCCTGCACGAGCTCAAGCTCATC